>NZ_BAAHXK010000012.1:0-61176 GCF_054656915.1 Methylothermus subterraneus
ATAAATTCCCTTAAGTAAGACAGCGTTGCACTCGGGACTTTAGAAAAGCAAAAACCCTTGATCACGCGAGCCATTCCGATCCAGTTATCCCCATCCCATGCTGGGTGAGCAATCGCTTGCCAAGCGGCAAGTGATCCAGAGCGACCAACCCAAAACTGCGCATCAAAGCCAAAGGTTTTAAAGGAGGAGTAAAGCACCGGATCAGTCCATGGCTGAACCCTATGACCCGATCGTGATCGGGAAAACGCATTTTGGCATAACGTTCGAGTAAAGTAAACGCCCCAGGATCGTATCCTCGAGGCAAATACTCTTCCATTAATTTAGTCAACACCACAACGTCCCGCAAACCAAGATTGAAACCCTGGCCAGCGACCGGATGGAGCTGATGAGCAGCGTTTCCCACCAAGACAACCCGTTCCGCAAACAGACACTTTGCCCGGATCAAACAGAGGGGAAAGCTGCAAAGCGGTGATACCAGCTTTAAACGCCCAAGCCTCCAGCCAAATGCTTTCTGCAAACACAGCGCAAACTGGTCTGCAGGCAAAGTTTGCACGATTTTTGCTTCTTCTAAAAAGTGACTCCAAATCAGGGCGCTGTTTCCTCCTTGCAAAGGCAGAAGCGCCAATGGCCCAGAATCTGTAAATCTTTCATAAGCGGCGTACTGATGAGGCTTTTCCGAATAAACTCTGCCAACTACGGCGGTTTGATAGTAATCATGCACCGTTTGGCCAATGCCCACCCATTGACGGATTTTAGATTTTCCCCCATCGGCCGCTACGACCAAACGCGCACGGCAACTAAATGCTCGCCTGTCTTGGAGCAAGCACACTTCCGCCGCTTTAGGTTCTATCCGAAGTCCTGTAACTTGAGCAGGGCAGAGTACGTCGATCTCTGCTTCTCCGCAAGCACTGGCTACCGCTTGTTCCAAATCCCTAGCCAGCACCACCTGACCAAAGGCATCTATGCCCATTTCCGAGGCATCAAAGCGGGTTTTGCCAAAATGCCCGCGGTCGGATACGTGGATATACCGAATCGGCGTAGCCAGCTTGGCTACTTTTGTCCAAATTCCAAGAGCATCGAAGATTTCCACTGACCCTTTAGCCAAAGCCAAAGCTCGTTCCCCAGCCGGGGAATGCCAACGCCGCTCAGGATCGACCGCTTCCACTAAAGCGATCGCAAGTCCTAAGCGCGAAAGCATCAATGCCAGACTGCTGCCGGTCAATCCCCCCCCGACGATTAGCACGTCATAGGTTTTCACGCTTGGCTCCCATCCATGCCTCAATTGCCTCAACAGTTTTAGGAACCGCCTCTGTAAGCACCTCGCAGCCAGACTCGGTCACGAGCACATCGTCCTCGATGCGCACGCCGATTCCTCGCCATTTCTTAGGAACGTGCTTGCAATTTGGTCTAATATAAAGACCGGGTTCTACCGTCAACACCATCCCTGGACGCAACTCTCGCCACTCGTCGTCAACTTTATAACTTCCTACGTCGTGAACATCCATGCCCAGCCAATGACCGGTGCGATGCATGTAAAAGTCTTTGTATGCCTCGCTTTTGATCAGACGCGCCGGGCTCCCGTCCAGCAAGCCTAGTTTCACTAACCCCTTGACCAAAACCCGAACTGCGGCTTCATGCGGCTCGTTCCACCGATTGCCGGGACGCACTTTGTCTATAGCTGCCAGCTGGGCTTCCAACACCAACTCGTAAATAGCCCGCTGGGGCGAGGTAAACCGGCCATCCACCGGAAAGGTCCGGGTAACATCAGCGGCATAATAATCGTATTCTGCGCCGGCATCGATCAACAGCAGTTCGCCGGCCGCAAGTCGTTTATTATTACTCGTGTAGTGAAGCACGCAGGCATTGGCACCGCTCGCAACGATACTGGGATAAGCCGGCGAGCGCGCACCGTTTTGCATGAACTGATGGATGATCTCCGCTTCGATCTGATATTCATACAGCCCAGGGCGACAGACTTGCATCGCCCGAAGATGGGCTTGGGCAGAAATTTCTGCGGCTCGGCGTATGGCAGCCACTTCCTCAGGGAATTTGATCAGGCGCATCTCGTGCAGCACCCGACCGATGTCGATGAATTCCTCGGGAGCTCCCACCCCAGCCCGCGCCTGGCGTTTGACCGCACCTACCCAGAGGAAAACTTTTTGCTCAAATTGCAGGTCTTTGCCCAAACTGCAATAAAGGCGCTTGCGGCCAACCAAAAGCTTAGGGATCACCGCATCGATTTCATTAATAGAGTAGGCCTCTTCGGCACCGTAAAGCTTACGGGCACCTTTTAATCCAGCATGATCCCCCTCCCAGATCGCTTTCTGCGCGTCGTATTCTTGGCAAAACAGAACATATTGACCGCGCTTGCGTCCAGGCAAAAACACAGCCACAGCGTTGGGTTCAGGGAAGCCGGTCAAATAGTAAAAATCGCTGTCCTGACGATAAGGAAATTCTACATCGCGGTTGCGCAGTCTAGGTGGTGCGGCGGCCAAAATCGCCGCCGCTTCCTCACCGAGGCGGGTCAGAAAATCTGCGCGGCGGTGGGCAAAGACTTCAGCTTTCATCGTACCTCTCTTATAACGGCGACTGCATCAGCTACCTTGCACGTAAGGAGATCGCTTATGCTACCATTTTTAATTTCTTAAATGGCTTGAGCAATATGGCCATTTCCCCGGATCTGGAACAAGAATTGAAAACACTGACCGAAAAAATCGAGCGTCTAGCAGCCTTGTGCGAGAAACTCTGCATCGAAAACCAACAGTTAAAGGAACAGCTAAGTCTTTTAACTGCCGAACGCGATCGATATTTAAGCTGTGCTCAATCCGCCCGCAAGCGAGTCAAACAAATGCTTGAACGCATGCAGTCGCTGAGCTAATGGAAGCCATCACTGTTCAGATCTTGGGACGGGAATACAAGTTGCGCTGCCGACCGGAAGAGCAGTCGCGGTTGGTTGCTGCCGCACACCGGTTAGATGCCGAGATGCGTGCAGTTCGTGCTGCAGGGATGACGAGCAGCTCCGACCGGATTGCCATCGTAGCCGCTTTAAACCTCGTTTACGAACTAATGCAATTGCAGGCGCAACACTTGGAATTACAGAGTCGGATAAGCCAACGAATTGCCAAGCTCAACGCGCTGGTGGACGAAGCCCTAACTCAAAGAAGTAGCTCCTAGATAACTTTTTAAATTGGTGATATATTTGTTTTTGGTATCCCCTGCAGCGTTCGAAACACTCTGGGTTACTTCTTGAGCCTAATTCAAAACCCAGGAGGCGGGGGTGTAGCGATGTGTGCATGTCCGCCAGCGAGCGGAAAGCCTAATTCGCTACCAGAAGCCTCCACTTGAACCGTTCGGTTCAAGAGCGAAAGGGTGTTACGGCGCAGGCGGGGGATGCTATTCTTGACCTGTCAAAGTGAACGCTTTTTTCCCAAATTACTGGCTTTTCAAATCCGAGCTTTCGGTTTTTAGTATCGACGACCTAGCCGAATGCCCCAATCAAGCTACACGCTGGGACGGGGTGCGCAATTACCAAGCTCGCAATTTCTTACGGGATCGAATCCGTAAAGGGGATCAGGCTTTTTTCTACCACTCCAGCTGCAGGCAACCCGGAATTTCAGGAATCGTTCAAATAATCCGCGGAGCTTATCCCGATCCCACCGCCTGGGATCCAGCGAGCCTTTACTTTGATCCCAAAAGCACGCCCGATCGACCGCGCTGGTTTGCAGTAGACGTCAAGCTGGTGCGCAAATTTGCTCATCCGGTCACCTTAGCCGAGCTAAAACGCCACCCTGAGCTTTCAGGACTATTACTCCTCGAGCCAGGCAATCGCTTATCGGTCATGCCGGTAAACTCAGAGCACTGGCGTCTCATTCTTTCTTTGGCCGATCCTGCTCAATAGCCGCCAAACGGCACGCACCGGATTGTCAATGGTATTAGAGGGTCGCTATTATTTAAATTTTCACTCAGCCAGGAGGAACTCGTGAGCTTACAAGATGCATTCAAGCGCAAGGCTGCTGAAGCAGCGTTAAATTATATCGATGATACCCCTATTTTAGGGATTGGCACCGGTTCCACCGTCAACCATTTCATTGAGCTTCTTGCCAACTTCAAGTCCAAGGTTGAAGGGGCCGTATCCAGCTCTGAGGGAACCACACAGCGTTTGAAAAAACTCGGTATCCCGGTGCTGGATCTGAACGCCGTAGGGGAACTGGAGATCTACATCGACGGCGCCGACGAAATTAACCCCAGACTACAACTCATCAAAGGGGGAGGCGGTGCCTTGACGCGCGAGAAGATCATCGCTGCCGCTAGCCGCAAGTTCGTCTGTATCGCCGACGAGAGCAAATACGTCGATTACTTGGGCAGGTTCCCGCTGCCTATCGAGGTTATTCCCATGGCTAGGAGTTTCGTCGCCCGCCAAATGGTGAAACTTGGGGGAAGGCCAGAGTGGCGGGAAGGCTATATCACCGACAACGGCAATCAGATTATCGACGTCCACAACTTAGAGATTCTCAATCCGATCGAGCTGGAGCAAACCATTAACGATATCCCTGGGGTAGTGACCGTAGGGATCTTTGCTTTGCGGCCGGCCGATGTTGTCCTTCTAGGAACAGAAAGCGGAGTCAAAACGCTCACTGCCCGATAGGATCGACCTACCCGAGCAGCCGTCCCTCCTGGCGGGTCTTTTCTTCCAGCAACCGGCGCAGCTTGTCAAAGCTTTCCTTTAAGGTGCGCTCCATCACTACGACTCCACCCATGGAGACGATGACGCGCATTAACTGAGGAATCTTAGTTTGCCCTGCTGAGATAAGATAAACCGGCTGAACGTACAGCACCGAGTGGCCGATCGGCAGGACGATGATCCTGCCCCGCCGCACCTCGGAACCCAGCTGGCCCCACAAAGTAAAAGAAGCAGAAATCTCTGGATTTTGGTCAATCAAGGCCGTGATCTGCGCTGGCCCTTCTACCTGAAATTCCTTGCCAAACTGGTAAACCACAAGTTCCGGGCGGTAAGGGCCTTCCTTTAAATCCCGCACTCCGGCCAGCGCCAAAGCGCTCAAATTATCTCGCCCGATTGGAGTCAGAGGGCAAATTTGCACGAAAGGCTGCAGATTGGGGTGCTCCCGTTCCACTAGCTTGACGGTCAAATAATAAGGTCTTTTGGGGGCATCCCCGGTACGGGCGAGGCTCCAGGTTTCCGATTGTTGATAAAACAATTCCGGTTGGCGCTGGTGGTATTTGGCATAGATCCGCATCTGCAGATAAAAGATATCCCTTGGGTAACGTAACTGGGCCTGCAATTCCAAAGGCATCGCGGCGATCGGCTTGAATACTCCGGGATAAGCCCGAGAATAAGCGCGGATGATGGGATCCTCGGGATCGGCGATATAAAAATCGACGTGGCCGTCGTAAGCATCCACCACGATCTTAACCGAATTGCGGATGTAATTGATCTCGCTTACTCCATCCAACCAGTCGTCGGCTAAGACCGTGGTTTTCGAAACCGGATACCAACGCGAGACAGTATAAGCATCTACCAGCCAATACAAACGCTCACGGGTTACGACGATGTAAGGATCGCTGTCCAAAATCAAATACGGGGCAAGCTCCTTGATTCGCTCGCGGATGTTACGCCGAATCCTGAGCCGGCTTTCGTCGGTGACATTGATGGAGAAGAAAATCTTGGGTTCCTGAAAATAGATCGCCGCAATCAATTTGCGAAACAAAGACTTGATTTCTATCCCTCCTCCGCCGTGGTATTTCGCCGGAGTCTGCGGAGTCCCGGCGATTTCCGCGATCTCTAGCTTATTGGGCACGATGGCGTAGGGGAGATTTTCCTGGCCGTAGTAAATGTCTGGATCGTCGATGTGGAATCCGACCGGAGACTCCAAGGTAAGATCGTAGATATACCACGTCATCGGCCGTTCTCCTTCTTGAGCGGCCGGGGTCATCACCACTCCATAACCGTGAGTGTAACGCAAGTGCTTGTTTTCCCAAGTCTCTGCCGCCTCGCGCGGGAGCTGGGCGAGGTTGACTTCACGCGCAGCTAAGTTAACCTGCTGAACTTGGCCCTGGATCGAATAGCGCGCCACGTCTACCGGGGAAAATTGATAATAAGGCCGAAGTCCCTGAAGCTGCTGGTAGACATCGGACAAAAAGGCCTCATCCCACACCGGAATATTGGCAATGTAATCCTCTATCTCTCGACCGGTGATGTCGTTTTCCGGCTGCCGGCTGAGTTTAAAATCCACCGTGGTGACCTTGGTCAGGCCATAAGCGGCCAAAGTCGCCTCGATGTTATTGCGCATGTAGCGACCTTCAGTAGTCACCGGATTGGCCCGGACGATGTACTGTTCCAGTAAAGCGGGGATCAATTCGAGTTTGCGCAGACCCAAAACTAACAACAAACAGATGCCTGACGCTACCCCGACTGCTAAACCTTGGCGGCGATGGGCATAGACGATCGCCGCGCCAGAAACACTGAGAAAAAAGAAGACCGACAACCAGATAAGGGGAAGTTGGTAGCGCATCTCCACAAAGCCTGGACCATAAAAGACCGGTTCGTGGGAGCTTACGTAGAGCAGTGAAAACCGCTCGAGCATGAATCCCCATCCTTGGATCAGGGCCACCAAAATCGCCAGCAGTGTCAGATGAATTTTGGCGCCTGTCGGAAAAGGAACTTTTTCCTCCCCGGCTACGCGATGTTCGATCCAGTATAAAACGAAGCTAGCGAGCAGCAATATCAAAAAGGTGATCAGCAGCTCGCGCTGGAGCATCAAAAAGATAGGCAGCCGAAACAGGTAGAAGCCGACGTCATTGCCATAAACGGGATCTTGAACCCCAGCGGCAGGGCCGAAGAAAAACAATAACCCGGCTTCCCACTCGCGGTAGAAGGGAAGCGCCAAAACAACGGCCAGAACCAAAGACAACGGAGTATAAACCTCCATTGCTCCGGTCTGAAAACGATGCAGCAGCCTTAACTTTCCCTTCGCTTGCGGTCGGACATAAACCCCAAGGTAGCGGGAAGCCACCCAGAAGTTGGCAAAGAACAGAACAAAAAACCCAAGCGTCACTCCCCCTGAGAGGATGTATCGATAAAGCAGGCGTAACCAGAAATAGCCGCCAAAGTCTAGAGAGAGGAACCACCACAGATCGATAAGGAAATGGCTAAGCAACGCCCCAACGATCAGCGCCAAAAGCGCCAGAAGCAAAACGCCGGCGCCAAGCATCAGCGCAAGTCGCTTCCAATTCCGCATAATTTCTCCCTGAAGGATTGCCGCTTTAAGATAATACGGCGTCGCTAGGGAAACAAGGCTAGCAAGAGAGCCGATCCTTGCTCGAAGCGAAGGATCGGCTTAAGTTCAGATCTGAGTGCTGGACAGTCGGTTAGTGGGCGTGGCCATGAGCTAGCTCTTCCTCGGTGGCCTCGCGAACTTCGGTGATTTCAACTGAGAAGTGTAAGGTTTCACCGGCCAGGGGATGGTTGCCATCGATCACTACTTCATCCTCATAAACCTCCACGACCGTTAAAATCTGTCTGCCGGCTGGCGTTTGGGCCTGAAACTGCATGCCCGGCTCAATTTCTTCTATGCCCTCAAAGGCGCTTTTCGGAACGACTTGGATCAAGGCTTCGTCGCGCTGCCCATAGGCTTCCTCTGGAGCGAGGCTAACATCGATGTGATCCCCACAAGCCTTGCCCTCTAGGGCCTTCTCCAAACCCGGAATCAGGTTGCCGGCGCCGTGTAAGTAACTCAAGGGAGCGCGCCCCACGGACGTGTCAATCACTTCGCCGGCATCGTTCGTAAGCGTGTAATGGATTGAAACAACTTTATTTTCAGAGACTTGCATGATGAATGGCTATGCTGGGGTTGGTGAACGAGGCTAAATCATAGCCTGCATGAGCACAAAGGCCAAGCTTTTTCTTCGCAAGTCCCTGTGGATAACTTTGTGGATAAGTCTGTGGAAAACCTGTGGATAAGTTGTGGATAAGTGCTCATTTTCGCTTTTATCCACAAATAATCCACAGGGTTATGCACAGACTTATCCACAGGCTTCTTCAATATAAGTAGATGAAACATAAAGGGTTTTTTCATGACTTTGGACAAAAAAGGCAAAAAAATCGGCCCTATTATTATTAATTTATTAATATTTATTAGTAGTAATAGTAATAAGCCAACGACTTTCCCAAAACTTGGCCTCGAAGCACCCGCACAGAGCCCCGATCTGTATAATATGCACGCAACCAGACACGAAGCCGACTTGAGCGATGGACTTCACCCAACCGTTTGACGTGATCGTGGTCGGTGGTGGCCACGCGGGAACCGAAGCGGCCCTAGCCGCAGCCCGCTGTGGAGCCAAGACTTTGCTTCTGACCCAGAACATCGAAACCCTAGGACAAATGAGCTGCAACCCCGCCATCGGCGGCATCGGCAAAGGGCATCTGGTCAAGGAAATCGATGCCCTAGGTGGACTTATGGCCCGTGCCGCCGATCTCGCCGGGATTCATTTTCGGATCTTGAACGCATCCAAGGGACCAGCGGTGCGGGCGACCCGTGCCCAAACTGACCGAGTTCTGTATAAACGAGTCGTGCGCCACGCATTGGAAAGCCAGCCCAACCTCTGGCTATTTCAGCAGACAGTCTCGGATCTGATCGTCGAAAACCACCGCGCCGCCGGCGTCGTCACTCAAATGGGACTGCGATTCAAAGCCCGCTGCGTGGTGCTGACGGTGGGAACTTTCCTAGGCGGGGTAATCCATATCGGCCTAACAAATTACCCAGGCGGACGCGCCGGCGACAGCCCCGCCAACGCCCTCGCTTCTAGGTTGCGAGAAATGGCGTTTTGCGTGGGCCGCCTCAAAACCGGTACGCCGCCGCGCCTAGACGGGCGGAGCCTAAACTACCAGGTGATGGAAGCCCAGCCGGGCGACACCCCAACCCCAGTGTTTTCTTTCCTCGGCAAACCCGAGGATCACCCGCCCCAGGTGCTGTGCCACATTACCCGCACGAATCCAAAAACCCACGAAATCATCCGCGCCAGCTTAGATCGCTCACCGATGTTTACAGGAGTCATCGAAGGAGTGGGTCCGCGTTACTGTCCTTCCATCGAGGACAAAGTAGTGCGTTTTGCCGAGCGCGATTCCCACCAGATTTTCGTAGAGCCGGAGGGACTCAATACCCATGAAGTCTATCCTAACGGGGTCTCGACCAGCTTGCCGTTCGACGTCCAGTTGACTTTTATCCGTTCCATTCGAGGGTTCGAGAACGCCCACATTACCCGTCCAGGGTACGCCATCGAATACGATTTTTTCGACCCGCGCGGGCTTCACCCAAGCCTAGAGACCAAAGCGATGGAAAATTTGTTCTTCGCCGGCCAGATCAACGGCACCACCGGTTACGAAGAAGCCGCCGCCCAAGGGTTAATCGCCGGCCTCAACGCTGCGCGCAAGGCGCAGGGCAAGGAACCTTGGTGGCCGCGGCGCGATGAAGCTTATATCGGCGTGCTGATCGACGATTTGATCACCCGCGGCACCGAAGAGCCTTACCGGATGTTTACCAGCCGTGCCGAATATCGGCTGCTGCTGCGCGAGGACAACGCCGACTTGCGCTTGACCGAAAAGGGCCGAGAATTGGGACTGGTGGACGATGCCCGCTGGAAAGCTTTTCAACGCAAACGCGAAGCCATTGCGCGCTTGCAAGAGGATTTGGCCAGCACCTGGGTGCAGCCCGACCAACCCGAAGCAACAAAGCTGGCTCAAATCCTGCCGACTCCCCTCCAGCGCGAGACCAATCTGCTGGAGCTTTTGCGGCGCCCAGAGGTAAGCGTTCACCGCCTTGCGGAGTTGGAATTGCTCAAGTTAGCCGATTTGGATCCCGCGGTGCTCGAGCAAGTAGAAATCCAAGCCAAATACGCGGGCTATATCGAGCGCCAACAAACCGAAATCGAACGCACTCGCCGTTACGAGGACCTGGTTTTACCAAAGACCCTGGACTATCACGCAGTGACTGGATTGTCCAACGAAGTGCGCGAGAAACTGGCGTCTCACAAGCCAGCCACCCTAGGGCAGGCAGCGCGGATCCCAGGCGTGACCCCGGCAGCGATTTCCTTGCTTTTGGTGCATCTGAAAAAGAAAAGCGCCTGATGGAAAAGCTGCTTTCAGGTTTAAACGAACTGGGGCTTGTGCCGACCCCCGAGCGAATCGGCAAAATCGCAAAACTTCATCAGGGTTTGCAGCGCTGGAACCGCGTGTTCAATCTCACCGCAGTGGACGACGAAGCCGGGTTCGTTTGCACGCATGTGCTCGATAGCCTAGCGATTTACCCGTACCTACACGGCCAAAGGATTTTGGATGTAGGGACCGGCGCCGGTTTCCCGGGCTTGCCTCTGGCAATTTTTTTTCCACAGCTTCGCTTCGTGCTGCTCGACGCAGTAGCGAAAAAGGTTCGCTTTGTGCTGCAGATGGCGCTAGAACTTGGGCTAGACAACGTGGAGGCGGTTCACGCCCGTGTCGAGCGCTATTCCAATGCCCATCGATTCGACACCATCGTTACTCGAGCGTTTGCTGAGGTTAGCCGCAGCTTTGCGCTGTGCCGCCACCTTCTGGCCCAGGGAGGAAAATTTTTGGCGATGAAAGGGCGTTATCCTGAGGCTGAACTCTCGGCAGTGGCTGTTTTTAACCCTCGGGTTTTTCCGCTGCGGGTGCCAGGCCTTAAGGCAGATCGCCACTTGATCGAAATCCGCCCGACTTAACGTCTTATGACGAGGATCATCGCAATTGCGAATCAAAAAGGCGGCGTCGGCAAAACGACCACCAGCATCAACTTAGCGGCTTCTCTGGCTTTGACCAAGCGCAAAGTGCTGTTGGTCGACATCGATCCTCAGGGCAACGCCACCATGGGGTGCGGTGTGGATAAAAACGCGTTGGAGAAAACTTGTTACGACTTGCTGCTAGGTCGATCCGATCCCAGTCAGATCATCGTAACTCTATCGAAACTGCAATTTGACCTCGTTCCCGCCAACGCGGACCTGACTGCGGCGGAAGTAGAGTTGCTTCAGGTTCCGCGCCGCGAACGCCGTCTCCGTGAAGCGCTTGCAAACTGCTTAGAGGGCTATCAATACGTCCTCATCGATTGCCCCCCTTCGCTCAACATGCTGACTTTGAACGCTATGGTGGCAGCCGATTCGGTACTAATTCCAATGCAGTGCGAATATTACGCCCTGGAAGGCCTCTCGGCACTGCTGGAAACGGTGGCCAACCTCCGCAAAACAGTCAATCCGCGTCTCGAGATCGAAGGGCTGCTGCGCACGATGTACGATCCGCGAAGCCGGCTGACCAAGGATGTCTCAGAGCAGCTTCAGGCTCATTTCGGAGTCAAGCTGCTGCGCACCTGCATCCCCCGCAACATCCGCTTGGCCGAGTCGCCAAGCCACGGTTTGCCGGTAATCCACTACGATCGCACTTCCCGCGGGGCTCTCGCGTATTTAGCGCTGGCGGGCGAAATTGTCGGCAAGCACGGCAAGGTAAGCAATGGCGGTTAAGAAGCGTGGTCTAGGACGAGGACTGGATGCGCTGCTAGGCGATGCGGTTTTTGCCAATCCAGAATCTTCACCCCAGACCTTACCCCTGGACCGAATCGAACCGAGCCGCTTTCAGCCGCGCAAGACCATCGATCTTGAACGATTGCAGGAGTTGGCCGAGTCCATCAAAACGCATGGGCTGGTGCAACCGATCGTCGTTCGGCCAAACGCCAATGACCGCTACGAACTGATCGCCGGCGAACGCCGCTGGCGGGCAGCGCGTCTTGCGGGACTGAGCGAAGTTCCTGTAGTGGTGCGCAAGCTCGATGACCGCGCCGCGTTGGCCTTGGCCCTGATCGAAAATATCCAGCGCGAAGACCTCAATCCGGTCGAGCAAGCGGAGGCCATGCAACGCTTGGCGGAAGAGTTTGCCATGACCCATCAGCAACTGGCGGAGGCAATTGGCAAATCTCGCGCCACCGTTACCAATCTGCTTCGGCTTTTGGAGCTTCATCCTGAAGTCAAAAAGCTATTAGCCGAAGGTAGGATCGAAATGGGTCATGCCCGGGCTTTGCTTGGCTTGGCAAGAGACCAGCAAATCGAAACGGCGCAGAAGGTGGCTAACAGCAAGCTGACCGTAAGAGCGACCGAGCAATTGGTAAAAAGGCTCCAAAGCGGCGTTGCTTCTTCCGGTTTCGCTCGGGTTGATCCAGACGTTAAGCGCTTACAGGACGAACTGATCGCCCGGTGGGGCATTCGGGTAACTATCCGCCATAGCAAGCAAGGTAAGGGACAGCTAATAATCCACTACAGCGACTTAGAGGAGCTGGAGGGATTCCTAGAAAGACTGCGCTGAAGCGTTTGCAAGCCGCGAAAAGCGGGAACTTTGCTTGATTTCATTTGGGTCGGCCGATAGAATTCTAGATTTGTGCGCGCATGGAGAGATACATGAGCGTGAACGTCGCTGCCGAACTTGGCAAAATTCTCTACATGCAAGCGGCGGCGCTGATTGTGGTCTGTTTGGGGGGGCTGGCAGGCTTTGGCTGGCAGGTAGCTAAGTCGGCAGGGCTTGGAGGGTTGATCGCCTTTCTGCCGAACGCCTACTTCGCCTTAAAGGTCAGCCAGAGTCAGGGTAAAACACCGCAGCAGATCGTGCGCGGATTTTACTTGGGCGAAGCGGTCAAGCTAGGGTTAGTTGGGGTTTTGTTTTTCTTGGCACTGCGTACCCCAGGAGTCCGCTTCGTAGCATTACTGATAGGATTTATAGCGGTTTTGAGCGTGTTTTGGGTAGCGCTTTTATTGAGCGAACAAACTTGAGCTGAAGGAATTAGAGCAAACATGCGGGCGACTGAGTATATCGTTCACCATCTGACGCCGTTGCATATCGGCCAAGGCTTTTGGACCTTGCATCTGGATACGTTGTTTTTCTCCGGCATTCTGGGTTTGATTTTCGCTTTGACTTTCAAATACGCTGCCGAGCGTGCGACTTCTGGCGTCCCAGGGCCAATCCAGAATTTCGCTGAGATGTTGGTCGAGTTTGTCGATGCGCAAGTCAAGGATGCTTTTCACGGTCGCAATCCGCTTATCGCTCCGCTGGCCTTGACGGTTTTTTGCTGGGTGTTCTTGATGAACGCCATGGATCTTTTGCCGGTGGATCTTTTGCCCACTATCGCCGCCTTAGAAGGGACGCCCTACCTTAGGGTGGTCCCGAGCACCGATCTCAACGCGACCTTCGCAATGTCGATCACGGTGTTCTTCCTGATCTTGTATTACAGTCTCAAAGTCAAAGGACCGGGGGAGTTCATCAAAGAGATCTTGGTTCACCCTTTTGGCGTGTGGTTTATGCCCTTTAATTTGATCCTTAGGTTGGTAGAAGAGCTTGCGCGACCGGTATCCTTGGCTTTGCGACTGTTTGGCAATATGTACGCCGGGGAGTTGATCTTCATCTTGATCGCTCTTTTGCCTTGGTATATTCAACCCGTGTTGAGTTTTCCGTGGGCGGTGTTTCATATTCTGATCATCACCTTGCAGGCGTTTATCTTCATGGTCTTGACCATCGTTTACTTGAGCATGGCGCATGCATCGCATTGAATCTAGTTAATTAACTTTTAGACGGAGGAAATGATGGAGAATCTGGCTTTGGTTGCTGATATTCAAGGGTTGACTGCGGTAGCGGTCGGTCTGGTGTTGGGCATGGGTGCCTTGGGGACGGCGATTGGCTTTGGCTTGCTCGGAGGTAAGTTCCTCGAAGGGGCCGCGCGCCAGCCGGAAATGGTGCCAATGCTGCAGGTTAAGATGTTCATCGTTGCCGGCCTTTTGGACGCAGTGACCATGATCGGCGTAGGGATGGCTTTGTTCTTCACCTTTGCTAACCCGTTCCTCGCGCCAGTGACGGGCAGCTAATCTAAACGTTTCTCAACGCTGATCCGAGGCGGAAGTTGAATCGGAAAATAACTATACGAGGCAAGGGATCGTGAGCATCAACATTACCCTCTTGGGGCAAATGATCACCTTCGCGCTCCTGGTGTGGTTCACCATGAAATATGTTTGGCCACCCTTGACGGAAGCGTTGGAAGAGCGCAAGAGGAAGATTGCAGAAGGCTTGGCGGCAGCCGAGCGCGGCAAACACGAGATGGAGCTGGCCGAGGCCAGGGCCAAAAGCGTGATCCATGAAGCCAGGGAACAGGCGAACGAGATTATCAACTTGGCGCAAAAGCGCGCGAACGAGATCCTCGATGACGCCAAAGAAGCGGCGCGCCAAGAGGGTGAACGGTTGATCGCAGCCGCTAAGGCCGAGATCGAGAAGGAACTCCAGCACGCCAAGGAGGGGTTGCGTGACCAAGTGGCGCGGCTCGTGGTGATGGCCTCGGCGCAAATCCTTAAGGCGGAAATCGATCAAGCCAAGCATCGTCAGATTTTGGAAAACGTAACTAGGCAGCTGGAACGGACGCCATGAGCGAGTTGAAGACTTTGGCCCGGCCTTACGCCGAGGCGGTGTTCGAGCTTGCTAAAGAATCCGGCACAATCGATCAATGGTCTAAGAGGCTCGAGTTTTTGGCGATCGTGATGGCGGATAGGGAAATCGCTTGGGCAGCGGTCAACCCCAAAATTCCCCGCCAAACGTTTTTGCGCTTGATTCTCGAGATAGGTAAAGGGTACTTGGATCGAGAAGGCGAGAATTTCGTCAAGCTTTTGGTTCAGAACCAGCGTATCGCTTTGGTAGGGCAGATCCGCGAGCTTTTCGAACAGTACCGCGCGGCACACGAAGGCTGTGTGGACGTAAAAGTAACCACAGCTTACCCTCTGAACGAGCAAGATCGAACCCATCTGATCGCGGCTTTGGCGAGAAAGCTCGGTAAAGAGAACATCCGCCTGAGCATAGAAGAAGACAAGGATTTGATCGGTGGAGTCGTGATTCGGGTTGGGGACAAAGTCATCGACGGTTCGGTACGCGGCCAGCTCGAGCGCTTGGCAAAAAGACTGGCGGCTTAAATCGAGTTTGAATAACACGAGCGGAAAAAACTCATGCAGCAGCTTAATCCCGCAGAAATCAGCGATCTGATCAAACAGAAAATCAAAGAATTTGAAGCCGGAGTTGAGACGCGCACCGAAGGAACGATCGTCAGCCTTACCGACGGCATCGTGCGCATTCATGGATTGGAAGACGTCATGTACGGGGAAATGCTGGAGTTTCCCGGAAACACTTTCGGCATGGCGCTCAACTTAGAACGCGATTCGGTCGGCGCGGTGGTTATGGGATCCTACCAACACCTAGCGGAAGGCGATTGGGTCAGGTGCACCGGCAAAATTTTTCAGGTCCCGGTGGGCGAGGCGCTGCTTGGGCGGGTGGTCGATGCTCTAGGGCGACCGATCGACGGCAAAGGGGCGATCGAAACCGAACATTTCTCGCCGATCGAAAAAATTGCTCCTGGCGTGATTGCCCGCCAGTCGGTGGGCCAACCGCTGCAGACCGGGATTAAAGCGATCGACGCGATGATTCCCATCGGCCGCGGTCAGCGCGAGCTGATCATCGGCGACCGTCAGACCGGCAAGACCGCGATCGCGATCGATACCATCCTCAATCAGAAAGGCACTGGGGTCAAATGCATTTACGTCGCGATCGGCCAGAAGCAGTCCACCGTGGCCAATATCGTGCGCAAGCTGGAAGAACACGGCGCGATGGAATATACCACGGTGGTGGCGGCCACCGCGGCCGAATCGGCGGCGCTGCAATTTATTGCTCCTTACGCTGGCTGCGCCATGGGCGAGTACTACCGCGACAGGGGGGAAGACGCGCTGATCGTCTACGACGACCTGACCAAGCAGGCCTGGGCTTACCGTCAGGTGTCTTTGCTGCTGCGCCGCCCTCCGGGGCGGGAAGCCTACCCTGGAGACATTTTCTACCTCCACTCGCGCCTTCTGGAGCGCGCTGCGCGTCTCAACGCGGCCGAGATAGAACGGTTGACTGGGGGCAAGGTCAAGGGCAAGACCGGCTCGCTCACTGCGTTGCCGATCATCGAGACCCAGGCCGGGGACGTATCGGCGTTCGTACCGACCAACGTGATCTCGATTACCGACGGCCAGATTTACCTGGAGACCGGTCTGTTCAACGCCGGCATCCGCCCGGCGGTGAACCCGGGGATTTCGGTCTCGCGCGTGGGGGGAGCCGCCCAGACCAAGATCATCAAAAAGCTGGGCGGGGGGATCCGCCTTGACTTGGCGCAGTACCGCGAACTGGCGGCGTTTGCCCAGTTTGCTTCGGAGCTGGATGAGGCGACGCGCAAGCAGATCGAGCGGGGCCAGCGGGTGACTGAAATCTTAAAGCAACCTCAATATAAACCCATGTCGGTGGCGGAGCAGGCGGTCTCTTTGTTTGCCGTCGGCCAGGGTTATTTGGACGACGTGCCGGTGAACAAAGTGCGGGATTTCGAGGACGCCTTGCAGGATTACATGAAGACCGAGCACGCAGAACTCTTAGAGGAGATTAACCGCACCTGCGATTACAACGACGAGATCGCCTCAAAACTCCATATGGCGATCCAAAGCTTTAAACGAACTCGGGCTTGGTAAGTTCTTATGGCGGTAAGCAAAGAAATCCGGGCCAAGATCCAAAGTATCCGCAATACCCAAAAGATCACCAAGGCCATGGAAATGGTCGCCGCCAGCAAGATGCGCAAAACCCAGGAGCGCATGCAAGCGACTCGTCCCTACGCGCGGCGGATGTATCGCATCATTCAACATTTGGCCCACGCCCATCCCGAGTATCGGCACCCTTTTCTGCTCCCCCGAGAAGGCAAACGCGTAGGAATCGTGTTGATTTCGACCGACCGGGGATTGTGCGGCGGACTCAACGCCAATCTGTTCCGCGGGCTGTTGCGCCAGATGAAAACCTGGGAGGAAGAGGGCGCGACGTTGGAGCTGAGCGTCATCGGCCAGAAAGGCGCGTCCTTCTTTGCCAGCATCGGCGCCAAGATCGTCGCTCAGGTCACCCATCTCAAGGATGAGCCACACTTGCAAGACGTCATCGGCCCGGTCAAGGTCATGCTGGACAAGTACAATCAAGGGGGGTTGGATCGGTTGTATCTGGCTTTTAACGAATTTGTCAACACCATGACCCAAAGGCCGGTGATCCAGAAGCTGCTTCCGGTTGAGGTGGAGGCGGTTGAGGACAAGTTAAAGCACTATTGGGACTACATTTACGAGCCAGACGCCAAGGAAGTCTTAGACGAGCTCATGCTGCGCTATATCGAATCGATCGTGTTCCAGGGCGTAGTAGAAAACAAAGCCTGCGAGCAGGCGGCCCGGATGGTGGCGATGAAAAGCGCCTCCGACAATGCCGGCAAGTTCATCGATGAATTGCAGCTTTTGTACAACAAGGCCAGACAGGCTGCGATCACGCAAGAAATCTCGGAAATCGTGACCGGTGCGGCAGCAGTCCAGTGATGGGTTTAAGAACTATCGGAGAAGGGCAAATGAATTCGGGTAAGATTGTGCAAATCATCGGCGCGGTCGTCGACGTGGAATTTCCGCGTCAAGCCTTGCCCAAGGTGTATGACGCCTTGAAGGTGGACGGAGTGGGGTTGACCTTGGAGGTCCAGCAACAGTTGGGCGATGGCGTGGTGCGGACGGTAGCCATGGGTTCTACCGACGGCCTGCGCCGCGGTCTCCCGGTGACCAACACCGGCGCGCCTATCTCCGTGCCGGTGGGCAAGGAAACCTTGGGTAGGATCATGAACGTGCTGGGAGAGCCCATCGACGAGAAAGGGCCGATCGGCGAGAAAGAGCGTTGGCCGATTCACCGCAAAGCGCCGAGCTACGAAGAACAGGTCCCGGCTACCGAGCTGTTGGAAACCGGAATCAAGGTGATCGATCTGATCTGTCCCTTCGCGAAAGGAGGGAAAGTTGGCTTGTTTGGAGGCGCTGGGGTGGGCAAGACGGTGAACATGATGGAGCTCATCCGCAACATCGCCATCGAGCACGCAGGGTACTCGGTGTTCGCCGGGGTAGGGGAGAGGACCCGCGAGGGCAACGACTTCTACCACGAAATGCAAGAGTCTAAGGTGCTGGACAAGGTGGCTTTGGTCTACGGGCAGATGAACGAGCCGCCTGGCAACCGCCTGCGGGTGGCGCTGACCGGGCTCACGATCGCCGAGCGCTTCCGCGATGAAGGGCGCGACGTGCTTTTGTTCATCGACAACATCTACCGCTACACCTTGGCCGGGGTGGAGGTCTCGGCATTGCTCGGCCGAATGCCTTCGGCGGTGGGCTATCAGCCGACCTTGGCGGAGGAGATGGGAATGCTGCAGGAGCGCATCACCTCCACCCGCACCGGCTCGATCACCTCGATCCAAGCGGTGTACGTTCCCGCCGACGACCTGACCGACCCGTCGCCGGCGACCACCTTTGCGCACCTGGACGCGACCGTGGTGCTGTCGCGCCAGATCGCCGAGCTCGGCATTTATCCGGCGGTGGATCCTTTGGACTCCACCAGTAGGCAGCTGGATCCTCTGATCATCGGCCACGAGCATTACGAGGTGGCGCGGCGCGTGCAGGCGACTTTGCAGCGCTACAAAGAGCTGCGCGACATCATCGCGATTTTGGGCATGGACGAGCTTTCCGAAGAGGACAAGCTGACCGTGTCGCGGGCGCGCAAGATTCAAAGATTCTTGTCGCAGCCGTTCTTCGTCGCCGAGGTGTTCACCGGCACGCCGGGCAAATACGTCCCCCTGAAGGAAACGATCCGCGGTTTTAAGGGCATCGTCGACGGCGAGTACGACGACGTCCCAGAGCAGGCCTTCTACATGGTGGGGACCATCGACGAGGCGCTGGAGAAAGCCCAAAAACTTGCAGCCTAAGGTTAGGATAGGCCATGGCGATGACCATTCACGTCGATATCGTAAGCGCGGAGGAAGAAATCTATTCTGGGCAGGCAGAGATGGTGATCGCCCAGGCCGAGCTGGGCGAAGTGGGCATCGCCCCCCGCCACGCTCCGTTTCTTGCCCGTCTGCGTCCCGGCGCGGTGCGGGTCAAATTGAGCGCGAGCGAAGAATTGCCGTTCTACGTCTCAGGCGGCTTGATCGAAGTCCAACCGCATTTGGTCACGATCCTGGCCGACACCGCGCTCCGCGCCCGCGACATCGACGAGGCGGCCGCCCTTGAGGCCAAACGGCGGGCCGAGGAGGCGCTTAAAGATCGCTCGGGCAAGATCGACTACGCCCGCGCCCAGGCGGAATTGGCCGAAGCCGTTCGACAGCTCCAGGTTCTGGAACACTATAAGAAGCACAAAGGCCAATTCGAAAAATAAGTTGACTCCGTAGTCGACTCCGGGGATAGGCTGACCCTAAATTCCTTCGAAGGAGGATTTATGTGGCAGCTTAACTCCCCGAGCAAGCTTCTTCAGATAGGCGCCGTCGGCACGGCGGTGACGGCGCTTTGTTGTTTTACCCCGATCTTAACGCTCCTGTTGGGAGCGGTCGGCCTGGCCTGGCTTTCCGGCTATCTCGATTACGTTCTGTTTCCTGCGCTGGCCGCATTTGTCGGGCTGACCGCCTATGCACTGTGGCGCCAGGAAACGGCCAAGGCTTGCTGCCCGGGCGAGGGAGGTGAGCCATGATCGTGCTAAAGATCGAAGGCATGACCTGTCCGACGTGCGCAGAGCACGTCCAAGAGGCGCTGGAGAAGCTGCCTAAGGTAAGCTCGGTAAGCGTTTCTTACCCGCAAGGGACCGCGCAGATCGAAGCCGGCCCGGAAGTCTCGGTAGATGCGCTCATCGCCGCAGTCGCTAAGCTCGGCTACCGGGCCACCCGGATCGATGTGCCTGCCCGGCCGACCCGCCTGCTCGCCCAGGTGCTAGGTAAAAAAAGCCCGAGCGACTTGCACGTCGCCGTGATCGGCAGTGGGGGGGCGGCGATGGCCGCGGCGCTCAAGGCAGTCGAGCGCGGTGCGCGCGTGACGTTGATCGAGAGCGGCACGATCGGCGGGACCTGCGTCAATGTGGGCTGCGTGCCGTCCAAAATCTTGATCCGCGCCGCCCAGATCGCCCATCTGCGCCGGTATAGCCCGTTCGACGCCGGGATCTCGCCTTGCCAGCCGAGGATAAACCGCGACCAACTTTTGGTCCAACAGCAGGGCCGCGTGGAGGAACTGCGCCACGCCAAGTACGAGCGCATCCTGGCGAACACCCCAGGCATTACCGTGCTGCGCGGCGAGGCACGCTTTTTAGATCCTAAGACACTGAAGGTGCGCCTTATCGAGGGCGGCGAGCTTAAGGTACGCTTTGACCGCTGCCTGATCGCCACCGGCGCCAGCCCGGCCGTACCGCCGATTTTGGGGCTTTCCCAAACCCCCTATTGGACCTCGACCGAGGCGCTTGCAAGCGCTGCGGTTCCCGAACGCTTGGCGGTGATCGGTTCGTCGGCGGTGGCGGTGGAGCTCGCCCAGGCGTTTGCCCGCTTGGGGAGCCGGGTGACGATCCTGGCGCGCAGCACCTTGCTTTCCCGCGAGGACCCGGCGATCGGCGAGGCGCTCACGGCGGCGTTCCGCGCCGAAGGGATCGAGGTGCTCGAGCACACCCAGGCGAGCCGGGTTGCGTACGAGCGCGGCGAGTTCGTCCTGACCCTCTCAAACGGTGAGTTGTGCGCCGATCGCCTGCTCGTCGCCACCGGGCGCGCGCCCAATACGGGCGATCTGGATCTTGAAGCGGCAGGCGTTGAAGTCAACGCCCAAGGAGCCATCGTCGTCGATGCCGCCATGCGCACCAGCGCCGAAGGTATTTACGCCGCCGGCGACTGCACTGACCTGCCGCAATTTGTCTACGTGGCGGCAGCGGCGGCCGCGCGCGCCGCGATCAACATGACCGGAGGCGAGGCCGAACTCGATCTGACCGGGCTGCCTAAAGTGATATTCACCGACCCCCAGGTCGCCACGGCTGGGCTGTCCGAAGCCGAGGCCCACTTACAGGGGATCGAGACCGTCAGCCGCATCCTCACGCTTGAGAACGTGCCGCGCGCGCAGGTCAACTTCTACACCCGCGGCTTCATCAAGCTGGTGGCCGAAGCCGGCAGCGGGCGGCTGCTCGGTGTGCAGGCGGTGGCCCCGGAGGCGGGCGAACTGATCCAGACCGCAAGCCTGGCCATCCGCCTTAGGCTGAGCGTGCACGAACTCGCCGACCAGCTGTTCCCCTACCTGACCATGGTCGAGGGCTTGAAGCTGGCCGCCCAGACCTTCACCAAGGACGTCAGGCTTTTGTCCTGCTGTGCGGCGTGATCCACAGCCTTGCGCTTTTTGAATTTCTGCTCTAACTTTAGGCAGAAATTCCAAGAAGGAGGTGGGTCATGCCGCTTGACGCTCGTTTTCCTGCCATGTTGGCGTCCTTGCTTTTGACCGCGTGCGCCTCCTCGCCGCCGTCTAGCCCAGTGCCAAGTCCGCCGGTGGTAAGCCTGAGCCAGGAGAGCGCGCCTGCGTTGACGGCGCCGAAACCTGCGCGCTCTTTAAAACGACCCAAGTCCTCCTTGGTCGCCGGGATCTTCCCTAAGCCGGCCGAACTGGAGCCGCAGGTCGCCTTTTGGCGCAAGGTGTATGCCAAATGGGGCCAGGACCAGGTCGTCATCCACGACAACCGCTATTTGAACCTCATTTATCAGGTGGTGCGCCTGCCGGAACCGGTGAGCGACGGCTATTACACCCCCGAACAGAAAGCCTTCCTCGACCGCCGGCTGGAACAATGGCGCGAGCGCCTTAAGGTCTTAGAAAGCAAGCTGGTCCGAAATGAGGCCCTGTCTCCCTGGGAAGAGAAGCTCGCCGACTATATCGCCCGCCGCGCCGGGGAAAAGGCTTTGTTTGGGGCGGCCGACAGGGTGCGTTCGCAGCGTGGCCTGCGCGAGCGCTTCCGCAAGGGCTTGGAGATCAGCCAGCAGTACGAGCCGCTGTTTCGCAACATCTTCCGCCAGTACGGCCTGCCGGAGGAGTTGGCCTATCTTCCGCACGTCGAGTCCTCGTTTCAGCTGAATGCGCGCTCCTACGCGGGCGCGGTCGGCCTGTGGCAGTTTACTCCAGGAGCGGCCAAAACCTTCATCGGCGACGACAGCCTAGAAGCCCGCCTCAACCCGGTGCTTTCCGCCCACGGCGCGGCCCGTTACTTGAAAACGGCCTACGAGCGCTTGGGCAGCTGGCCGCTGGCGATCACTTCATACAACCACGGCATCGGCGGCATGAAGCGCGCCAAGGAACAGCACGGCGACGATTTCGTCAAGATCGTGCGCGAATACGACCATCCTCTGTTCGGCTTTGCCTCGCGCAACTACTATGCGGAATTCTTGGCCGCGTGCGAGGTGGCAAGCCAGGCCGAAAGGTTTTTCCCGGATCTGGACTTGCGGTACGCCAAGCGAAATGCGCTTCCGCTCCAGCTTGCAGCGTTGACCCCGCCCCAGCCTCCGCTTTCTTCCCCGCGGCCTGAAAGATCTAAAACAAAAGCGCCACCCCGAAGGGAGAGCGCGATTAAAGCAGTGAATAAGGTGAAAACCAAATTGCCTTCAAGGCGCGCTGCTTTTGTTTCGGTAAAGGAATCTTCTCCACGCCAACGTAGGCGCTAGGCTTTAGAACGATACGATCATCTCGGCAAACCCGTAGTTCGCCTGCCTGCCAGCGAGCTGCGCGTCGATCGCTTCCTGGCCGAAGGCATGGGCGTAGAGCAGGTTGAAGGCGAGGAACGAAAAAGGCTTGAAACTAAGCATGAGGTGGGTCAGATACGCCAGTTCTCTAGAGCCGCCGCTTGGGAAACCGGAAAAGCCGAAGACTCGGTTGGAGGTGGCTCCGGCGCCGGCATAGACCAAGTCTTTGGATTCTTTGAGCTTGAGCCAGTGAAAATCGGCGCGCAATGTCACCAAAGAATGCGGCTTGAGCACCAGCTGGGCGAATACGTCCTGGTTGTTCATCATGTTGTAGAACGGAAACTGGGCGTATAGCCAGGCGGTGGGCAATATCTGGAAGAAGGTTTTGTGGCTGCCGTCGGTGGGACTGGAGTCGCCGGAGCCGACGTTGATCCCGGCCCGCAGCCACGGTGCTCCCCAAAGGTTGGGCAGCTGATACCCGGTCTCGACCCCATACGCGAAGGCGCGGTGGTCTAAATTTTGCCAATCGCCGAATTGGCCGTAAAAATACGCTACCCCATCCAAAACCCCGGGCCCCAAATCCCAAAGCCGCGCGGCCGAGACGCCTAAAGTGTGGATACGGATCGGTTGATTTTTTGTCTTCTGGCGCACCGTAAATAGCCTATTGTCGGCAGTCACCAAGCCCCGGTTGTCTTCGTAATAAGTCCAAAACACTCGGCCTAAGGCCGGGCCAAAGCGCTTGGAGTCGCGCAGGTTTAAAGTCAAGCCGGAAACGTGGACGGCAGCAATGGTGTTTTGTCCGGCGATCTCAAATCCCCCGGCGGTAGGCATGAACGCAAACCCGGCGATCTCGAAGTCTTCGGTGAGCACTCCTAAGCTTCCGCCGTCGAAGCTTCGCCCGGCGTGGGTGTATTCGAACGGGCCGATTAAGCGTTGGGCCAAGCGATAGTCTTGAATCCACTTCAGAACCGGATGGGTTGCAGCGCCTTGGGCAGAATCTGAATACAGCTGGCGACCGCCCTGGAGGTAAAACGCGCCGAATTTCAACCGCGCCCAGCCTTGGCGTAAAAAAGCGCGGTTTTGAGTGGTCTCAGGGGTGTTTTGAAAATAGTTGGCGCCTACCCCAACTCCGGTTCTGGGCAAGCCGGTCAGGAAGGTGTCTTGAAACTGGACAAAACTTTCCAAATTCGGATGCAGGACTCTTAAGCCCAACTGGAATTTATTAGCCGTGAAGTTGTAAGTACTCTCGCGCGTCTTCGAGTCGAACCAATCGACGAATTCGCCCCGAATCCGGTCGCTTACTTCCAGGCGCCATTGAGTCGCGTAAGGGCCTTGGGTTTGAAGTCTTATGAGATCTTTCGCTTCAATTATGGGAGGGAACAGCAAGGTTGCTGTTAGGAGCAAGAGAATATGTATCATTGTTTCTCAGTCGCAATTAATGTAACCCGTGCAATCGATCCAATCGTTGGCTTTTCAGGGGGGCTTTTGCGGGGGACACTGGATTCTTTAGGTCGCCTCGCAACGGGCGTTTTGGATGTGCTCTCCAGCCCCATACCGACCGAGAGTTTGATCGATCCGAAATACGTCTGGCAAGATTTCGACCGGCAGACAAGCTATCGCCTCTGGTAGATAGGGCGATCTTTCGACCAAGACCCAACTTGGGGCAATTTTAGGCCGCAAGTTGGGTCTTTATCTTAGATTTTTCCTTTCAGGTCCTGCGCCTTAAAAGGTCCGGCTTGGGCGATCAGGGCGCGGGCAGCCTCGACCTTCTCCCAGACGTTCCATAACAGCACGCCGCGCACGCGCTGGTTTTCCAAGTAATAGACCACGCCCTTGCGGTACGGCTCTTGCCAGTCCGCCACCGTCTCAAAGCGCGCGTCGGTTTTGCCGACCGCTTCGTAGCCGAGCTCGAAGAGGTCAGAATAAAAGTACGGCAAGTGATGGTAAGGTCTTTTCTCCCCGGCCATGTTGCGCCCGGCGGTTTCCCCCATGGTGCGCGCGTTGTCTTCGTGCTCGACGCGAATCTTGGCGTCGAGGTGGGGATTGTAGAACCTGGCCACATCGCCTGCGGCGTAGACGTCGGGATGGCCGGCGTTCAAATACTCGTCCACCACGATGCCGTCTTCCACCGGAAGCCCGGCCTGCTTGGCCAGCTCGGTATTGGGACGGATGCCGATCCCGGCGACGATGGCTTCGGCCTCGAGGCGCTCTTCGCCGCCGTTGCTGCTGCGCACGGTCAACACCCAACGCTCCCCGGCCCGGGTCAACCCCGTCACCTGCCGGCCGGCCAGGACCTCTACCCCTTTTTGAGTGTAATACTCGTTTAAGAACTGGCTCAAATCCTTGGGGAACAGGCGCGCGCTGATGCTTTCCTCGGGGAAGACCATAGTCACCTGTTTGCCGTTCATGGCGAGCGCAGCGGCGATCTCCGAACCGATAAATCCGCCGCCGATTACGGCAAAGCGCTGGTGTTTTTCAGCCAGGGCGCGAAGTTTCAAATAATCGGCAAAATCGCGCAAATAAACGATCTCGCCCTCGCCGAAAGGCAGGCGAACAGGTGTGCCGCCGGTGGCCAAAAGCAGCTTGTCGAAGCGGTAAACGACTCCTAGATCGTCGGTGACCGATTTTTCAGACAAGTTCAAAGTCCGGACCAAGCGCCCAAGGTGCAACGCGACCTTGCATTCTTCGGTCCGATACCAAAGTTTCTCGAAGGGTTTGCCCAGCCACAGCCCTTTGGAAAGCGGCGGGCGCTTGTAGGGCGGATACAGTTCGGAGCTGATCAGGCCGATGGAGCCTTCAGGATCGACGGCGCGGATGCCGCGCACGGCCGCATCCGCAGTCATGCCGCCGCCGACGATAAGATAATGATAGTGGATCATTTTCCCCTCCTTTCGCGGTGCAGTTTGTCTGTCTGGCCGCCCTCTGGCGGATCAGATTGATCAGGCTGCCCAAAAGGACCGCCTCCACCAAGCCTAAATAGCGAGGGGAAGCGTGCTCGCGGCTGAACCCCCATAGCCTAGTACCTTGTTTACCGAACTATATTAATTTCGACCTAGGGATCGCTTGGCGGTTCAACCTCGGCTTTGCTTAGGGCAGTAGAAAGGAGTATTTTTAACTCTGATCGTCCTAAAACGCGAGGAGGTCGCTATGAAGCTGCAAGGAAAAGTCGCCATCATCACCGGCGTCAGCCGCGACGGCCAGATCGGCCAGGTTGTAGCTCAGGAGTTTGCCCGCGAGGGCGCCAAGTTGGTCTTAGCGGCGCGCTCTGCCGCCAACCTCGAAGCGCGCGCCAAAGAGGTGCAGGCGCTTGCAGGCGAGGTGCTGACGGTAGCCGCTGACCTGACCCAGGAGGTCCAGGTCGAAAACTTGGTCCAGCAGGCTAAAGGGCGCTTTGGCCGGATCGATATTTTGATCAACTTAGCCGGGGGCTTGAGTCGGGTGAAACCTGCCGCCGAGCACACTCTGGAGGATTGGCACACTGAACTGAACAACAATCTTCTGACCGCGTTTTTGTGCTCTAGGGCGGTGTTCAAGACCATGCAGGACCAAGGCGGTGGAGTGATCGTCAACTTCGCCCGCGCCGGTCTCGCCCACGCGCGGATGGTCGCCTACAACTGCGCCAAGGCGGGCATTGAGGCGCTCACCCGCACCTTGGCCATCGAGGGGCGAAAGCACAACATTCGCGTCAACGCCGTCGCCCCGGGGTTAGTCGATACCAAGGACAACCTCGATTCGATGAAGCCCAGCGCCGAAGACTTAGCGCGCTGGGTCAAGCGCGAGGAAATCGCCAAGGTGGTGGTGTTTTTGGCTTCCGACGAGGCCAGCGGGATTCTCGGTCAGGTCGTCGAGGTGCCGGGGAGGCTGTTTTAACCGCCTGTAGGGCAGGGGGACTGCGCTGACTTAAGGTGGCCAGGGACGGAATCGAACCGCCGACACGGGGATTTTCAGTCCCCTGCTCTACCGACTGAGCTACCTGGCCGGAAGCGCTACATTAAACCCATCCCGCTAGCTTGTGTCAAGAATCTTCGGCGGCTTTAGGCGGCACGTAGCCTTCAGGCAGGGCGGTGGAGCCGCCGAACAGGAATTTTTCCCGTTCTCTGGCCAAAAACTCCTTGGCTTCCGGTTCAAACACGGTCAGGCGGTACTCGTTGATGAGCATGGTCTGGACTTTCAGCCACTCCTCCCAGGCCTGTTTGGAGATGTTCTCGTAGATCCTTTGCCCTTCCGGGCCGGGAAAGGGCGGCTTGTCCAGGCCCTCGGCTTCGATTCCAAGTCTTTTACACTGGATCTTGCGTGGCATAAAATCGCCTTTGCGTTGGGACAAACTTTGTATATTTCAGAGAATGGGGGCATTCGTCAAGTGGTTTGGGCTGATGGGGTGGCTGTTGGCTGCCGGCGTGGCGGCGGAGCAGTCTCCGCGACTGGCCGTCGCCGCCGCCGCTGACCTCAAGTACGCCTTGAGCGAGTTGGTGGCCGCGTTTGAAACGCAGCATCCCTCCGCCAAAGTGGAGGTCATCTACGGCTCTTCGGGCAAACTCTACGAACAGATCGCAAGCGGTGCGCCGTTTGATTTGTTTTTCGCGGCGGATGCGCGCTTTCCCAAGCTGCTCGAGGAACAAGGGCTGTCTTTGCCAGTGCGCCTTTATGCCCGCGGCAGAATCGTGCTGTGGAGTGCGGTGCTCGACGCCAGCCGGTTGGACTTGGAACGCCTTGCCCAGCCCGACATCGGCCACATCGCCCTCGCCAATCCCCGCCACGCACCGTATGGGCAGCGCGCCGTGCAGGCTCTTGAGCGAGCCGGCGTGTGGCCTAAGGTGAAGGCCAAGCTGGTGTTTGGCGAGAACGTCGCCCAGGCGGCCCAGTTCGCCGAAACCGGCTCGGCGGAGGTGGGGATTATCGCCTTGTCGCTGGCCTTGAGCCCAAATTTGCAGGCGAAGGGGCGCTATTGGCTCGTGCCCGAGGAGCTGCACGAGCCTTTGGAGCAGGGGTATGTGATCCTCAAACGCGCCCAAAGGTCCCCTCTTGCAAGGCGCTTTGCCGAGTTTGTGGGGTCGGACGCTGCCCGGGCGATCCTGCGCCGTTACGGGTTTGAATTGCCGTGAACTTTGACTGGCAGCCTTTGGTGCTGAGCTTTAAGCTGGCAGGGGTCACCAGCGCTGTGCTCCAGCTCTTGGGGACGCCCATCGCTTACTGGCTCGCCTCCTCGCGCGGGCGCTTAAAGCCGGTGTTGGAGGCGGCATTGGCCATGCCTTTGGTGCTGCCTCCTACGGTGTTGGGCTTTTACCTGCTGGTCGCCTTCAGCCCGCAAGGCGCTTTAGGCGCGTTTTTGGACAAGGTTTTTGGGCTTAGGCTAGTGTTCAGTTTCGAGGGGCTGGTGGTGGCATCGGTCATCGCGACTTTGCCGTTTCAGGTTCAGCCGGTGCAAGCGGGGTTTGAGAGCTTGCCGAAAAGCCTTAGGGAGGTTGCCTACACGCTTGGACTGTCGCGCTGGCAAACCTTCTGGCGCGTGTTGTTGCCGAACGTCAAACCGGCGCTATTGGCCGGGGCGGTGCTGAGCTTTGCCCATACGGTTGGGGAATTCGGGGTCGTTTTGATGATCGGCGGGAGTCTACCGGGGGTGACGCGGGTAGCATCCATCGCCATCTACGACGAGGTGGCGGCGCTCAACTACGCTGCCGCTCACGTTTATGCTTTGACGCTGGTCGCTTTCTGCTTCGCCGTCTTGCTGTTGGCCTACGCCCTTAAATTGCGGCAATGGCGGGATTGTCCCTGAGCATTCGGCAGGATCGACCTATCCCCTTGGATGCCAAGCTTACTTGCCGCCCGGGTGAAGTGCTGGCCCTGGTGGGGCCTTCCGGCAGCGGCAAGACCACTCTCTTGCGCGCGATCGCCGGCCTGTACCGGCCCGCCTGCGGGGTGATCGCCTTAGATGGCGCGATCTGGCTGGACACCGGGCGCGGCATCGACCTTCCGCCCCAGGCGCGCCGGGTGGGGATGGTGTTTCAGGATTACGCGTTGTTTCCCCATCTTACCGCTTTGGAAAACGTTATGCTGCCGCTGCGCCATCTTCCCCGCGCCGAGCGCCTGGCGCGCGCGAAGGCGTTGCTGGAACTGGTGCATCTTGCCGGCCTTGAGGAACAGCGGCCGGCGGCCCTCTCCGGCGGGCAAAAGCAGCGCGTCGCCCTGGCCCGGGCGCTGGCCCGCGATCCTTGGGTGTTGCTGCTCGATGAGCCGTTTTCCGCCCTCGATCAGGTGACCCGGCGCCGCCTCCGGCTGGAGATGGCCGAGCTCAAGCGCCGCCTGGAGCTTCCCATCCTGCTGGTGACGCACGACCTGGAAGAGGCGGAGATGCTTGCCGATCGCATGGCGGTGATCCATCGCGGCCGCATCCTGCAACAAGGCCCGCCCGCAGAGGTCATGCGGCGGCCGGTCAGCGCCGAGGTGGGTAGATTGGTGGACATCCGCAATCTGTTCGAGGGGACCCTCACCGCGCTCGATGCGAGGACGCAGACGGCCTGGCTGCATTGGGCCGGGGGGCGGCTTGAGATCGACTGCCCAGAAGGCTTCAGCGTAGGAGAACGGGTCGATTGGTGCATTCCACCCGCAGGCGTCGTCCTCCACTCGCGCCTTCGCCCTTCGCGCGGGGTAAGCGAGAACCCGGTGAGCGGGCAGATCGTCGAACTGGTTCAAAACAGCGGCCGCGTCCACGTGATCTTGGCGCCGGATGCCGCCCCGGATCTGCGCCTGTATCTGGACCTGCCGCCGCACGTGGCCGAACGCAACCGGTTGCGCCTAGGAGAGCCGATCGGCGTGTCGCTCCTTAAAAAATACCTGCACCTGATGCCCAAGCCTGGATAACCCTGCCATCCGCGTTTTAGGTCAGAGAAAGGGACTAAAAGCCGTGTTCTTGGCCGCTTTTGTGCTAAAGTTGAGTAAAGTTTTAAGGCTGTAAATTCAGTCGTTCGCCATGCCTCTCACCTCCGCCCAAATCGAAACGATCCGCACCGCGGTCAAAGCGGAAATTTTGGATTGGTTCGGCTACGTCAATCCGACGTTGATTTATCGGCTGGAAAAACGGACATGACCCAGAACCAACCGGCGGTCTGGTTCCCTGCCGTACGCGCCGGAAGCGGCGCCGACGTGTTCACCGAGCGCCTCTGCGCCGGACTCAACGAACGCGGCTTCCGCGCCGAAATCACCTGGCTGCCGCTGCGCGCCGAATACGCGCCCTGGAGCGTGCCAGTGCCCAAGCCGCCAAGATGGGCGAACATCGTCCACGTCAACTCTTGGCTGCATCCGCATTTCGTACCGCGCCATTTACCGGTGGTGAGCACGCTCCATTCGTGTGTGCACGATCCGGCGCTCACCCCCTACAAAAAACCTGCGCAGCGGTTCTACCACGCCGCTTGGATCAAGCGAGTCGAGGCCGCCAACCTGCGCCGCGCAACGCGGATTGTCGCCGTGAGCCGCTACACCGCCCGCGCAGCCGAAGCGGCGTTTGGCTTGCAAGGCATCGAGACCATCTACAACGGCGTGAACACCGCCTGCTTTCACCCTACCGAGCGCGCAACCCCCCACCGCCCGTTTCGGCTGCTTTACGTGGGGAATTGGAATGCGCGGAAGGGCGTTGACCTCTTGGCTCCCATCATGCAGGCGCTTGGCAAAGACTTTGAGCTTGCATACACCGCCGACCGCAACGGCGCGCACGAACGCTACCCACTGCCGCCGAACTGCCGCAATCTCGGGCGGCTCTCCGGTTCGGCGCTGGTCGCTGCTTACCAGCAGGCCGACGCGCTGCTGTTTCCCAGCCGTTTGGAGGGGCTACCGCTTACGGTGCTGGAAGCGATGGCCTGCGGTCTGCCGGTGATCGCTGCCGATACGGCTTCGCTGCCGGAGGTGGTCGAAGACGGCGTGACCGGCCTGCTGTGCCCAGTGGATGGTATCGAGGCATTTGTCCAGGCGGCGCGCGCGCTGGCAACCGATATTACCCGGTGGCGGATGATGCGGCGAGCAGCGAGGCAGCGCGTCACTGCGTGGTTCGACGCGAGCAAGCAGATTGACCGCTGGATCGAGTCTTATCAGAAAATCACCGCCATCGAGAAATAACGCCATGCCACCTGTCATCGGCCTCACCCTCAACTACCGTGATCCCGAACTTACCCGTAGGTGTGTCGAGAGCTTATTGAGTGAGGAAATCGAGCAGGTGCTCATCTGGGACAATTCGTCAGACGATGGAATCTCCGCATCCACACTGCGCAAGATGTTGGAAGATCAACCGAGGATCACGATCCACGAAAGTCCCGTCAACCTGGGCTTCGCCGCCGGGGTCAACCGCGGCCTGGCGCAAATTCAAGAACGATATCCCAGCGCCTGGGTGCTGCTCATCAACAACGACGCCGTGCTGCTCCCTGGCAGTCTGAAACGTCTGACTGAAGCGCTTGTTTCCCATCCCGACGCCGTGCTCGCCTATCCGACCATCGACCACGGCGGCCGCGCCTTTGGCACGGTTTATTACCACCGCATCTTGGCGTTGATCACTACCCAGGCCCTGCCGGGTAGTTTTCCCTACGCCAGCGGTTGCTGCCAACTCATCGCGCCGGAACGCTACCCAGGCGAGCTTTATGACGAGGACTTCTTTATGTACGGCGAGGATGTCGAGCTGGGGTGGCGTTTAGGATCATCACGAATGATCTATGTTCCATCTGCCAAGGTCCGGCACGAAGGCAGCGCCACCAGCCGGATGGGAACATCTTTTTATGAGACCCGGTTGGTGGAAAGTCATCTCCGCCTGATCGGCAAATTGGCAAGCAACCGCCTAGATCGCGGCCTATTGTTTTTAGGGCGCTTGCTGACTTTGCCGGTCCGCACGTTGGTGCGGACGTTGCGCTACCGCAGTCTGGTGCCGCTCAAGGCGTTGGTCGCAGGTTGCCGCCTGGCGAATATCGCTTCTTTATCGCCCTGAGCTTGCCACCTGCGCAAGCAACGCCTCCCACTTGGGAATGATCCGCTCCGGTGAATAGTATTTCGCCCGTTCTAAGCCGCGTTCGGCGTAAGTCCTGCGCAGCTCCGGCGAAGTCAAAAGCTTTTCCAGCGCCGCCTGAAAAGCTACCTCGTCGCCATCGGGCGTGAGCAGGCTCGCCCAACCTTCCTGCAAAATCTCCCCTGGTCCGCTCGGACAATCCATCGCCACCGCCGGCACGCCACAGCTCAGCGCTTCCAACAGAACCAATCCAAAACCTTCGTAACGCGAGCACATCGCAAACACTGTCGCGTGGGCAAGCCAGTCTTGCACGTTCGTCACGTGACCGAGCAAGAAAGCCGTTGCGGCCACTCCGAGACGCTGAATTTCCGCTTCTAGCTTCGAGCGCTCCGGTCCTTCGCCCAGGATCACCAGGTGATGGTCCAGCCCTTTGGCCCGCAAAGCGGCGTGAGCACGGATCAGGCGGTCGAAGGCTTTTTGGCCGACTAGGCGACCAATGCCCAAAACCACGGGCTTGGCGAACAGCTCCGCGTCGGGAGGACAGGGCCTCGGGCTGGGCGAGGGATCGAGGAAATTTTCGATCACCATCCAATTAGCACCTTGAGGTTGTTTGCCTAGTAGCCGGCGCAAAGAACTCAAAGCGCCGCGCGAAGGAAACACTGTCCATCGAACCCGCCGACGCACGGTATAGGTCAGCCAGCGGTCTACCGGTCCAAGCCCTTTGATATGCTCATGAAACGCGATATGGGTCCAGGCGATAAACGGCTTTCCCGCCACTCTCGCCGCCAGCCAGCCGTAATTGGTAGCGGCATCCTCCACACCGCCGATGACGACGTCAGCTTGTCTTGCCAGGGGGACCAGCCGCAAAGCGACTAGAGGTTTTCCTACCCCTTGGGCATCCAGACGCATCAATTCTAGACCGGCGGCATCGAGCGGTTCGAACCAAGGCCGTTTAAACAAGGTGACCAAGCGCACCGGCCAGCCCCGGTTTTGCAGCTGCCGCGCCAGGCGCACGTTCATCGGCTGCGCCCCGCCGGGGCCGAGATCGGAAAGGATGAACAGCAGGCGGGGTTTCATTTGCGGGCCACAGCGATGAGATTGGGATCGAACTGAGTTGGCGCGAGAAAGTCCACCAGCAAATACAGCGCCTGATGCGCTAGGCGATTGAGATGCCACCTCCCGCGATTGAGCAGTCGAAAAACCGCCCGATGAGGTCTGCGCCAGGACCAAAACAGCCGAGGCGCTTGGGATTCGAATTCGATCCTATCGGGATCGAAACCGGCTGCCTCCAAGACCTGAAGCAACGAGAACTCGGTAAAGTGGGTGATATGGGTAAAGTCGATAGCCATATGAAAAGATGCTGTCAAACAACCCATATTTGGTACCCGCACGCTGAGCCGACCACCCGGCGCGAGCAAACGGTAAAACCCGCGCAGCACCTCGATGGTGTTCTCGCGCGGCAGATGTTCGAGCACGTCGTGGAAAAACACGACGTCAAAGGACTCCGCCGGCGCTTGCGGCAACCACTCCCGGATGTCGGCCTGAATCAATTGCGCCTGCGGCAGTCTCTGCCTGGCCACGCTGAGAAGCTGTTCGGAAAGTTCCACGCCGGTCAGGTTGGTAAATCCCACCCGCCGCAAGGCTTCCAAATGATGGCCCTGGGCGCAGCCGGCATCCAGAATCCGTGCCTCTTTTGGAATCTCGTCGATCCAGCGCGGCAAACGATCGCGTTTGAGCCGTTCCAAATCATCCGGCAATCGCTGCCTTCCTCCCCGTCCTTCTCCCATAGCAGCATAATGGCGGGCATAGTTTTGAAACAATTCATGGGACGGATCGCGACGACTATTCATTTTTTCTCACTCCAAATCATCAAGCCCAAAAGTAAAACTGCCATTGCCCCCTCGGCCACAAAGGTCGCTAAAGCCGCTCCCTGCCAACCCCATAGCGGAATCCACCAGACGTTCAATCCGGCGTTCAACAGCGCCCCCCCAAGAAGCGCCGCCATACACCGCATCTGCGCATCGCTGGTCGCCAAAGCATAATGAAGCAGCAACTTAGGCAGACTCGCCAGCGGCAACCACGCCAACCACCGCACCACCGTCATTGCATCCTCGTAGTCACGCCCCAACAGCCAGGGCAGATACGGCGCCAGCAGGGTGAGGCCGACAGCGACCGTAAGGCAGTAACCGAGCGCCGGCAGCGCCAGGGACGTGACGCCCTTGAGCGCCCCGGCAGTCCCCCCGGCGCCAGCGCGGAACAGGCGGGGCGCAGCCGCGCTCAGCAGCGAATACAGCGGCAGAAACGCCAGATCCACGAACCGGTAGCCGGCCGAGTACATCCCCGCCGTCTCCAGGGTCGAAAGGTTGGCGAGCAAAAACTTGTCGGCGTCCACGTAGAGCTTGTGGGCGCTGCCCAGAAAGGCGAACGGCACGCCGGCGCGCAGGTGTTCGCGCAAGGACCGCCACCCCGCCCATACCGGCCCGCCCAGGTCGCGGCGCGCCACCGCGATCACGTACCACGCCGCCAGCCCGGAAGCCGCCGCATAAAGCCCAGCCCACCCCAGCAGCAGATCGTCTGTACCCCCAAACCGGAACGCCGCAGCCACCAGCAACCCGGCTCCCGCCAACCGGGTCAGAACCGGTGCCAGCTGAATCCGCGCCGAGCGCCCCATGCGTTCAAAGCCCTGATAAGCGCAGGCCACCAGGTTGACGAGCGGGAGGAAGACCAGCTCCCCCAATCCCACCCCGGCCAGCAGCGGCCAGGGGAGTTCGGGAAGCAGCCAATGGGCGCTGAGAACATAAAACCCGCCGATGGGGGGAAGGCTCAGCCCCAGGATTGCCAGACTCGCCGCAAAACTCTGGGCGAAGCGGGCCGGATCGCGGGCCACGTCGCGGATCAGGATCGCCTGCCCCCCAAGGCCAACGAAACAGCCCCAAGCGCCGGCAAGCGCCAGCGCCGCCGAGAATGCCCCGTACCCCTCGCTTCCCAGCAGCCGGGCGATGATGAGGAACACCCCGGCCTGGGCGACAGCGCGAAGCCCCAAGCCCACGCTCAACACCACGGTGTCACGCGCCAGCTTGCCGGGCCGGTAGTTTTTCAGAGCAGCGACGGCCACCTGAGGCTATTCTCCGATGCTTGTTTCCAACCGGGTCAGAAAGGCCTCTCCGCTATCCTCCTCGATGATCCACTCGCCGATCTCGGCCAGCCGCTCCAAGTCATCGATCCGTTCCAACAACGCCTGGGCTTTTACCGCATAGCCCTCACCATAGCGCCGTCTGATCAGGCGCAGCAGCAAGCGCCGCTCGGCGGCTATGCCTTGCTGTATGCCCTTCTGCATCCCTTGCTCCATCCCTTGCTCCCTGCCTTTCTGCAAGGCCTGTTGATACCATTGCTCCACACGTGTCGCTAGCATGTCCAAATCTCCTATGTCGTCGTTTTGTTCACCAAAACCGGGAAAGCGTTTGTCAAACAAAACCAGCATCAGCTCGGTCAGCTCCCGTTGCAACGCGGCGCTCTCCCGGTAATGGGCCTTGAGCGTCCGCGCCAGTTTGCGCATCAACACCCGCGCCTGTTCGAAATCGCCTTTCTGCTCGATGGCGAACAGGAGCGCGGTCAGATAATCCCGGTCCAGCGCCTCCGGCGGTAGCCGGGTCTCGTCGATCAGGTAAAAACGCAGCTGCGGCTGATAGGCCAGCACCGCCTCCGGGATCCCGTCCACCCGCATCCCCGCCACCGAGTCCGCCGCCCGCCAGGGCACATCGCCATTGTAGAGCACCACCGGCAACACCGGCGGCAGCTTTCCCTCCACCAGCCGGTTCTGTTCCACCAGCGATTGGAGAAACGCGGCCACGTACTGCAGCATCCGCACCGGCATGGCCGTATCCACATTGGACTGGAATTCCAGCAGCACGTACAGATACAGCCGCCCGCATCCACCCTTGAGCGCCACCGACCAGATCAGGTCCGACTCCCGCCGCGACAGCGCCGGGGTGACGAAGGATCCTTCCTCCCGCACCAGACTCTCCCGCTCGCACAACGCCGCCAGCCCGGAAGGCAGAAACCCTTCGATCAGTTCCCCCATCACCTCGGGGTGGGCGAAAAGGCGTTTGTAGAGTTCGTCGTAGCCCGCCGGCACCTTCATGGCTGCAGCGCCTCGAACACCGCCTGCCCGAACCGGGGCCAGGTGAAACGGGCCGCAAATTCCCGGATGCCCTCGGCAGCCGGCGGCCGCTTCAGCACCTCGATGACCGCCCGGGCGAACCCCGCCCCATCCCCCGGCGGCACCAGGCGCCCGGAGATTCCCTCCGCCACAGCATCCACCACCCCGCCGGTGGCATAAGCCACCGTAGGCAAACCGTGCGCCGCGGCCTCGACCGCGACCATGCCAAAGCCTTCCGGGTCGTCCGGAAGATGGCGGACCGGGAAGACGTGCACATCGGCGGCAAAAAACGCCGCCTTTAGTACAGCCTCTGGCACGAAGCCAAGGATGCGCACGTTCTCCGCCACCCCCGCCGCTTTGGCCGCCTCCAAGATCATGGCCGGGGTTTCCGTACGGGCGGCAAGCGCCTCTTTGGGGACATCGCCGACGATGACCAAACCAACCTCGGGTATCTCCCGCGCGATGGCCTGCAGCACCTCCCGCACGAAGCGGCCCACCCCCTTGCGGGCGGTGAGCCGTCCCACCGACAAGAGCAGCGGCCGCTCCCCCAGGTCGTGTTCGGCGCGAAAGCGTTGGCGCAGCGCGCGCCGCTCTGTTTCATCCCATGCGGGGAGGGCGACGCCCGGGTAGACGATCGTCAGGCGCGGTTCGGCAACTCCGATCGCAAGGGCCAAATTTGCGGTGGCGTGGCTGTTGGCGATCACCCGGTCCAAGCGGCGGATGGCAGGCAGCCACAGCGCCCGGTAGACAAGATGGCGTACGGTCAGATCCAGGCCGTGGACGTAGGCGGCCGCCAGCGCGCCACCGCTTCGAGCGGCGGCCAGCGTCATGGGCGCGGTCAGGCCGCTGCCGGCCAGGACGACATCGGGACGGAAGCGCCTGGCCTCCCGCATCCCCACCCGCAAGGCAGCGCTCAGGAACCGCCACAAGGGCTTGCCGGGCACCTCGGCGACTTCCACCCCCGCAGGCGCATGTGCCGCAGCGCCGCTCGGGGCAACGACCCGCACCGGACCGCGCCGGGCCAGCTCCGCTGCCAGATGCCAATTGAGCCGCTCCATGCCGCCCCAAAGGGGAGGAAAGTTGCGGGTCAGCAGCAGGGTTCGCATGGGCTATTTGAGGTAGTTGACGATGAAAAACACCGCCGTGGCCGTCAGCCCCAGGGACCAGAACATGAAACGGTCCAGCCGCCGGACGATCGCGTGCAGTTCCCGCTCCATCGCCTCGAAGCGTTTGTCCACCTGCTCGAAACGCTTGTCGATCTGCTCGATCAGCAGTTCGAAACGCTTATCCATCTGTTCAAAACGCTTGTCAACTTGCTCGAAGCGCTTTTCCACCTGTTCGAAGCGCTTTTCCATCAGGCGGAAACCCTGCTCCATCAGCTCTCGCTGGTGCTTCAGCTCCTCCTCGACCCGCACGATGCGCTCGCGCAGGTCCATCTCCCATTCCCGGCGGGCCTGAGCGAGCTTCTCCTCCACCAAGCGTTCCACCCGTTCCAAAAGCCGACGAGTATCCTCTTCAGTCAAACTCATCGCTGCCTCTCTTGTCGATGCGACCTCCCACTTTGCTGGGACCGCGGCGCGGCTGTCAAGTGCCGGCCGTAGCGGGCCGCGGTGAAGCGCTCGGTCACCGCCGCGATCCGTTCGGCCGCCTCCGGACATTGAAGGGTCGCCCGGCGGGCGAAGGCGGAAGGCGTCTCCCAAGGGGCCTTCGTCAGTCCCCGGCGCGCCATTTGCCGGAGAAATTTCCGGTATTCTCGCAAAAGCGGGTCGGTCTCACCGCCGCGCCGGGCCCATCCTGCCGCCGGCACCAGTACCGCCGCCAACAGCAACGCCCCATACGGCCAGCGTTCCCCGAGCGCCGCCAGCAGCCGGGCCTGGGCGGTGCGGTCGTAGCCGAGCACCCACACGTGCCAGCGGTGGTCGAGGGTGGACCAGAAAATGCGCAGCGAGCGCGCCACTCCGCCGTGGGCGACCGCCGTCGGCGCCGCTTCGGTCTGCGGCGCCGCCAGCAGCTGGGCGGTGACCGCCTCGGTCAGCGGGTCGGCCAGATTCCGCACCTGTTCCACGTAACGCGGCGCCACCGCCTCGGTGGGATCGACCCGCACCCAGCCTTTGCCTTCTACCCAGATCTCGACCCAGGCGTGCGCGTTGGCCTGGTAGACCTCGAGGAACTTGCCGCGGGGATTGACGAAGCCTCCAAGGTAGCCGCCGACGATGCGCGCCGGGAACCCGGCGGCGCGCATCAGATACGCCAAAGCGCTGGCGTAGTGCTCGCAGAAACCGGCGCGGGTGGAGAACAAAAACTCCTCCACCGGGTGGGCGCCCAAGGCCCCAGGTCGCAAAGTGTAGCGAAATCCTTGCGTGTGGAAATAGTCCAGCACGGCCCGGGCAAACTCCTCCGCTCCGCCGGAGGGCGGGCGCAGGCGATCCACCAAATCCTGTACCCGGGCGCTTGGGGCGGCAGGCAGTTGCAGGGCCAATTCGCGCTCGAAAGGGGACAAGGGCGGAAAGCGATAAGCGCGAAAAGAGACCAGCCGGTAGCGCCGGCGCGCGTCCACCGGAAAATACGCCTCCAGCACCCCCTCGCGGGTCAGATACGCCTCCTCGGGCGCCGCGGCGGGAAACCCTAAGGCGAACAACCAGCGGCGATAGTGAGGCTCGACGGTCACGTGGTAAACGTAGCTTTCGCCCACCCCGGGCCACGCCTGCGGCAGCGGCTGGCGCATGGCCGGATGGGGGTGCCAGCGGCGGCCGTCGAAGCGCCAAAACACCTGGGCGCGAAAATAGCGCGCTTCGGGCGGCGGAATCTCGCCCTCAAAGTCCACCCGGAAGGCCACGTCCATGGAAGTGGCCAGACTGGCTACCGCTCCGGGTTCGAGGATGTCTGCAAGCCCGGTCTTGGCGCGGCGATCCAAGGAGAGATGAATAAATCCGCTCAAAGGGCGGGGAAAGAACAGGAACAGGAGCGCCATCAGGGGCAGGGCAGGCAGCAACAGCTCAGCCAAAGTGCGGGCCAGGGCGCGTCCAGAAACAAGACCTGGAGCGTTGAACTGCACCAGCGCCGCCGTCAGCAACGCGACCGCCGCGAAGGCGTAGGCGGCCATGAGCAGCGACTGGTCGTAGAGGAACTGGGTCAGGGCCACGAACCAGCCTAAGAAGATCGCAAAATACAGGTCCCGCTCGCTTTGGAGCTCCATCAGCTTCAGCCCCAGCCCAGCGACGAACAGCCCCGTGCTGGTCTCAAGATCGATAGCCCCGCCGCAGGAGGCGATCACCACCCCCGCCGCCGCCAGGGTCAAGATGGGCAATAACTGCCCCTTAGGCAGCAAGGAGGGGCGGATCGTACCTAGGAAGCGCCAACTCCAGAAGCTAAGAAACAGCAGGGTGTGGCTTGAAGGGAGATGGAAAAAGTGCGGCGCGACCAACAGCAACAGCACCAGCAGCAGAAAACGGAGCTTGGCGACGTCAGTCACGACCGTCTCCCCCAAATGCCGCCAGCGCCTTCAGGCAAGCGTGCAGGTGATCCTGCCCGCAAGCCGGCGGCAGCGTGCGTTCGGGCAGCTTGAGGCCGTAGGTCAGGCCGGCTTTTTCCGCATCCAGCACCAGGCGGCACAGCCAAGCCAGGCGCTGTTCCGCATCCGCCGGCGGCAACCCCTCCCAGGTAAACACCGCCGCCTTCTCCTCGAATTCCTCGGCAAATTCCTTGACCCACAGCCCCTGTCCCTTGGCCAAGCCCTTCCAGTGAATCTGACGCACGGAATCGCCCAGGCGGTAGCTCCGTAGCCCTTGGAAATCCGGCGCGCCCTGGTTTGGCAGGCGTGACCCGAACGGCCAAGGCGCCTGCTCGGCCGGTTTAGGATAGATCCAAAGCTCCCACGCCTCGGGAAGGACCAGCCGAGCCTCGAACAAGCCGAGGGGAAACGTGGATTTAAGGACGATGGGGCCGATCCGCCGCCGTCCCCGTCGCGCCGTAGGGCAGGAGAGGATGACCTGCTTTGCCCCGTCGAGCCAAACGGTGGCGGCGCTTGCTCCCGGCGCGCTCACTTGCACCTGCCGGCCAAGGGAAGTTAAGCTTTCCAGCCACCCGCAAAGCTCGGCCGTCTCCCCGGCGAACACCGGTCTTGGGACGAGCAATCGCCAGCGTAGATTTAAGAGCTGACGGCGGGTAAGGAAAGGGCTGACTAAGCCCACCCCCGCCAGCAGATAGGTGAGCAGGTAGCCGAGGTTGTTGCCGTAGTTGGCCGACACCAGCCACAAAAGCGCAAGCAGCAGCGCAAAGCCGCCCAGCCGCCGGGTGGGGCGGAGCTGGATCCGGTTCATGGCACCGCCACCGCCTCGAGCAAGCGGCGCACGCCGCTCTCGTCTCCCAGGCGGTGGCCGGCGACCGGCTCGAACACCGCCTGCACGTCGTCCGGCAGGACGAAATCGCGCCCCTCCAGAAACGCCCAGGCCCGCGCCGCCCGCAGCAAGGCCAGCCCAGCCCGGGGCGACAGCCCCAAGGGAAAATCGGCCAGCGCTCGGCTTTGTCCGAGCAGTTCGAGCACGTAGTCGAGAATGGGAGAGGAAACGTAAACCTGCTCGACCTGCGCTTGCATGGTCAAAAGCTCCTTGGCCTCCAGACAAGGCGCAAGCGCCCGGGCTTTCTGGGAGCGTCCGCCGCTTTGGAGCAGTTCCCGCTCGGCGCGCGGGTCCGGATACCCTAGGCGGATGCGCATGAGGAAGCGGTCGAGCTGCGATTCGGGCAAGGGGAAGGTGCCGTGCTGGTGGAAGGGGTTTTGCGTGGCGATGACGAAAAAAGGTTGAGGCAGAGCGTAGGTTTGCCCCTCGATGCTCACCTGTTCCTCCTCCATCGCCTCGAGCAAGGCGCTTTGCGTTTTTGGGGAGGCGCGGTTGATTTCGTCTGCCAGCACCACCTGGTGAAAGATGGGGCCTGGATGGAAACGAAATTCCCGCAGCTTTTGGTCGTAGATCGCCGCGCCCAGGATGTCCGCCGGCAACAGGTCGCTGGTGAACTGGATGCGCTGACAGCTTAGCCCGAGAAGCCGGGCCAGCGCGTGGGCCAGCGTGGTTTTGCCGACCCCGGGGATGTCTTCGATGAGCAAATGGCCGCGGGCGAGAAGGCAAGCAAGCGCCAGGCGGATCTGGCGTTCTTTGCCGAGGAGGACTTCCGACAGGGCATCGAACAGGGGTTGGACTTTGGGATTCATAAAGCTCGTCGGGCGCTTTGTCATCTTTAAAATGTAGCCGAATCCGGCCGCTGGCGAAAACCTCAATTGGCCGAGGTTCGTGCCGGGTTGGAGCAAAAGATCGTTCAAGCCCAAGCCGGGCTCAAAACCGAGATCGCCCAAGTCCGTGCCGAACTTAAAACCGACATCGCTGGGCTGAAAGGCGAGCTGGGCCGCTTGGAGGCCGCCCTTGCCCGGATGGACCGCAAGTTCACCTTGTACTTTGCTCTCATCCTGTTTGCGATCGTTTTCCTCAACCAGGACGCCCTCGCCTTCCTCGCCCGCCTGTTGGGCCGGGTGCGCTGATGTTAAACAGTTCGCGTGAGAAGGCGGCCGCCGTTGCAAGGGCAGCGCCGCCGGCTGGATGGGGGTGGGAAGCGGCAGACCCCCCGATTAACCTTGCAACAGGCGAATTAATAAGAGCCCCAAGATGAGGTTCAGGACCCACCCCAGCGCTGCAGCCAGTCGCCAGAATCGGACCGGATGGCGTTCGATCAGCGGCTCCTGGCGGCGCAGAAAGCTGGGGTTGGGGTGATTGAGATCGTAGACGAATTCCGACAAGGTCTTATAGCGGTGTTCGGGATTGAGGCTAAGGGCCTTGGCCAGCGCCTTGTCCATCCAGATCGGCAGCTCGGGGTTGAAGCGGCGCGCCGACGTGTACTTCAGCCGGGTGAGGCTGCCTTCGCCGTAGCTTTCCCCATAGGGCAGGCGATTGGTCAAAAGTTCATAGGCGATGACCGCGAGCGAGAACTGGTCCGAGCTTTGGGTTCCGGCGTAACCCAAGAAATATTCCGGCGCGGCGTAGTGGCGGGTACCCAAGAGGTGGATGCGCGAAAGGGGCGAGGCGATCTCTTCCACTCCGGCGATCTTGGTCGAGCCAAAGTCGATCAGTTTCACGATCCCGTCGCGGTCGATCATCACGTTGGTGGGATTTAAGTCCTGATGGAGCATGTCCAGCCGGTGGAAAGCCAAAAGCCCTTTGGCGATTTGGGAGACAAGCACACGCACCTCCTGGATCGAGCGCCGGGGATGGTCGTCCATCCATTGGCGCAGAGTCTGGCCGGGGATGTATTCGGCGACCAAATACAGGCACGAGCGCACTTTAGGTTTTTTGATCTGCATCACGTGGGGGCTTTTGAGGCGGCTGCCGACCCACTCCTCGTGGGCGAACAGGTCGATATAGATGGGGTCGTCTGCAAAGTTGGGGGAGGGGGTCTTGAGCACTACCATCTCCCCGGTCTGCTCATCGACTGCCTGATAGATCTGGACCCGAGGGCTGGCGCAAATCTCGCGCACGATTCGATAGCCGTCCAGCCGCATTTCCGGCTCCAAAAGCGGCGGGAAGGGGAGCGCGGTGAGTTTCCTAAGCGCTTCCTGTTCGTCGGGCAGCGGTAGCTTATCGAAGCGGACGATCTGGCACGTTAGGTCATCCGCGCTGCCGGCTGCTCGGGCTCTACGGACGATTTCGCAGGCGGCGTGGTCCAGGTCGGGGCAGTTTTGCACGATGGCCAGCAAGTCGTCCGCGGCCAGCCAATCGTGGACGCCGTCGGTAGTAAAGAGAAAGACATCGCCTTGGGCGATGGGAAAGGTTTTATGGTCGATGTCTAGGTTTAGGTCGATCCCCAATGCCCGTGCTAGATAACGAGACGCACCCGGTCCCCAGCGGTGGTCCTGGGTGAGCTGTTCCAGAGTGCCACCGCGCAGCCTGAAGATCCGGCTGTCGCCGATGTGGAATAGGTAGCCGGTGGTGGACTTGGCGATCAGCACGCTTAAAGTACTGGCTAGACCATGGCTGTAGAGCCAGCGGTTGGTGGCCGACAGCACCTTTTCCACCGCGTGCTTGACGCTCCAAGAGTCGGGAGTGGCGTAATAGTCCCAAAGCAGGCTTTTGACGCAGGTCTCGCTGGCTACTTTGCCGTCCTCGCAGGCGCTGACCCCGTCGGCGATGACCGCCGCGATCCCTTTATAGGTCAGCTCCGGCTCGGCGGGGATGAGCACCCCGAAAGAATCTTGGTTTGTCACTTTTTTCCCGGCCTGCGAGCACTGGCCGATGCTCAGCTGAAAAGAAGGCGCAGCTGAAGCTGCGCCGAGGGGAGGAGGATCAGCCGACATCGATCATCTGCACCGTGCCGTCGGGCAGGACTTCGGCCATCTGGCCTTTGGGGTCGTCCAAGAACAGACAGGCAGCCATGCCCAGCAAGGCGAAGCTCGCGATCACCGAGAAAAAGACTTCCGGGCTGGCGAACGAAAACACGGTCAAAAACACCACTCCCCCCACGTTGCCGTAGGCCCCCACCATGCCGGCGATCTGCCCGGTGAGGCGGCGCTTGACCAAGGGCACCATGGCAAATACCGCTCCTTCAGTTGCCTGGACGAAGAACGAGCACGCCATGGTGGCGGCGACCGCCAGATACAGCGGCCAGGCGGCGGTGATCCGGGACATGGCAAAGTAGCCGAGTCCAAGGCCGGCCAGTAGAATCAGCAGGGTCTTTTTGCGGCTGAACTTGTCGCTGATGAGCCCCCCGCCGGGGCGGGCCAGCAGGTTCATAAACGCAAATCCCGAGGCCAGCATCCCGGCAAAGACCTGGCTGATGCCGAAAGTGTCCTGGAAAAACAAAGGCAGCATCGAGACCACCGCGAGCTCCGAGCCGAAGGCGATGAAATAGGCCAAGCTCAAGATCGCCACCTGCTTGAACTTATAGCGGTCGAACGCCGGCACCGATTGCCCCATAAGCACGCCGTGGTTGACCCGGGCGGCGTGGTAGACCTGGAAAGCGTAAAGCAGGCTCAGTGCAAGATAGAGGGCGTTGGCCAGGATCACGTCGAACATCCCCAATTGCACCAGTTTCCAGGTCAAAAGCCCAAGCGCCAGGTAGAGCGGCAGATTGAGGGCCAGATAGAAAAAGAAATCCCCGATCGAGCTTACCTCCATGGCGCCATTTTTCTTGGGTTTAAAGTAAGTGGAACCTTTGGGGGTATCGGAGACGGAGAAGAAATAGACCAGCGCATAGACCAGGGCGATGGTGCCGGTGGTGGCGATAGCGTAACGCCAGCCGTCCTCGCCTCCGTACCACAGCGCCAGGGTCGGTAAGGTCATGGCGGCCGCGGCCGAGCCGAAGTTCCCGAAGCCGCCGTAGATTCCTTCCGCCAGCCCCACTTCCCGGGCGGGAAACCATTCCCCGATCATGCGGATGCCGATCACAAAGCCTGCTCCCACGAAGCCGAGCAGAAACCGGGTCAAGGCCAGCGTGGTGTAATCGTCGGCCAGCGCGAACGCCAAGCACACCCAGCTGGCGAGGAAGAGCAGGCCGGAATACACGCGTTTGGGGCCGAATTTATCCACCAGCATCCCGATCGCGATGCGCGCCGGGATAGTCAGGGCCACGTTTAGGATCAACAAGGTTTTCACCTGCTGTTCGGTGAGGTCCAAAGCCTTGCGGATCGAGGCCAGCAGGGGGGCGTGGTTGAACCAGAGCACGAAGCTTAAGAAAAAAGCCAGCCAGGTCAAATGAAGGATGCGCATCTTGCCGTGGAAGGAAACCAAAGAGAATTGCTGCGACATACGGTGCTCCTTAAGTTGCAATAGCGGGGATTCGGTGAATCTTTAGCAGGTTTGATGCCAATGGCCGTGGCTGCTGTTTGCTAGGCGGGCGCTAGCCATTTGCCCTGTTTTGGGGCGGAGGCGGAGTTGGCTCGCCGTAGTTGTTCCGGTTTGGTGCTAAACGGCAGAGATCGGCGCGAGGTTCCAGATCTTCTCTGCGTACTCGCGGATTGCCCGATCCGAGGAGAAGCGGCCGGCATAGGCGAGGTTGAGTATGGCCTTGGCCGTCCACGCCGCCGGATCGAGATAAAGCCGGTCGATGCGCTCTTGGCAGGCTATATAATCTTCGTAATCGGCCAGCACCGCAAACCGGTCGCCGCCGAGCAGGGCATCGACCAGCGGCCGAAAGCGGCTCGGATCGTCGGGCGAGAAGAAGCCGCCGGCGATCATGTCGATGGCCTGCTTGAGTTCCGGATTGCGTTGATAATAGTCCCTAGGGTTGTAGCCGCGCCGGCGCAGCGCCTGGATTTCTTCGGCGGTGTGGCCGAAGTGGAAAAAGTTCTCCTCCCCGACCGCCTCGCGCAGCTCGATATTGGCCCCGTCCAAGGTGCCGATGGTGAGCGCGCCGTTCAAAGCCATCTTCATGTTGCTGGTGCCCGAGGCTTCGGTGCCGGCCATCGAGATCTGCTCGGAGAGCTCGGTCGCGGGGATCAGGGTCATCGCACACGTAACCCCGTAATTGGGGACGAATATGAGCTTTAGCCGGTCGCCGACCGCAGGGTCCCGGTTGATGACTTCGGCCACATCGCAAATCAGCTTGATGATCAGCTTGGCCATAAAATAGCCGGGGGCGGCTTTGCCGCCTAGGATCACGGTGCGGGGGAGCAGATCCAAGCCTGCGCGCAGGCGGTTGTAGCGCGTGATGACGTGGAGGACGTTCAACACCTGGCGCTTGTATTCGTGGATGCGCTTGATCTGGACGTCGAACAAGGTGTCCGGGTCGATCGCCTGCCCCAGCTCCGCGTGCAGGCGTTCGGCCAGGCGCGTCTTGGCGGCTCGCTTGGCGGCCCCAAACGCCTCTCTAAAAGCCGCGTCTTCGGCAAATCGCGCGATTTGCTTTAGCTGCTCGGCGTTGGTGATCCAGCCCGGCCCGAGCCGAACGGTGATCAGTTCGGCCAGCGGCGGATTGGCCTGATGCAGCCAGCGCCTCTGCGTGACGCCGTTGGTGACGTTGAGAAAGCGATCCGGGTAGAGCCCGGCGAAGTCCTGAAAAATCGTCTCCTGCATCAGCCGGCTGTGGAGCTTGGAGACGCCGTTGACCTTGTGGCTGCCGACCACCGCCAAATGGGCCATGCGCACGCGCTTTTCCTCCCCCTCTTCGATCAGCGACAGGCGGCGCACCCGTTCGACGTCGCCGGGGTAGCGCTGATGGACTTCATGGAGGAAGCGGGCGTTGATCTCATAGAGGATCTCCAGATGGCGCGGAAGCAGCCGCTCGAACAGGGAGACCGGCCAGGTCTCGAGCGCCTCGGGCAGCAGCGTGTGGTTGGTGTAGGCGAACGTCCTGTGCGTGATCTCCCAAGCGGCGCCCCAATCTAGGCCGTGTTGGTCTAACAACAGGCGCATCAGCTCGGCGATGGCCAACGCCGGGTGGGTGTCGTTGAGCTGGATCGCGACCCGGTTGGGAAACTCCTCAAGGTCGGTGTGGTCCTGAAGATAGGTAGCGAGAATGTCCTGCACCGAGGCGCTGGCGAAGAAATACTCTTGTCTAAAGCGCAGCTCGCGGCCCATTTGCGTGGTGTCGTCGGGATAAAGCACTTTGGACAAATTCTCAGACTGGATTTTTTCCGCCACCGCCTGGATGTAGTTGCCTTCATTGAAGTATCTCAGGTCGAATTCGCGCGAGGCCTTGGCCGCCCACAGGCGCAGGTTGTTGACGGTCTGCCCGCCGTAGCCAGGGATGGGGACATCGTACGCCAAGGCCAGCACGTCCTCGCTTGCCAACCAGCGATGGCGCCGCTTGCCCGCGCCGTCGTAGTAGGTTTCGGTACGCCCGCCGAACTGAACCAGGTAGCGGATTTCGGGGCGCACGATTTCCCAGGGGTGGGCATAACGCAGCCAGTGGTCGGGGTGTTCGACTTGCCAGCCGTTCTCGATCGCCTGGCGGAAGATCCCGTATTCGTAGCGGATGCCGTAGCCGAAGCCGGGAAGTCCTAGGGTCGCCAGCGAATCGAGAAAACACGCGGCCAGCCGCCCCAGTCCGCCGTTCCCGAGGGCGGCCTCGTCTTCGATCTCCGCCAGCCGGTTAAGATCCTGCCCCATTTCCTCCAGAGCCTGGCGGAATTCCTCGTAGCGGCCCAGATGGATTAGGTTGTTGAGCAGGGAGCGGCCGAGCAGGTACTCCATCGACAAGTAATACACGCGCTTGGCGCTCCTTACGTAATAACGGCGCCGGGTCTCCATCCAGCGCAGCGTCAGCAGGTCGCGCACGCTATAGGCCAGGGCGAGGAACCAGTCGCGCTCTTTGGCCTCGACCGGATCCTTGCCCAGCGAGTAGATCAAATGATTGATCAGGGCTTGCTTGATAGTGCGGATTTCCTTAGCGATAAAACCTACCTCGGCCAAGGTTCGAAACGAATAAAGCGTAACAAAAATTAGGGAAAAGGGACAAAAGCTTGCCCCGTGACCCAAGTTCGTGCAGAAGCTGACTCGCGCTTTGACCTTTTTGCCGCCGCTTACTCGAGCCGCTCGAAGAGCTCGCTTCGCAGCGGCACCCGCGTCAGGAAAGCAACCCCACGCGGGCCAAGATCTCGCGTTCTGCCGCCAACCAGTCTTCCAGTTCGAACCCAGGGACAAAACCGCGCTTTTCCGCCCGATAATAGGCCGCCTCGGCGATCATCTGGCCGAGCTGCTCGGCATCGAAAGTAGAAGCGGACGGCCCTAGTCGGAACAATTCGAGCAGGGTTTGCGGTGGCACGCCACGTAGCCCAACCCGCGCCGGTTCGCCCTCGGTCAGGGTGCCCAGCAGCCGGTCCCAGAGCGAAAACAACAGGCCGAAGTTGCGGTCGTGTTCAGAGCGATGCACCGAATGGTGCAGGCGGTGCAGGGAAGGGGTAGTAAACAGCGTGGCCAGCCAGCGTTCGCCAGGCAAGCGCAAGTTGGCGTGATGGAGCATCACCGCGAGGGCGATTGCCGTCTCGGCCAAAAGCACCGATCCTACGTCCACTCCGGTGACCAGGATGAAGCCGGCTTTCACCAGGGTGGTGAGCAGCACCTCGCAAAAATGCAACCTAAAGGCGGTGGAGACGTTTACGAACGGGTCGCTGTGGTGAACCTGGTGCAGGCACCACAGCCAGGGGAAAGCGTGGCAGGCGCGGTGCCAGAAGTACAAGGTCAAATCCAGGAGGATAAACGCGGCCAGGTCCTGCCAGGGATGGGCGATCCGATCCAGTAGGCCGCGTTGAGAGAAGCTATTGGCCCAAACCAACAAGGAAGACAAAGACAGCAGGGAGAACAAGGCGTCGTTTACCAACAAGGTGCCGAAGTTGAGCCGGTAAGACTTGCGGGCCAGCGGGGTCCGGTTGCTCTGGCGGCCAAAGCCGGTTTCTAGGGCCAGGAGAGCCGCCATCCCGACCAGTATCAGGCCCACCCGTCCGATTCCTTCCGGCAGCTGGAAAAGCTCAGGAGGCAGGGGGACGGCGGCCTGCAGGAAAAATAGGGCGATACCGTCAAACATTGCTGTTCCCTCCCTATCCAGTCGATTTGCGATTTCTGGTAGGCGAAATCACACTCTACACCTGCAGGATTAATTTTTCATGACGTTCAATTGTGGAATATGCGAAATGATAGTTTCTTTATTTGATTCAATCTCTAGAATGCTCCGTAGGCGAGAGGCGATAAGCGCGCTCTGATCCGCGATGTGGATGCGCTTACAAAAGCGCGGCGGGAATGCCCACCCCCTTTAGGGGGTTGGGAGGATGTCAAGAGGCTTTGAAGCGTTTGGCTAAGTTCTCAAGTGCAGCAAGTAGCCGGCTTCGGATAAAGAGGACGCGCTCGCTTGCGTCCGACCCTTCAGCGGCGGTGCTTGAGCGCTGCCGCGAATAGGAAAGCCAGCGCCAGCCCATAGGCGGCCCATTCGCTCAAGGGCCAGGCGGCCGGCGCCTTGAGGGTGGCCAGCCAGTAGGCAAAATCCCCGCCCGCGTCCTTAAGGCGCAGTCCTAAGCCGACCAAGAGCGAAACCGCCGCCAGCCAAAGCCACACTGCCCGCCCTGGGAAAGGCTTGAGCGCGTGAACCGGATGAACCTCGGCGCCTGGAGGATGGCCGCAAGCGCCTTGCGGCTCGTGGGCTTCGATCAGGCAGGCAAGCCCCCCGTCTGGGCTTTGGAACTCGAATTCCAGCGTCGAGTGGCGGATGTCGTAGCGCCGCGCGAGGGTGCGCTTTAGCCGCTGCTTGATCGCCTCGATCTGAGCGGCGTCGTTTAGGTCGATCACCACGTGGCCTTCGAGCGAGCGGCGGTGTTCGTCGATCTCCCAGACGTGGACGTGGTGCAAGCCCTTGACGCCGGGCTCGCGCTCCAAAGTGTGGACCAGCTCGGCCAGGTCGATGTCGAGCGGGGTGCTCTGCATCAGGATGCGGATGGTTTGGGACATCTCGCCAAGGCCGTGGTAGAGCACGTAGGCGGCGATCAATACCGTGCAGATCGGGTCGGCTAGAGTCCAGCCGTAAAGCAAGATCAAGCTGCCGGAGGCGATCACCGCCACCGATCCCAAAGCGTCGGCGAGGTTATGCAGAAAGGCGGCGCGGATGTTGAGGCTGTGCTTGGCGTCGGCATAGGTCAGCATGGCCGTGAGCGCATCCACCGCGAGCGCAAATCCCCCCACGTAGACTACGATCCAGCCGGCGATGGGTTGGGGGTTGAAATAGCGCACCGCGGCCTCGTAGATCAAGTACAGGCCGATCAGGATCAAGGCGGTCAGGTTGATCAGCGCGCCGATCAGTTCGGCGCGCTGGTAGCCGAAAGTGCGTAGGGCATCGGCCGGGCGTTTGGCGATCCGGCGGGCGATCAGGGCCACTCCTAAAGAGCCGGCGTCGCTCAAGTTGTGGAGGGCGTCGGCGACCAGCGCGAGGCTGCCGGAAATGATTCCGCCGCCGATCTGGACCCCGGTCAGCAGGAGGTTGACCCACAGCGCAAGAAGCAGGCGGGTCTCGCCCAGATCGGCCGGGGGGTGAGCGTGATCGTGGGACATACCGCTGAAGCTTATCTTTTTTCCACCGCCTCGAATACGCAGGAATAATCCTCGCGCCGGTGACCGGCGGAGGCGCGCGCGTACAGATTCTGCACCGCCTCGATCAGACTCACGTCGAGGGTCTTTGTGGCTTGCCGGAACAGGTGGATATCTTTAATGAGATGTTCGATGGGAAAATTGGGGTTTTGGTAATCGTGCGCCCGCATCCGCCCCAGCTTCTTGTCGAAGGTAGGAGCGTAGAGAGCGCTTTGGCGCAGGATTTCCATAAAAACCTCGACTTCCACCTGATGCTCCTGCACGAACGCCAGGCTAATGGCGAACGCCGCAGTCAGCGTAGCGATGAGCTGGTTCAAAGCGAGTTTCAAGGCCGAGGCTTTGCCTACCTCGCCGATCCGCCTTGGCTTTGGTCCCAGATTCGCCAAAATGGGGTACAACTTGAGGAACCGGTCTTCTTGGCCGCCGACCATAACGATGAGCGCGCCTGCGCGGGCTTCGGGAGTGCTGCCCAAAACCGGCGCCTCCAGATAGGCTCCGCCGGCCCGCTCGACCCGATTGGCCAGTTCCTGGCTCTGATCCGGGGCGATGGTGGCCATCTGTACGAGGGTTTTGCCACTCAGGTCGATTTCCTGCAAGACGGCGGCGGTGGCGGCAAAATCAGCCAGCATAGTGAAAACGAGTTGGCTGTTTGCCACCGCTTCGGCCGGGGTGGCGGCCACCTTTGCCCCGTGCGCGGCGAGCGCTTGGGCCTTAGCTCGGGTGCGGTTCCAGACCCAGAGAGAATAGCCTTGGGCGAGAAGACGCTCGGCCATAGACCTGCCCATCAGCCCGGTGCCGAGCCAGGCAAGAGTCGGTTTTGTCTCGGTCATGACTTCTTCCCAAAGTGCGTTTTTGGGGAATTTAATCCCAAAGCGCGGCCAGAGCAAGGCCAAAGGCTTTCAAACGGCGGCAAAACCGCTAAAATCATCTGCCCGGTGAACAGAAACCAATGCGATGCCTTCCCGTTCCTTGGATCCCATCGACGTGCAAATTCTGTTGGAGCTGTATCGGCAGGCGTGCAGCAACGCCCGCGCGTACATCGAGCTGCGCTATAAGCGGTTCGCTCTGTTCATCGCTATCAACGCGCTCATCGGCGCGGCAGCGCTGGCCGTTGCCGCCTTGCGTCCCTATCCTCGCTACGTGGCGGCGTTTGGCCTCCTGATGACCGTGTTATTCTGGATTTTGGACTCCCGCAGCCAGGCGTTTTACGAGCTCAAGTGCCAAAGAATCTTGGCCTGTGAAAAGCTCCTTGGGGTGGCCGATTACTTCGTGCCGCCTACCGAAGGGGTGCCACCGGGGATTCCGGTCCGGGTCCTGATGCACTTGATTTTCGCCGTGATTTTCTTAGCTTGGCTGACGCTCGAGGCGTTGTTTCTCTTCCAGGCTTAAGCCTTTACAACTCGACGACGTCTTTGGGCCGCTTCCTCTCAGGCGGCGGCTTTTCCAGTTCCTTTTGCAGGCGTTCCATTTCCTCCCGCAGCTTGGGAAGGACGTCTTGTTGGAATTTGGTTTCGGCCTCGCGCAGCGTTTTCGCCAATTCTTCCAGGCGCCGCTCGAGCTCGCGAAACTGCGGCGACCTGGGCAGCCGATCCAGTTCCTCGGTAAGATCTTGCAGTTGACGGCTGAAGGTTTGCAGGTCCTCCTCCAGCCCTTTAAGCACAGGCCCCAACCACCCCGTCTCGGCTGGAAGCTCTTTGGCACCGTTTTCTAAGGATTGGCGCTCTGGATTGGGCGCAAGGTAAGCGCTTTGGCAGGCGCCCAGCAGGACGATAGCCAGCAACGCTCGCAAACAGTTCATCAGGTGACTCCGTCGGTTAACAGCGCTTGAAATTCTGCCACCGATTGAGGGCGTAAGGCAGGGTCGAGTTGCAAAGCTTGGTCGATCGCCTTGAGCAGGCCGAAAGGATAGCGGTCGCGGTACTGGTGCGCGGCGGGTTTGAGCAAATCGCGCCGGAGGCGGTCAGGGGCCGGGGGAGGAGGCTTGAGATCGAGGCAGGCCCGCAAGGTGGCCGCGAGGGAGTACAAATCGCTCCAAGGACCCAAGGGGAGGTGGCGGCGGTATTGCTCCGGCGGGGAAAATCCGGGGGTGCGGACTTGGCCGGGGCGATTTGAGGCGAAGGCGCCGCCATAGCGCTGGGCGGCGCCGAAATCTAGGAGGAGCGGATCCACGTCGGGGCGGATCAGGACGTTTTCCGGTTTCAGATCTAAGTGCAAGAGGCTGCGCCGGTGGATGGCTTGAAGTCCTTGCAGCAGCCCCATGGCCACTTTGTGCAGAAACGGAGCGTCCAACCGCTTTGGGTGATGCTTGAGGTACCATCCTAAGTCTTTGCCGTAGTCGTAAGTCATCACCATATAGACGGTGGCGTTGGCGTGAAAGAAGTTGATCACTTCGACGATGTTGGGATGCTTGATCTCGGCCAGCGTGCGGGCCTCTTCCACGAACAGGCGGCGGCCGCGCAGAAACAGCGGCTCGGCTTTCTCTGACCGTGGCGCCACCTGGCCTTCCTGATCGCGGTAAGCGAGCCGAAGCGGCAGGTACTCCTTGATCGCTACCTGGGTTTGGTCCTTGAGCTCGCGCGCGAGGTAAACGACGCTAAAGCCGCCGTCGGCCAGGGGCCGTTCGATGACGTAGCGATCGATCACGGTTCCTGAGGGCAGATAGACCCAATTTTCCGCCGCAGGTGGCACGGGGGGTTTCATCCGCAGGCGTTTGCGCTTACTATGCTTTTATGTTCAAAGCTTAGTTGAAGGTTGGCCTGCATGGTCCAGAGCATGACCGGTTTTGTCGCCCACGAGGACCGAATCCAGCAATGCGCGGTGCGCTGGGAAATCCGCGCGCTCAACTCCCGCTATCTGGATCTGAGCCTGCGCCTTCCGGACAGCCTGCGTTTTGTGGAGCCGGAGCTGCGCGCCTTGACGCATCAACGCCTCAAGCGGGGCAAGGTCGAGTGCTCCCTGAGGTTGGAACCCTTGCCCGAGGCTTCCCTGGTTTTGGAGATCAACCGGCCGATGGCCAATGCAGTGATCCGGGCGCTGCTGGAGCTCGAATCTTTGCTTAGGATTCCGGCCACGGTGTCGCTGCTCGACCTGGCGCGCTGGCCGGGCGTATTGCAGGAACCCAAACTCGACGAAGACAGCCTCATTCAAACGGTTTTGGCCGGATTCCAGGCGGCGCTCGAGGAACTGACGGCCGTGCGCCGGCGCGAGGGGCAAAAATTGGCCGAGGTGTTGCGCGCGCAGTGCGCCGAGCTCCGCGCCCAGGTGGGAAAAGCCCGCCAGGCGCTGCCTAAAGCTTTAGAGGCGGTGCGCGCCAAACTCCTCGCCCGCATCGAGGAACTGAACTTGAAGCCCGATTTCGACCGCTTGGAGCAAGAACTGGTCTACCTGGCCCAAAGGCTGGATGTGAATGAGGAACTCGATCGCCTCGACGCCCACCTGGATGAGATCGAGCGCTTGTTAGGTCAAGACCAGCCCGTCGGTCGCCGCCTGGATTTTTTGTGCCAGGAGATGAATCGCGAGGCCAATACGCTGGCCGCGAAGGCCGCTTCAGGCGAGCTGACCCAATGCGCGATCGAGTGCAAGGTGTGGATCGAGCAAATGCGCGAACAAGTACAAAATCTCGAATAAATAACGATGGCCAAAGGCAGTTTGTTCATCGTCTCGGCCCCCTCGGGGGCCGGCAAGACCAGCCTGTTGAAGCGGCTGGTGCAGGAATTGGACGAGGTGGTGATTTCTGTTTCCCATACCACGCGTCCCAAGCGGCCCGGCGAGGTCGACGGGCGGGATTACTTTTTCGTCAGCCAGGAAACGTTTGCCAAGATGCTCGCCGAAGACGCTTTTTTGGAGTACGCGCAAGTCTTCGGCCACTATTATGGAACCTCGCGCCGGCAGGTGATGGAGAGCCTAGAGCAAGGCCTAGACGTTATTTTAGAAATCGACTGGCAGGGGGCGCGTCAGGTGCGCGCCAAGCTTCCCGAAAGCCGTTCCATTTTCATCCTGCCGCAAGCGCTTGAGGTTTTGGAGGAGCGCCTGCGCCGGCGCGGCCAGGACAGCCCAGAGACCATCGTTAGGCGCCTGGCGGGGGCGCGCGCCGAGATCTCCCACTACGCCGAATACGATTACTTGGTGGTCAACGCCGATTTCGAACAGGCGCTTTTCCAGCTCAAGAGCATCCTCGTCGCCGACCGCCTGCGGCTTCCAAGACAGCAGGAAAGGCTCGAAGGCCTCCTGCGGCGCCTGCTCGATCGCCTTTAGCGGAGCAGGTTGAGGACTTCCTGGATTTGGGCTTTGGCCTCGTAGAGCACTTGCAAGGAATATTCGGGCGACAGGCGGCTGTCGCGCAGCTTGCGGCAAGCGGGAAGCGAATGGATGGGCGGCGCTTCGGTCGTGCGCCCGGTTTCTAGGTAACGGTGCAGCTTAGCCAACAGGATAAGGTCGCTTAATGCCAGCTCGGGGCCGGAATCGTGATGCCAGGCGGTGGCAAGCAGCGGGATGGATACCAATTCTTTGGCAAAGCCCCAGCGTTTGAGCACGTAATAGCCTATGGGTCCGCGCACGGCGGGCAGGGCTTGATCGATTTCCGCGGGTTGATAATGGGCTTTAGGAAATTCCTCGGCGAAGGCCAAAAACGGGATGCACCCGAGGTCGCAGAGCAAGCCGCCTAAAAGCGCCTGTTCCGGATCGTGCCAGCGATTGTCCTTGGCCAACGCATAGGCCAAAGCCGAAACGTGGATCGCTTCGTGCCAGAGAGCGCGCAGTTTCTGGCGCAAGAATTCGTCCCTGGATTGGAAAACGCTGCCCAGGCACAGGGAAAGAACTAGGCTGCACGTGGCTTTGAGGCCGAGCCGGTTGATCGCCTCCAGGCAATTGCGCGCCGGTTGCATCGCCAGATACAAAGGGCTGTTGGCCACGCGCATCAATTTGGCGGCGATGGCAGCGTCCGTTTGGACGATTTTAGCCACTTCGGCGACGCCGAGGTCGTCGCGGGCGATCGCGTTGCGCAGCTTCACGGCGATGTCCGGCAAGGTCGGCAGCTTAAGCTCCTCGTTTTGGAAATTCTGGCAAAACGCCTGAAACAAGCGGCTGTTTTTGAGGTCGGGCGATACCTCCCAGCGGCTTGGGTCGAGCAGCCGGTCTTCTTGGATCGGGGAGGTTAAATTTTTGTGCATGATTTTGGCCGAAACCTTGAGGACCTCGACGTCGGTCTTGGCGATCGCGGTGGCGTTGTGCGGCTGGCTGGAAGACAGCGGGAAACGGGCTTTGGCGGTGCCGGCAGTCACCTCGTAGCTTTGCGTCTGGTCGAGCGCCATCGTGACCGTGCCGGCCAAAAGATACAAAACGTAGGTCTCGCTGGCGCCGCGTTCGAACAAGACCGATCCCGGACCGTAGGCTTCGGTCTGCGTAGTCAAAGCAAAGGCGGTCAATTCTTCCTCGCTCAAGTTGCGCAGCGGAATCAGCGCCTTGAGCTCGGTGACCGTGATCGGGCGCGGCGCAAGTCTAAGGGCAGGTTTTAGCTTGGCCTCTGAACCTTTGGATTTGCGCCAAAACCTTTCGAGCATCTTGCTTTACGCCTGCTCTATCGTGTGCCTGCACCGTGCAGTATAGATCAAACGCTCATCTTAAGTTCAAGCACAAAACGCGCCGATCCCGGCAATCCCTTGGGCGCCGCAATCCCAAGCCTGGGCAAGGTCCAAGCGCCCAAGGCCACCCAACAAATAGACCGGCAGGTTGACCCAAGCGATCCAGGCGCGCGCGGTCTGCCAGCCCAAAGGGACGGCGTCCGGATGGGTGGAGGTCGAGCGCACCGGCGACAAAACGGCAAAATCCAGCCCGAGCTGGGAAGCGCGCTGCAGCTCGGCGAGGCTATGGCAGGCGGCTCCTACCCAGCGCCAGCCGGGCGGGCGGGCGGGCAAGGCCGCCAACTGCCTAGCGCTTAGGTGCAGCCCCACCGGCGCGCCCCACGGCTCAGGATAAGGAAGGTCGCGCACCATGAGGCAACCGCCCGCCTGCGCCAGAACGCGGCTGAATTCCTCGGCCAAGCGCAGGTAAGCAGCCTCCGGCAGATCGCGGGCGCGCCAGTAAAGCAAGCGATGGCCTTGCCAAACTAGGCGCTTAAAGCGCTCGCGGTACGCCTTCTCGCTGCCTGCGCGTTCGAGCACCGGGTAAAACGGCGGCAACTCAAGCGCGGTCACGACCGGCCGGTTGGCTTCCAGCAACTCGTAGCGGGCAAGTTCCGCTATCGCCACCCAGGCCAAAGGTTGGTTTTCTCTGGCCTTAGGGCGGCCCCGGAACGCGGTGACCGCAAAGACTTCCAGATGTACTTTGCGATCCGCATAAGCGTGGCGGATTTGGATCAAAGGACGGGCCGCGGTGACGCTTATCCCGAGCTCCTCCTTAAGTTCCCGCACCAGGGCCGCGTAGGCCGATTCGCCTGGCTTTAACTTGCCGCCTGGGAATTCCCATCGTCCTCCTTGCGGCCCTCCCGCGCGCCGTTGGGCGATGAGGACTTGGCCGTGGGCGTTGCAGATTGCGCCCGCGGCCACATGCAGAAAAGGCAAAGCGCGCTTTTCCCCTGCTTCAGCTGCGGTAGGCGGCGTTGATGCGTACATACTCGTAGGATAGGTCGCAGCTTAGCACCTGAATAGCGCTGCGGCCTCGGCCCAGGGCGATGCGCACCTCGATCTCCGGGCGGGCCATGACCGCCTTCCCCAGCTCCTCGCGGTACTCGGGTGCCCGGCCACCGGCGGCGACGATGCAGACCTCGTCCAGCCAAATGCGGACGCGGGCTATGTCCAGATCCTCCACCGCCCTCCCCACCGCCGCCAAGATCCTTCCCCAGTTGGGGTCGCTGGCAAAAAAGGCGGTCTTGACCAAGGGCGAGTTGGCAACGGCCATTCCCACCCGGCGGGCTTCGTCTTGATCCTGGGCTTCTTCCACCCGGATGCGGATGAGCTTGGTCGCGCCCTCGCCGTCGCGGACGATGGCCTCCGCCAGCCTCATGCAGACTTGCGTCAAGCCGTCGAGGAAGGCGGGGAAATCGGGGTGCTTTTGCGTGAGCTGCGGCCCGCCGGCGGCCCCGGTCGCCATCAACGCGCACGCGTCGTTGGTCGAGGTGTCGCCGTCCACGCTGATGGCGTTGAAGCTGGGTTCGAGCGCGTGAGCTAAGGCCAGCCGCAGATCCTCGGCCGCAACGTGCGCGTCGGTGCCGATGAACGCCAGCATGGTGGCCAGGTTGGGAGCGATCATCCCCGCGCCTTTGGCGATGCCGGCGATGGTCACCCGGCGGCCCGCCAGGGAAAGCTCGAGGCGGGCTCCCTTGGGGCAGGTATCGGTGGTCAGGATGGCCCGCGCCGCCGACTCCCAGCCCGATTCGCGCAAGCTCGAGAGCGCTTGGGGCAGGGCAGCGCAGATCTTGGCCACCGGCAGCGGCTCGCCGATGACCCCGGTGGAAAACGGCAGCACGTGCTGCGGCTGGCCGCCCGCCAACCGGGCCAAAGCCGCGCAGGTGGCGCGGGCGTCTTCGATGCCTTGGGCGCCGGTGCCGGCGTTGGCGTTGCCGGCGTTGATGAGGAGCCAGCGCGGTTGGTAGGCCAAGTGCTCCTTGGCGACACGCACCGGCGCGGCGCAGAAGGCGTTGCGGGTGAAGACCGCCGCCACTTGGGAGCCCGGGGCGAGCTCGATCACCGCCAGATCGTCGCCTGGACCAGAGCGGATGCCGGCGCGCGCCGTTCCCAGACGGATGCCGGCGACGCGCAGATTTTCCGGAAAAGGAATGGGTAGAACCGCCATCAGCTCAGTTTCCCATGGCAGTGCTTGTATTTCTTACCGCTGCCGCACGGGCAGGGTTCGTTGCGGCCGATCTTGCGCCCCTCCCGCACCACCGGTCTCTGGGCGACCGCGACGGCGCCTTCTTCCTCGAACGCGGCAAGCGGCGGATCCGCTTCGGCCATGGCGCTGACCTCGGCGTGTTCGTAATGGACCTCGTGGGGGGCGCTCTCGCGGCGCTGCGCCTCGGCGGCGGTTACGTCTTCGGCGCCGTGGATTTGCACTCGCGCCAGGAGGCTGGTCACCTCGTGCTTGAGGTTGTCGAGCATCGACTGGAACATCAAGAACGCCTCGCGTTTGTATTCCTGCTTAGGATCGCGCTGGGCGTAGCCGCGCAGGTGGATTCCCTGGCGCAGATGATCCATCGCCGCCAGGTGTTCTTTCCAGGCGTTGTCCAGCACCTGAAGCAGCACCGATTTTTCAAATTGGCGCAGGATCTCCGGCCCGATCTGGCGTTCTTTCTCGCGGTAGGCGCGTTCGGCGGCTTCCAGGATCTCGCGCTTGAGATCGGCGATTTGCAATTCAGGATCCTCCTGCAGCCGTTTCGCGACCGGGAAGTACAGGCCAAACTCGGCCTCCAGCGCCCGCTCTAACCCCTCGACGTCCCACTGCTCCTCGAAGGTGTCAGGCGGGAGGTGCTTGTCCACCAGTTCCGCTAGGACGTCCTGGCGGATCGAGTCGAGGGTGGCGCTGACGTCGGCGGCCGCCAAGAGTTCGTTGCGCAGCTCATAGATCACCCGGCGCTGGTCGTTGGCGACGTTGTCGTATTCCAGCAAAGTCTTGCGGATGTCGAAGTTGTGCGCTTCGACCTTGCGCTGGGCGTTCTCGATTGCCCGCGTCACCCATGGGTGCTCGATCGCCTCCCCTTCCTGCATGCCCAGCTTCTGCATCAGCGCCGCGACCCGATCGGAGGCGAAGATCCGAAGCAGGTTGTCCTGGAGCGAAAGGTAAAAGCGCGACGAGCCAGGGTCGCCTTGCCGGCCGGAGCGGCCGCGCAGCTGATTGTCGATTCGGCGCGATTCGTGGCGTTCGGAGCCGATGACGTGGAGGCCGCCGGCTTGGACCACCAGTTCGTGCCGTCGCTGCCAATCTTGCCGAACTTTTTCTTTGAGTTCCTCGGGCGCCTCCTCGCCCAGCTCCTGCAATTCCGCCTCCAAGTTGCCGCCTAAGACGATGTCAGTACCGCGCCCGGCCATGTTGGTGGCGATCGTCACCGCCCCGGGCCTGCCGGCTTGGGCGATGATCTGCGCCTCGCGCTCGTGATGCTTGGCGTTGAGGACCTGGTGGGGGATACCTTTGCGCTTGAGCAGCCCGGAGAGGTATTCGGAATTCTCGATCGAGGTGGTCCCCACCAGCACCGGCTGCTGGCGCTTTCGGCATTCTTCGATGTCCTTGACGATGGCCTCGTATTTTTCCCGCGCCGTCAGGTAGACCACGTCCGGCAAGTCCTTGCGGATCATCGGCTTGTGGGTGGGGATCACGACCACTTCCAGGCCGTAGATCTGGTGGAACTCGAACGCCTCGGTGTCGGCGGTTCCGGTCATCCCGGCGAGCTTCTCATACAGCCGGAAGTAATTCTGGAAGGTGATCGAGGCCAAGGTCTGGTTTTCCTGCTGGATCGGCACCCCCTCTTTGGCTTCGATGGCCTGGTGCAGGCCTTCCGACCAGCGCCGCCCGGGCATGATCCGGCCGGTGAATTCGTCGACGATGATGACTTCGCCATTTCGCACGATGTAGTCCACGTCCCGATGATACAGGGTGTGGGCGCGCAAGGCGGCGTTCAGATAATGCAGCAGGCGGATGTTGGCGGCATCGTACAAACTCTGGCCGGAGTGGATCAGGCCGGCTTGCACCAACAACTGTTCCACCTTTTCGTGGCCGCGCTCGGTGAGGAAGACCTGCTTGGTCTTTTCGTCCACCGTGTAATCGCCGTCTTCGCCTTCCCCCTCCTGGCGCTTGAGGTGGGGCACCAAGGCGTTCATCTTCAGATAAAGATCGGTGCGCTCCTCAGTGGGCCCGGAGATAATCAAGGGGGTGCGGGCCTCGTCGATCAGGATCGAGTCGACTTCGTCGACGATGGCGTAGGCGTGGCCGCGCTGGACCTGATCCTCCTTGCTGAAGGCCATGTTGTCGCGCAGGTAGTCAAAGCCCAGCTCGTTGTTGGTGGCGTAGGTGATGTCGGCGGCATAAGCTTGTTTGCGCTCTTTTTGGCTTAGGCCGCTGACGATCACCCCGACCGAAAGCCCGAGGAAATTGTAGAGCTTGCCCATCCATTGGGCGTCGCGGCGGGCCAGGTAATCGTTGACCGTGACCACGTGCACGCCTTTGCCTGGCAGAGCGTTGAGATAGGCCGCCAAGGTGGCGACCAAGGTTTTGCCCTCGCCGGTGCGCATTTCGGCGATCTTGCCGTCGTGCAGGACCATCCCGCCGATCAACTGCACGTCGAAGTGGCGCATCTTGAGTATCCGCCTACCGGCCTCGCGGACGGTGGCGAAGGCTTCGGGCAAAAGCTCGTCTAGGGTTTCGCCTTTAGCCAGGCGTTCCCGGAACTCATCGGTCTTGGCGCGCAGCTCGGCGTCGCTCAAAGCCTGAAATTTGGGTTCCAGAGCGTTGATCTCCTGGACTAGCTTGTATTTCTGGCGGATGATCCGGTCGTTTCTGGAACCGATGACTTTTTTAACCAGCTTGCCTAACATTAGGTTCAAATTCCGGTATTTGCAAAGCGGAAAAAACTACGCCATTTTACCCTAACCCAAGGCGGCTTTTGGAAGGAAGCCGATTTTAGGCGCGCCTTTTTTGACGCGAACCGCAAACAATGGTTCAGAAATCTATGGCCGGTTTGCCGCCGGCGATCGTTCAGGTGTTAAATCAGGACGCCCTCGCCCCGCTTTTGGCAAAGGCCCGCTGGAACGAAAAGCTGTTGACCAGGGTGCGTCAAGTCCTGCCGGAGCCGCTTGGCGCCCATTGCCTATACTGCTTGCCGCGCCACGGCGGGCGGCTGGTCTTATACGCAGACAACGCCGCCTGGGCGGCCAGGCTGCGTTTTTATCAAACCGAAGTCAAGGCGGCGCTTCAGGAACTCCTCGGCCCGATCGCTGCCGTGCACGTTCGGGTCCTGCTGCCCCAAGGCAAAGTGGAAAAACCGCCGCCGCGTATCAAGACACCTCCGCCTGAGGTTCTAGACGGTTTGGAGCGGGCGGCCAACGCGCTTGAAGATCCTGAGCTCAAGCGCTGCGTGCAACGCCTGGCCCGCGCCTTGCGCCGAGCCTAAATCGCCAAAGCCACGCCGCGGCGTGAAACTGCAACCCAACCCTAAGCGCGACGTGTCTGCCCAGCGCGCCCCGCCGTGTTCATCGCCGCGAGCAGGATCTCTTAAGGCGTTGGTTTTTGAGCCTAACGCCGTCCTCCACGGGGGGTTGTCAACTGCTGACGATTTCATGCGTTTTTGAGGTAAAAAATGGTTATTCACCCCTCAATGAGGCGACATGAAACTCAGCGCCTGGGCCAAACAACAAGGCTTGGCATACAAGACGGCATGGC
>NZ_BAAHXK010000013.1:0-45814 GCF_054656915.1 Methylothermus subterraneus
GGAACTCGGCTGCTTGGGGTCGCTGGAAACCATGCAGGCCGGCAAGGAAGACGGCGTGGGCGCCGAGGGCAAGCTCACCAAGGAGATGCTCCTGACCGACCCGGATCAGGCCGCCGACTTCGTCAAGCGGACGAAAATCGACGCTTTGGCCATCGCCATCGGTACCAGCCACGGCGCCTACAAGTTCACCCGTCCCCCGACCGGCGAGATCTTGGCCATCGAGCGGATTAAGGAGATCCACGCCCGGATTCCCGACACCCACCTGGTGATGCACGGTTCTTCCTCGGTGCCTCAGGACTGGTTGGAGATCATCAACCGCTATGGCGGCGATATGGGCCAGACCTATGGTGTGCCGGTAGAAGAAGTCATCGAGGGGATCCGCCACGGGGTGCGCAAGGTCAACATCGACACCGACCTGCGCATGGCTGCGACCGGCGCGATGCGCCAATTTTTGGCGGAAAATCCTAAAGAGTTCGATCCGCGGAAAATCTTTACGGTAGCCACGAAGGCGATGAAGGAGATCTGCAAGGCTCGCTATGAGGCCTTTGGCTGTGCAGGTAAAGCGTCCAAAATCAAGCCGGTCCAGCTGGAGGAAATGGTCAAGCGCTATGCCAGTGGCGAATTGGACCCGAAAGTGCGCTAAAAGGGCCGCCTTGAAAAGCAAACGAGGGCGTCTTAAGACGCCCTTTTTGTTTGCTAGACTTTAAGGCAAGATCCTGGCGCTTTTTAGGGAGCCAAGCGAGTTGGATGAACAGGATTTGCGGCGCTTGATTCCTTTGCAGTGGTTGCCGCAGGAGAGTTTTCAGCGCTTGCGCGTGGGATGGACGGTCGAGGAGGCGGCGGTCGGTGCGGTTTTGTTTCAACGCGGCAGCGAGGACGCCGACTGGATCTACCTGCTCGAAGGGGAGGTGGGTCTGGAGGCCGATGGCATCGTCTTGGAGAGGATCGAGGGCGGGAGCGCCGCTGCCCGCTTTCCGCTCGCGCATCAGGTGCCGCGCAAGGTAACCGCCCGCGCCTTGACCAAGCTCAAGTATCTACGTATTGACCCAAGCCAATTGACGTTTATGCACGCCGATCAAAACGAAGTTTTTCCGTCCGCCGCGAGTGTCGAAGCCGGCCCCGACTGGATGAGCAAATTGTTCAAGTTACCGGTGTTCCAACGCCTTCCGGCGAGCAATCTGCATAAACTCGTCCAGCGCCTTAAGCCGATCGAGTTCAAAGGCGGGGATAAGGTCATCGCCCAAGGGGAACTCGGGGACTGCGTGTATATTTTGCGCGCCGGCAAGTGTCAGGTAACCCGCCGGCCGCGCCCCAACGCGCGCGAGATTCAACTGGCGCGGTTGGAGCCTGGAGATTTGTTCGGGGAGGATGCCGTGCTTTCGGGCCAACCCCGGGCGATGGATGTGAGCATGCTGACAGACGGGGTGGTGCTGCGTTTGGACAAGGAGGATTTTTTATCCTTAGTGGTCGAGCCGGTGTTGCGGGAATTGGATTTCGAATCGGCCGCACGCGAAATCGAGCAAGGGGCTAACTGGTTGGACGTGCGCGATCCCGAAAGCTTTCGGCGCTGTCGTCTTAAAGGCAGCCTCAATATTCCGTTTTTCTCTCTGCGAATGCAGTTAAGTAGCCTCCAGCGCCAGCGCAAGTATATTCTGGTCTGCGAGCGGGGCGAGCAAAGTCGGGCGGCTGCTTTCTTGCTGCTGCGCTTTGGCTTTGAGGCGGCGGTGTTGGCCGGTGGGCTAACTGAGGTGCCGGTCGCGTATCTGGTGGGGGAAGAGGTCCGGTTAGAGGCCGGGCCAGCGGAAGAGGAAATCCTCATAGAGGCGCCTGCCGATGGCCAGAGCGCTGCGCAGCCGGAAAGAATCCAAAGGGAAATCCGGGACCTTCCGGCAGAGCTTGAGGGTTTACGAGCGGAAAACCAGGCGCTGCGGCGCGAGCTGGATGCGGCGCAAGCCGCGCAGGAGGAAGCGGCGGCGCTCAGGCAGGAACTAATGAAGATGGATCAGGCAAAGCAGGCGCTGGAGGCGGAAGTCGCCGCGCAGCGCTTGAGGATCGAAGAGCTGGAGGAGGTGATTCGCCAATATTGCGAAGCGTTTCAAGCCGAAGGGGGCGTAGAGGCCATCCAAGCCTTGCGAACCGAATTGGAGATGGTCCGCGAGCAGGCCGATCAGGACGTGGCGGCCATGCGTCAGGAAGTGGAAGCGGCGCGCCGGGAGTGCAAGCGCCTTGAGCAGCTCCTCGCCGACCGGCAAGGGCCGTCGGACGCGGCTTGGCCCAAGGAACTGGTGGCGGTGGATCCGGATCAATTGCCGCTTTGCTTGCCAAAAGCGGAAACTACAACGGCTCCGGCGCAAAGTCGACTTGCCTCGGCGTTATGGTCGTTGGTTGGAATCCTGTTGAGCTTGGCTAGCCTAGGGATTGGACTGCAGACCGAAGCCGGTCGCCTTTGGCTGAGCGGCTTTTTGCAGGCGGAAGAAACGACGTGCGCCCAGGCAGCTTACCTGCCTAGGCGTTCTGAGAATTCGCAAAATCGTGCGCCAAAGACCGAGGAGCTGTTTGCTCCGTGACCGATTATTTGATCTTGGCTTCCTTGAAAATCACGTGCTTGCGCACCACCGGGTCGTATTTTTTAAATTCCAGCTTGTCCGGGGTGGTGCGCTTGTTTTTCGTGGTCGTGTAGTAATAGCCGGTACCGGCGGTAGAGACCAGTTTGATTTTTTCGCGCATGATCGTGCCCTCTTAGATTTTGACCCCACGCTGGCGGATCTCGGCCAGCACCGCATCGATGCCTTTTTTGTCGATGATGCGCATGCCTTGGCTAGAGACCCGAAGCTTCACCCAGCGGTTCTCGCTCTCAACCCAGAACTTGTGTTCGTGCAGGTTAGGCAGAAACCGCCGCTTGGTCTTGTTGTTGGCGTGGGAGACGTTGTTGCCCACGATGGGACGTTTGCCTGTAACTTGGCATACTCTTGCCATAATTGGACCCCCGATCTATCCAATAGATTTAAAACGCAGATTTTAACCGAAGCGCAACGTTCGCGCAAAAAAGGATGGTACTATTTACCGTTGTTGAGTTAACCCGATAAAAGCAAGCAGGCCGCCATGGTGCAAGCGAAAACCCCGATCGAACTCGGGGTCGTGATGGATCCGATCGCAACGATCAACATCCGCAAGGACAGCACCTTTGCGATGTTGCTGGAGGCTAAGGCGCGGGGCTGGGCGCTGTTTTACATGGAGATGAGCGATCTTTACCTGCGCGACGGGCGCACTTTTGCGCGCATGCGCCGCCTTACCGTGCAGCGCGACGAGCGCAGCTGGTATGCTTTCGAAGGCGAGTGCGAGCGCCCTTTGGACGAGCTGGATGTAATCCTGATGCGCAAGGACCCTCCTTTCGATCAGGAATACATCTACGTCACCTACCTGCTCGAGTGCGCGGCAAGCCGCGGGACCTTGGTAGTCAATCATCCGCGCGCCCTACGCGACGCCAACGAAAAGCTGTTCACCGCCTGGTTCCCGCACTGTTGCGCGCCCACCTTGGTCGCGCGCGACCCCATAAGGTTCAGGGAGTTTCTCCGCGAGCAGGGCGAGATCATCTTAAAACCCCTCGACAGCATGGGAGGGGCATCGATCTTCTATCTCCACCCCCAGGACCCCAACCTCAGCGTCATTTTGGAGACCATGACCCACAAGGGTCAACGGTTCGTGATGGCGCAAAAATACCTCCCTCAAATCGCCCAAGGCGACAAGCGCATCCTGCTGATCAACGGCCAGCCTGTGCCTTACGCCTTGGCTAGGATTCCGGCCGCCGGCGAGGTGCGCGGCAACTTGGCCGCCGGCGGGCGGGCCGAGGGGCGGGCGCTCAGCGAGCGCGACCTGTGGATCTGTTCCCAGGTGGGGCCGGAGCTGCGCCGACGGGGGTTGATTTTCGTCGGCATCGACGTGATCGGGGATTATCTTACTGAGATTAACGTCACCAGTCCCACCTGCATTCAGGAATTGGATAAACTGTTTGGGCTCAACATCAGCGCCCAATTGTTGAACGAAATCGAGGGCTTGCTCAAGCGATGAGGTTCGTGGGCAATTCGACCGATCGCCTGCTGGTGACCGGCCTGCTCGCCGGGGCCGTCCACGTGGGGATAATCTTCGGGGTGCGCGTGCCTCTGCCCGACCCGCCTAAGCTCGACCGCACCTTGGACATCGAGCTGATCGAAGCGCCCAAGGCCGACAAGCCGACCCAGGTGGACTACCGCGCGCAAGCCGACAGCTCTGGCAAGGCGGCGCGCCCGGCCAAACCCAAGCCTGTTCCCCCTAAACCTAAACCGGTGGCCGCTCCCCCTCAGCCCAAACCGCAGACCTTGGCGTCCTCTAAGCCGCTGACCCAGCCCCGCTCTATGGTGCGCTTGCCGGCAAAGCAGATGGAGGCACCCCATCTGGACCGCGAGCTTTTGGCGCGGCAGATCGCCGAGCTGGTCCCGACGCAAACCGCGTCTTTTAGTCCCAGCGCTCGGGTGGTGCCGATTCAGCAGATCAACGCCCACAAACACATCGCGGCAGCTTACGAACGCGCCTGGCAGGAGAAGGTCGAGCGGGTAGGCAATTTGAATTATCCCGAGGAAGCCCGACGGCAAAGGCTTTCTGGGGCAGTTCTGGCCAGCGTTTGGGTGAGCAAGGACGGTCAGGTGAAAAAAATCCAGATTCACCGTTCTTCGGGACAGCCCGTGTTAGACGAGGCAGTGCAGCGCATCGTGCGTCTGGCGGCGCCGTTTGCGCCGTTTCCGCTGGAATTGGCCAACCAGGCGGATGCGATCGTCATCACCCGCACTTGGAAATTCTACGACGAGGCCAGTCTAGCGATGGATCATTGACGGACTGAGCTAAGGCTATGACTCAGGATGTGACTTATTTGACCGGGCAATTTCTGATCGCCATGCCCACTTTGGCGGATCCAAATTTCGCCCATACCGTGACTTATTTGTGCCAGCACAGCGCCGAGGGGGCTTTAGGCATCGTCGTTTCCCGGCCTTTGGATATTCGGCTGGGCAGCATTCTGGAGTCGATGCAGATTCCGATCGGCGACCCGCGCGCCGCCGAAGTTCCGGTTTATCTCGGCGGTCCGGTGCAACCCGAGCGCGGCTTTGTCTTGCACAGCCCGGTGGGCAATTGGCTGGGAACCTTGGCGGTCGATGAAGACATCGGCCTGACTACCTCGCGCGACATTTTGGAAGCCATCGCCGCCGGGGAAGGGCCGGAAAGGTATCTGGTGGCGCTGGGTTATGCCGGCTGGGGCAAAGGGCAGTTGGAACAGGAGATCCTTGCGAACGCTTGGCTCAACGTGCCCGCCGATCGGGCGATTTTGTTCGATCTGCCGCCGGCTCAGCGTTGGAAGGCGGCGGCTTTACGCTTTGGAATCGATCTGGACTTGTTGTCGGCGCAGGTTGGGCATGGATAGATCGGCGACTTATTTGGGCTTTGATTACGGCACCTACAAGATCGGGGTGGCGGTTGGGCAGAAGATCACCGGCACCGCCACGCCTTTGGAGACCATCCGTTCGGAGAAGCGCAAGGTCCGTTTTGCCGCCATCGACCGCCTGGTGGAAACCTGGCGCCCGCAGGCGTTGATCGTCGGCATCGCCTGCCAGCCCGACGGTCGGGACAATCCGATCACGCCGCTGATGCGCAAGTTTTGTCGCCAGCTTGAGAGCCGCTACCTCCTGCCGGTGCATGCGGTGGACGAACACTTGACCAGCTTTGAGTCGCGCCGTTTGCTGTTCGACGAGGCCAACCTCAAAGGGCGCAAAGTTAGGGAGCTCAGCGATCAGGTGGCGGCCATGTTGATCTTGCAAACCTGGCTGAACCAGCAATGAAGACCGAAGCCATCGAATGGGACGTAGAGGCCTTGCTGGCGGCTTTGGAAGCCTGCCTGCGGCTGCAAATCCAAACCCGCCGGCTGAAAAATCCCTTGATCGTCGGCATCCATACCGGCGGGGTGTGGATCGCCGAGGATTTAAGCCGGCGGCTTGGAAACCCGCCTGAGGCCATCGGCCGCTTGAACATTTCCTTCTACCGCGATGATTTTTCCCGCATCGGCATGCATCCTGAAGTTCGCCCCAGTCAATTGCCCAGCACCGAAGATCGCGACGTGATCTTGATCGACGACGTGCTCTACACCGGGCGCACTATCCGCGCGGCGCTCGACGAGCTGTTCGATTACGGGCGGCCGCGCCAGGTCGTGTTGGGGGTGCTGATTGACCGCGGCGGCAGGGAGCTTCCCATTCAAGCCGATTGCGCAGGTGCCCGGATCGAGTTAGCGGAGGGCGTGCGGATCAAGCTCAAAGGTCCAAAACCCTTGCGCCTGGAATTGTCTTCTTGAGCTATGCCGGTGAGCGATCTGCAGCTCGACAGCCAAGGCCGCTTGCGCCATTTTCTGACGGTGGAGGGCCTAAGCCGCGAGTGGCTGCTTAAAATCATGGACACGGCCGAGTCCTTCGGCAGTGTCACCTACCAGAAGGTGAAGAAAGTTCCCTTGCTGCGCGGCAAGACCGTGGTCAACCTGTTCTTTGAGACCTCCACGCGCACCCGCACTACCTTTGAACTGGCCGCCAAGCGCCTGTCCGCCGACGTGCTCAACTTGAACGTCCAGGTTTCGGCGACCGCCAAAGGGGAAAGCCTGCTCGATACTATCCGCAACCTAGAGGCGATGTCTGTGGACATGTTCGTGGTGCGCCATCCCGACTCGGGGGCGGCGCACTTCATCGCCCGCCACGTGGCCCCGGAGGTATGCGTGATCAACGCCGGCGACGGCCGCCACGCCCATCCCACCCAGGCGCTTTTGGACGTTTTCACCATTCGCCGCCACAAGCCCGATTTCGCTTCGCTGAAAGTGGCGATCGTCGGCGATATCCTGCATTCGCGGGTGGCGCGCTCGCAGATCCACGCTTTGAAAACCTTAGGGGTGCCCGAGATCCGAGTGGTGGCGCCGCGCACGCTGCTGCCTAAGGCGGTGGAAAGCTTGGGGGTAGTCCCGTATTGCGAGCTGGAGGCCGGGATCGAAGGCGTGGATGTGATCCTCATGCTGCGCCTGCAGAAAGAGCGCATGCAAGGGGCGTTCATCCCGAGCGAGCACGAGTATTATCGGAGTTTTGGTCTGACTTCGGCGCGCCTTGCGCGCGCCAAACCCGATTGCCTGGTCATGCACCCCGGGCCGATCAACCGGGGCGTGGAGATCGCTTCGGAGGTGGCCGACGGGGTGCATTCGGTGATTCTAGAGCAGGTCAGCCACGGCATTGCCGTCCGCATGGCGGTCATGGCATTGGTCATGGGGAGGGCCGGATGAGGATTGCGATCGTAGGCGGTCAATGGTTGGATCCGCAGAGCGAGACTCTGACCGCGGGGGGGGTGTTTGTGGCCGAGGGCCAAATCGTGGCGGTTGGGGAGGCGCCGTTGGGCTTTCAGGCCGACGAGGTGCTGGATGCGAGCGGCGCCGTCGTCAGTCCCGGCTTTATCGATCTTTCGGCTTACTTACGCGAACCCGGGTACGAGCACAAGGCGACGATCGCGAGCGAGACCTTAGCTGCGGTCAAGGCGGGGGTGACTGTGCTTTGCTGTTCGCCCGAGACCGATCCGGTCATCGATACCCCGGCGGTGGTGGAGCTCATCCGCGAACGCGCGCTCGCTGCCGGCACGGCCAAAGTGCTCGCCATCGGCGCCTTAAGCCGCGGTTTGCAAGGAATCGCTTTGAGTGAAATGGGCGCGCTCAAGCGCGCCGGTTGCCCGGCGGTGAGCTCAGGCTACCGGCCTTTGGCCAATGCTCTGATCTGGCGGCGGGCGCTGGAATACGCCGGGACCTACGATCTTTGCGTCATCGTCCGGCCCCAAGATCCGCATCTTAGCGCCTTAGGCTGCGCGCACGAAGGGGAAGTCGCCACCCGCTTGGGACTGGCGGGCATTCCGGTCAGCGCCGAGACGCTGGTGGTGGCGCAAATCCTGGCTTTGGTGGAAGAATGCCGTACCCGGGTCCACTTCACCTGTTTGAGCACCGCGCGCGCGGCGGCCATGATCGCCGAGGCGCAGCGGGCGGGCTTGCCGGTGAGCGGCGACGTGGCGGCGCACCAGTTGCATCTGACCGAGAGCGCGCTGGAGGGCTTTGATCCTATGGCGCACGTCCTGCCTCCTTTGCGTTCCGCCGCCGATCGCGAGGGCCTGCGCCAAGCGGTGGCGGAGGGGACGATCGCGGCGATCTGCTCCGACCACCAGCCGCACGAGGAAGACGCCAAGCGCAACGTGTTTGCCGCCACCGAACCGGGAATCTCCGCGCTGGAAACCTTGTTGCCGCTGACCTTGAGGCTGGTGGAGGAGGGGGTATTGCCCTTGCCCGCCGCGATCGCCCGGCTGACTTTAGGGCCGGCAAGGATTTTGGGGTTGCCGGGCGGCCGCCTTGCCCCCGGGGCGCCGGCGGACCTGTGCGTATTTGATCCTAAAGCGCCGTGGACGGTGGCTGAGCGCACCTGGCTCAGCCGCGGCCGCAACACCCCGTTTTGGGGAAAGACGCTCAAAGGCCAGGTGCGCTATACCCTGGTCGAGGGGCGCGTGGTTTGGCGGGCTTAGTCGTCCTCCACCAGCCGCATTTGGTCTAAGCCCTGGTACTTGTCGGAGGCGTCGGCGCCGAGCTTGATCATCAGGCGCACCTCGTTGCGTGAATCGGCCGCGGCGAGGGCGTCTTCGTAGCTGATCTTGCCTTGTCGGTAAAGATCGTACAGGCATTGGTCGAAGGTCTGCATCCCGTGTTCGCGCGAGCGCTTCATCAGCTCTTTGAGCTGGTGAACCTCGCCTTTGCGGATCAAGTCCGCCGCGAGCGGAGTGTTGATCAGGATTTCCACCGCCGGATAGCGCCCTTGTCCGTCGATGCGGCGGATGAGTTGCTGGGCGATAATGGCTTTGAGGTTTAAGGACAAATCCATGAACAGCTGGCGGTGCATGTCCTCGGGGAAAAAGTGCAAAATCCGGTCGAGTGCCTGGTTGGCGTTGTTGGCGTGCAGGGTGGTCAGGCACAGATGGCCGGTTTCGGCGAAGGTGAGGGCGTGCTGCATAGTCTCGCGGGTTCGCACCTCGCCGATCAGGATCACGTCCGGGGCCTGGCGCAGGGTGTTTTTGAGCGCCACTTCGTAGGATTCGGTATCGGTTCCGACCTCGCGCTGGGTGACGATGCAGCCGGCGTGCTTGTGGGTGTACTCGATCGGGTCCTCGATGGTGATGATGTGGCCGGAGCTGTTGTGGTTGCGGTACTTGAGCATGGCCGCCAAAGAAGTCGATTTGCCGGTGCCGGTGGCGCCGACGAATAAGATGAGTCCCCGCTTGGTCATCGCCAGGTCTTTCAGGATGGGCGGCAGGTTCAGCTCTTCGATGTCGGGGATGTAATCCTGGATGCGGCGGATGACCATCGCCGGGGTGTTGCGCTGATAATAGGCGCTGACGCGGAACCTGGCCAGGTCCTTCAAGGCGATGGCGAAGTTGCACTCGCGCGCGTTCTCGAATTCATCCCGCTGGCGCGCGTTCATGGTGCTCAAGACCAGCTCCCTGGCTTGGGCGTCGCTTAAAGGACTGGCGCTCAACGGTTCCAGCTTGCCGTTGACTTTGAGGCTCGGGGGAAAGCCCGCGGTGACGAACAGGTCCGAGGCTTTCTTGTGGACCATCAGGGTGAGCAGGGATTCGACGTTCATAACGCGCTCCTAAAAGGCGGCTTTGTTGACCGCTTTGAGGCGGGCCGCCTGACGCGAGACGACGCCTTTTTCCACCAGCTCCATAAGGTGCTGGTCCAAGGTCTGCATCCCGTCCTTGCGCCCGGTCTGGATCGCCGAGTACATCTGCGCCACTTTGTTTTCGCGGATGAGGTTGCGGATCGCCGGAGTGCCGACCATGATCTCCCAGGCCGCGGTGCGCCCGCCGCCGACCTTTTTGAGCAAGGTCTGGGCGATCACCGCCTGCAGCGATTCCGACAGCATCGCGCGGACCATGTCTTTTTCCTCCGCCGGGAAGACGTCGATGATGCGGTCGATGGTCTTGGCCGCCGAAGTGGTGTGCAGGGTGCCGAACACCAAGTGTCCGGTCTCGGCGGCGGTCAGCGCCAGGCGAATGGTTTCCAGATCGCGCATTTCGCCCACCAGGATCACGTCCGGGTCCTCGCGCAGGGCCGAACGCAAAGCGGCGTTGAAACTTTGGGTGTCGCGGTGGACCTCGCGCTGGTTGATCAGGGATTTCTTGCTCTGGTGGACGAACTCGATCGGGTCCTCGATGGTCAAGATGTGCGAGTAATTGTTGGAGTTGATGTAATCGATCATCGCCGCGAGCGTGGTCGATTTCCCCGATCCTGTGGGACCGGTGACCAGGATCAGGCCGCGCGGTTTTTGCGTGAGCTCGCGGAAGATCGGCGGGCAGCCCAGCTCGTCCAGAGTCAAGACCTTGGAGGGGATGGTGCGGAAGACCGCTGCCGCGCCGCGATCCTGATGAAAGGCGTTGACGCGGAAGCGAGCAATTCCAGGAAGTTCAAAGGAGAAGTCGGTCTCCAGGAATTCCTCGTAGTCTCGGCGTTGCTTGTCGTTCATGATATCGTAAATCAGCGCGTGGACCTCCTTGTGCTCCAGGGGAGGGATATTGATCCGGCGGATGTCCCCGTCCACCCGGATCATCGGCGGCAGCCCCGCCGACAGGTGCAGGTCCGAGGCGTTGTTTTTGACGGCAAAGGCTAAAAGTTCAGCGATGTCCATGGTCGCTCCCGAGAGTTGTACGGCAATTTTAAAGTATAGAACAGCCCAAGGCAGCCTTTCGTCGCGGCTTGCCGCGCTCCGGCGGAGGATTCAGGAGGCCCTAAGGCAGGCTGGGCGCGCGGACGGCGTGACTTTAGTCGCGGTGGGCAAAACCCACCCGCCCGAAGTGTTGCTGCAAGCGTATCGGGCCGGGATCCGCCACTTCGGCGAGAATTACCTGCAGGAGGCGCTGGCCAAACAAAAGGCGCTTGCCCACTTGGACATCACCTGGCACTTTATCGGGCCGATCCAAGCCAACAAGACGCGCGCCATCGCTTCCTGCTTTCATTGGGTGCACAGCGTCGATCGGCTAAAAGTGGCCAGGCGCCTGAGCGAGCAGCGGCCAGACTTCCTGCCGCCATTGAACGTTTGCCTGCAGGTCAACATCAGCGGTGAGGCAAGCAAAGCCGGGATCCGGCCGGAAGAGGTGCGGGAATTGGCCGAAGCGGTCCTCGCTCTGCCGCGCCTTCGCCTGCGCGGGCTGATGGCGATTCCGGCGCCGGCCGAGGATTTTGCGGCCCAGCGCGCGCCGTTTCGGCGCTTGCGGGAATTGTTCGAGGCGTGTGCCGACCTGGGCCTTGATACTTTGTCGATGGGGATGTCGGCCGACCTGGAGGCGGCGATCGTGGAAGGGGCAACCCTGGTTCGAGTCGGTTCGGCGTTGTTTGGGCCGCGTTAAGCCGAAGTCAGACGGCGTTCTAAGGCGAGCTGCGGGCGATATTCCGGAACCAAGGTGCGCAGCAAGACCAAAAGTTGCTCTTCGTCGTGGGCTTGGCAAGCCTTGGCGATCTGATCGAGGAGCTTGGCGATGATCCTGGGATCGCAAGGGCGCGAATAGGCCAAAAGCAGCTTGCGGTGTCCGGTGGGAATCAAGTTTTCATCGGCGTAGAACAACTCCTCGTTGAGTTTTTCCCCGGGGCGCAGGCCCGTGTAGCGGATCTCGATGTCGATGCCGGGGCGTTTGCCGCTCAAGCGGATCATCTGTTCGGCCAAGTAACGGATTTTGATCGGCTCGCCCATGTCCAAGACGAAAATCTCCCCGCCTTTGCCGGCGGCGGCCGCCTGCATGATCAGCTGGCAGGCTTCGGGAATGGTCATAAAGTAGCGGCTGATTTCCGGGTGGGTGACGGTAATCGGGCCGCCTCTTCGGATTTGCTCGCGGAACAAGGGCACCACGCTGCCGGCCGAATCGAGGACGTTGCCGAACCGGACGGTGAGGAACCGTGTGGGGCCAACGCTGTCTAGGCTCTGGCAGATCATTTCCGCGGCCCGCTTGGTGGCGCCCATGACGTTGCAGGGATTGACCGCCTTGTCGGTGGAGATCAGGACGAATTCCTCCACTTCGGCTTCGATCGCCGCCTCGGCGACGATGCGGGTGCCTAGGCAGTTGTTGTGCACCGCCTCGCGCAGCTGGCTTTCCAAAAGCGGCACGTGCTTGTAGGCGGCGGCGTGGAACACGATCTGGGGACGGTGGGTCGTCATCGCTTGGCGGACCGAGGTGGAATCGGTGATGTTTCCCAGGATCGGGACGATGGAAAGGTTAGGAAAGCACTGCCGCAGATTGTTCTCGATCCGGAACAGGTTGTATTCGCACACCTCAAACAGGATCAGCCGTTCCACCGGCATGGAGGCCAGCTGCCGGCACAGTTCGGAGCCGATCGAGCCGCCTGCGCCGGTCACCATGACGGTTTTGCGGCACAAGTGGGTGTGGATGGCGTGCCAATCCAATTGGGCCGGCTCGCGCCCGAGCAGGTCTTCGATCGACACTTCTCTCAGGTCTATGCCGGCGGAGCGATAAAACAGGCTCTCCTTTAGCGAGGGCAAGGTCAAAAACGGAACCTCCGCCTGCTCGCAGTATTCGACGATGCGGCGCATTTGCCGGTCGGTGGCGGAAGGAATCGCGATGAGAACGACGTCGATGCGGTGCTTGGCCACCAGTTTGGGAATCTTGTGGCATCCTCCGGCGACCCGCAGGCCGCGGATCTCCCGCCCCTTTTTCTGGGGGTCGTCGTCCACCAGCACCACCGGCCGGTACTCGGGATTGGGGGACTTGAGCAATTCCCGCACCAACATCTCGCCGGCGCGGCCGGCGCCGACGATCAAAGCGCGCTTGCCGGTCAGCAGGGTCGTGACCTGGTCTTTCCACGCCCGGTAAAGCAACCTTGGGGTGCCGATGAGGATCGGCAGCAAAGTGGCGTAGAGGATGGGCACCGAGCGGGGAATCGATTCGAGGCGGTCGTAGAAAAACCCAAGGCAGGTGATCGAAGCGCTCCCCACCAACACCGCCTTGGCGATCTGGATGAGGTCGGGCAGCGAGGCAAAGCGCCAGAGGCTGCGGTACAGCCGAAAGTAATAAAAGCTTGCGCCCTGAATCGCTACCACCCAAGGCAAAAAGCGCACGCTTTGCCAGAATACTTCTTCAGGGAGCGGTTCGAGATTAAAGCGCAGCCAATAAGCCCCAAGCCACGCCCAGGGGATGAGAAAAAGATCGTGCAGCAATACCAAAAGCGGGGTGCGGAGTTTGGCGAGTGCGCCGTTCATAATACCCGTTGTTTATTTGCTACAGTCACCGCGGCAACGCCCTGCGGCCTAAAGGCTCAAGCCGGCTAAAGAGAAGTTGCAACCATTATGGCAAAACATTTGTTTCGCGGAAAGTTGTCTGCTAGGATTATTCTCCGGGTGGCTGTTGCTTTTGCGCAAAAAGCAAAAGCGGCCAAGGTTTAGGACGAACTGGCTATGGTTTAAGGGATGGTTGCAAACTCAACAACTCCAGTAGGGGAGGATGGCATGAAAACGCAAAAAATCAGCATGGTCTTAGCGGCTGCGTTGGCAGTTGCACCGCAGGTGCAAGCCAACGGTTGGGATCATCATAAAAAAGCGGTCGAGTCCAGCCGCATCGAAGAGCTGGAAGAGCAGCTCCGCGCGCTCAAGCAAGAACTCGCCGACCTGAAAGCCCACGAGCAGGCCCATCACCAGGAAATGACGGAGCTTGAGGATTGGAAAAAGCAGTTTGAACCCGTGCACGCGGGGCATGAAAGCCTGCTCTTCTTCCGCGGTGGGTACTCGCGCCTGACGGCCGATCGCGCTCGGGATGCGCTGCCTTCGGTAGGAAGCAACGAAGCTCACGGACAGAACGGCTTCTATATCGGGGCGGGGTTGGAGCACAACCTGAGCCACGACATCTTCGGCCTGACCGAAGGGACAGCGTTGGAAGGCACCGATCTGTTGGGTGAGATCGCCTTCGAATACAAGCGCTATGCCCAAGGTCACGGCTTGATCGGCGCGTTGGGGTTGAGCGAGCGCGGCAACAACGAGCGCTCTACGGTGACCCAATTTACCTTAACGGCGGCGCCTAAGATCAAATTCTTGCGCGGGAGCATCGTGCGCCCCTGGATCATTCCGGTGGGTTTTGGCCTACACGTCATCAGCCCGCCCTCCGACGGGGTGACCGTGCTCAACCCCGGAATGGTGTTTGGCGCCGGGGCAGACGTGAACTTGTGGAAAAACCTGTATGCGGGCATCGACTTCCGCTACCACGTGACGCCTGAGCGCAAAAGCGGCCTGAGCGGGGTCGAATCGACCGATACCGATCACTTGACCGCCGGCGGTTACATCGGCTTTGGCTTCTGAGCGTCTTCCTGGCAAGCGTGCGCCGGACAAGGGGCCTTTAGGGCCCCTTGTTTTTGGGTGCTTGCCCTTCCGCTACAATTAGGCGGCCATGAAGACCCTCTATCCTCCCCTGGAACCTTACGCTATTCACTGGCTGGAGGCGGACGGCCACCGCATCTACTACGAGGAATGCGGCCGTCCCGAGGGCATTCCGGTAGTATTTCTCCACGGAGGGCCAGGCTCTGGCTGCAAGCCCGATCATCGCCGCTTCTTTGATCCCGCCCGTTACCGCATCGTCCTGGTCGATCAGCGCGGCTGCGGTCGCAGCGAACCCTTAGGCGAGATCCGCGCCAACGACACGGCCAAGCTGATCGAGGACTTGGAAGCCATCCGCGCCGGTTTGCAGATCAACCGCTGGCTGCTGTTTGGCGGCTCCTGGGGGGCGACGCTGGCTTTGGCGTATGCCCAGCGGCATCCCGAGCGCGTGCTGGGCCTCATCCTTAGAGGCGTGTTTTTGGCGCGCCAGGCGGATCTGGACTGGTTCGTCAAGGACGGGGTGCGCCGGATCTATCCGGATTATTGGCACCAATTGCTTAAAAGCTTGCCGGTTTCGAGCTGGAGCGATTTGATCGAGGGGATGTACCGCGCGGTGATCGGCCACAACGAAGCCTTGCAGCTTCGCGTGGTCGAGGCCTGGAACCGGTGGAGCGCGGCGGTCACCTTAGGCGATCGGTTCGATCCCAACGCCCTGCCTGCGCCAGAGGAGCTTTTGCCCAAAACCAAGATCGAACTTCACTACGCCGCCCATCGCTATTTTTTGGAGGAAAACCAGATCCTCCAAAACTGCCAGAAAATTCGCACTCTGCCGTGCACGATCATCCACGGCCGTTGGGATCTGGTGTGTCCGCTGGAGGCTGCGTTCTCCCTGCGGCGCAAGCTGCCGGGAGCGAGACTGAAGATTCTGGAGCATTCCGGCCACCTCGCCGCTGGCGAGGAGATGATCGACGCCCTCGTGGATGCGACCGACCAAATGGCGGAGCAGCTGGCGTGAGGCAAAAACGCTTGATCGTGGCTTTGACCGGCGCCACCGGTGCGATCTACGGCGTGCGCCTACTCGAGATCCTGCACGCCTTGCCGGATTGGGAAACCCACCTGATCGTCTCCCGCGCCGGCTGGGTCAATCTCCGGCACGAGTTGGGGCTCAAGAAATCCGAGCTCAAGGCCAAAGCCGACGTTTACCACGCGGTTGACGACATCGCCGCACAGCCGGCCAGCGGCGCGTTCAAAAGCGAGGGGATGGTGATCGCGCCTTGCTCGATGCGGACCCTGGCGGCGGTGGCCTGGGGTCTTGGCGACAACCTCATCACCCGCGCCGCCGACGTGACTCTCAAAGAACGCCGCCCTTTGGTCGTGGTGCCGCGCGAGACGCCCTTGAATCTGGCGCATCTGCGCAACATGGTGGCCGTCACCGAGATGGGCGGAATCGTCTTTCCGCCGCTGCCGGCGTTCTATGGCCGCGAGAAATCCTTGTCTGAACTGATCGACGAAACCGTGGGGCGCATTTTGGGGTTCTTCGGCATCGAAGTCGATGGCCTGGTGGAGAGCTGGCAGGGCTTGCCTAAGCGCCGCCCTCAAGAGGGCGGCACGTCCACAGCGTCGCTGTAGACCTCGATGCCCAGCCTGGCCGCCACCTCGCGGGCGCGGCTCGTCGCATAAGGCGAGATGGCGATCAGGCGATCGGCGCGGCGCTGGTGCAGCTTCTCGTAAAACCGCGCTTTGCGTTCGAAGAGATACACATCGCCTTTATCCAGCGAAGATTTAATCTCGCACAGGATCAACGCGCCGTTGCGGATGATCACATCCAGTTCGATCTGATCGGGCCGTCCGAAAACTTCGCCGCTCGCGTCGAATTCGATCACGTGGAGGACTTCTACTTTGAAGGTCTTGCTCAAAATACCGGCCAACGCATCACGGAAAGCGCGCTCTGAGCTGATGCCCCACCTTGCCCCTAGAGCCTGCATCTGGCGGCCAAGCCGGTCGGCTACGGCCAGAATTTCTTGGTGGACTTCCTCAAATCTCCGGCTGTTCTCTTCCCATTTTTTGGCCTCTTCGGCGCGTTCTTGCTCCCATTTTTGGTTCCACTCTTGCCATTTTTTGGCGTCTTCAATGCGCTCTTGTTCCCACCTTTGGCTCCACTCTTGCCATTTGCGCTGCTGTTCTTCCCATTTTTTGGCCTCTTCGGCGCGCTCTTGTTCCCATTTACGGTTCCACTCGTCCCACTTGCGGGCGTCCTCCGCCCGTTGCTCTTCAAAGCGGCGGTTCCACTCCTCGCGCTCGCGGCGAAACTCGGCGAGCATCTCCCAAAACCTTTGATCGGTTTCTTGTTTGCCGGCCGCGTAGGTTTGAACGAGCGCCAAAATCTGCGCGCGCACTGCTGAGTCTTCAGCTAACAGCCGGGGAAGTTCTTTGCGCAAAAGCTCGATCAATTCTGCGTTGGTCATAAGTCGGAGATTACCTCATAGATGGCCTGGCACAGCGCGCCGATCTCGTCTTCGGCGATGCAGTAGGCCGGCATAGTATAAATCAGCTTGCCAAACGGCCGCAGCCACACCCCGCGCTCGACCAACTTCGGGGTAATCGCTGCAAGATCGACCGGCGCTTTCAGTTCCACCACCCCGATCGCGCCCAAAACCCGCACCTCCGCTACCGCAGGGAGCGTTTGGCACGGCGCCAAGCCTTGGCGAAGGCCGGCTTCGATGCGAGTCACATTGGCCTGCCAGTCGGATTCTAAAAGCAGATCGAGGCTTTCGGCCGCCACCTGGCACGCCAAGGGATTGGCCATGAAGGTCGGGCCGTGCATCAGGCACTTGGCCTCGCCCGCGCAGACCGTCGCGGCGACCTCGGCGGTGGTCAAGGTGGCCGCCAGGCTCAGGTAGCCGCCGGTCAAGGCCTTGCCTAGGCACAAAATGTCTGGACGGATGCCGGCGTGCTCGCAGGCAAAGAGCCTGCCGGTGCGGCCAAAGCCGGTGGCGATCTCGTCGGCGATGAGGAGAATCTTGAATTCATCGCACAACCGCCGGGCTGTCCGCAAGTAGTCGGGGTGATAAAACCACATCCCGCCGGCGCCTTGGACGATGGGTTCCAAGATCAAGGCGGCGATTTCGCGGTGGTGGCGCTCGATGATTGCCGCGAGCGGCTGGGCGTCTTTGGGGTCCCAAGGATCGCCAAAGCGGCACGAGGGTCTTGGGGCGAAAAACTGCTTGGGCAAGAATCCGGCAAACAACCGATGCATGCCGGTGACCGGATCGCACACCGCCATCGCGCCGAAGGTATCGCCATGATAGCCGCCGCGCAGGGCCAAAAACTTGCGTTTGGCGGCTTGCCCTTGCGCCTGAAAATATTGCAAGGCCAGCTTCAAGGCGACCTCCACCGCGACCGACCCCGAATCGCAGAAAAAGATTTTTTCCAGCCCCGCCGGGACGAGCTTAAGCAGCCGTTGGCCCAGGGCGATCGCCGGCTCGTGGGTAAGCCCCCCAAACATCACGTGCGCCAGGCGCTCGAGCTGGGTATTTAAAGCCGCGTTGAGGCGCGGGTGGCGGTAGCCGTGGACGGCGCACCACCACGAGGCCATGCCGTCGATGAGCTCTCGCCCGTCGGCCAGCTTCAAACGCGTGCCGCGCGCCTCGACCACCGGCCAGACCGGCTGGCCGGGCAAGGCGCTGTAAGGGTGCCACAGGTGGGCGCGGTCGAACGCCAGTCCTTCGTCCCAGTTCATCTCGCCCTAAAGTTTTGCCAGAGGCTTCCGCTAATAGAGGTGAACGCAAGTTCGTCTTAACCTGACTTTAAGGAGGATACGAAAATGCCCAGCGTAATCAACACCAACATGATGGCGCTCATCACCCAGCGCAGCCTGAACCGCACCGAAGGCATGATGAACTCGGCTATGGAGCGGCTGGCTTCGGGCCTTCGCATCAACAGCGCCAAGGACGACTCGGCGGGCTTGGCCATCGCCACCCGCTTCGACGCCCAGGTGCGGGGGCTGTCGGTGGCGATGCGCAACGCCGGCGACGGCATCTCCATGGCCCAGACCGCCGAAGGGGCCTTGGGCGGCATGACCGAGATGCTGCAAAAGCTCCGCGGGCTGGCGGTGCAGGCGGCCAACGCCACCAACTCCGACTCCGACCGCGCCTCTCTAAACGCCGAGGCCCGCCAGATCATCGACGAGATCCAGCGCCTCGCCGAGCAGACCCACTTCAACGGCACCAAGCTCCTCGACGGCAGCTTCGGCACCAAGGTGCTGCAGATCGGCGCCAACGCCGGCGAAACCTTTGCCATTAGCCTCGGCAAGGTGACCACCGACAAGCTCGGCGCCGGCCAGAGCGCCGGCGTCTCGACGGTGGCGACCGATAACGCCTTCCAAAACGGCGATCTGATCATCAACGGCGTGGCGATCGGGGCCTCCTTGGCCAGCGACGACACCGCCTCCACCGATAACGCCTCGGCCTCGGCCATCGCCAAGGCGGCGGCGATCAACCGCGTGTCGGATCAAACCGGCGTGATCGCCAAGGTCAACGCGAACGTGGTCGCCGGACAGAACATGACAGGAGCGGGAGCAGACGATGCTACGGTGGACATTAATGGCGTAACCATTAGCCTAGCCGTGGGAGGAACCGATCTTGCAGCGGATCGCAAAGCGATCGTGACCGCGATCAACGCGGTCAAGGACCAGACCGGGGTGGAGGCGATCGACACCGGCCAGGATTCGACCGGAATTACTTTGAAAGCGGTCGACGGAAGAAATATCCAGATTGCTAATTTTAGTTCCACTGGTGGCTTATCGCTAGCCAATTATGGCCTGGCTGCTGCGGGCACTTATGAAGGCAGCGTGACCCTGGTTTCCACCAACGGCAAGCCGATCAAGGTCGAGGCCGGCACCAACGGCGAGCTCGGATTAAAGCGGGTTGGCCTGGTGGCCGGCACGTACGAGGCGCAAGTCGCCACCGTCTCGACCTTGGACGGCAAGAGCGTCACTAATCAAGCATCTCATATAACCGCGTCCAGTGGGGTTGGCCAAAACGTAGCCCTCAACGACGGCGATCTGGTGATCAACGGGGTGGCAATCCAGGCCGCGCGCGCCACCGACGACACCGCCTCCGACACCACCGCCAACTCCTCGATCAAAGAGGCTTCGGCCATCGCCATCGCCGCGGCGATCAACCGCGCCAGCGACGCCACCGGCGTGACCGCCACTGCCGACGCCAATATCGTCGAAGGTACGGGAACGACCGCGGGTACGGCGGGCGACTCCGGTACGGTGTGGATCAACGGCGTGGAAACTGCCCAAATTACCTTGCTAGGGGATGCAGAGAAGGACAGAGCCCAAGCGGTGGCGGCCATCAACGCCATTGCCGACCGCACCGGCGTACGGGCCGAAGATACCGGCTCAGTGGTTCGCCTGATCGCAGCCGACGGGCGCAACATCAGCATTGTGGTTGACAATAAGGGCGGTAGCTTAGCCGCAGCGAATATCGGCCTTGGTGGCATTCGCACCGCTGATGTAGGTTCTACTAGCTATGCAGAAGAGGCGGTGACCTACTACGCCACCGTCACCCTGCACTCGGCCAAGGCGATCGACATTCAGGCCGGGATCAACGGCAAGACCGCGCTCGAGAACCTCAACTTCAGAGCCGGCACCTACGGCGGGGCAGAGACCGGCCAGTTCTTGAAGGACGTTGACATCTCCACGGTGGCCGGGGCCAACAAGGCGCTGGAGGCCATCTCCAACGCCCTGGAGACGATCAACAGCGTGCGCGGGGACTTGGGCGCGGTGCAAAACCGGCTCGAATCCACCATCGCCAACATCCAGGTCAACCGCGACAACTTGATCGCCTCCAAGTCGCGGATCATGGACGCGGACTTCGCCGAGGAGACCACGAACCTGGCCAAGGCCCAGATCCTGCAGCAGGCCGGGGTGGCGATGCTGGCCCAGGCCAAGCAGGCCCCCCAAAACGTGCTCTCGCTCTTGCGGTAAGTGGCCCACTTCGGGGCGGGCTTTTAGGCTCGCCCCGTTTTGTCTTTGGGAGGATAGGGTATGGCCAGCATCACCTCTTTAGGCATCGGTTCCGGACTCAACATCCAGGACCTGGTCGGCAAACTGATCGAGGCCGAAAAAGCGCCCACCCAGACGAGAATCAACCGCCAGCGCGACGATATCCAGGCTAGGCTCTCGGCCTTCGGGCAGATCAAAAGCGATCTGGCTTCCTTGCGCGAGGCGCTGACGAACTTGAAATCGCCCCTCTTCTGGCAGCGCCGCCAGGCCGTCTCGAGCAGTGAGTCGATTTTGACCGCCACCGCCGGCGCGGTCGCGCGCGAGGGCAATTACCAGATTCAAGTCAACCGTCTGGCCCAATCGCAGGCCGTGGCCACCGGCGCCTTTGCCTCGGTGGACGAGGTGGTTGGGACCGGCACGTTGACCATCCGCTTTGGCTCCTGGAGTTACGATGGAAGCGGCAACCCGCAAACTTTCACCGCCGACCCGCAGGCGGTGAGCCAAACCCTGACCATCGACGCCAGCAACCACACCCTCTCTGGCATTCGCGATGCGATCAACCGCGCCGGGATCGGGGTGCGCGCCTCCATCGTCAACGACGGCTCCGGCTACCGGCTAGTGCTCTCTTCGACCGAGACCGGAGCAAAGCGCGCGCTGGAGATCAGCGTCAGCGACGGCAACCCCACCGACAATCAGGGGCTCTCGCGCCTGGCGTTCAACGCCTCGGCGTTCAACCTCAGCGAGACGCGCAAGGCTCAGGACGCCGAGCTCGTCGTCGATGGCCTGACCGTGACTTCGGCCAGCAATCTGGTCGCGGGGGTAATCGACGGGGTGAGCTTGAATCTCAAAAGCGCCTCGCCCGGCACCCCGGTCAACTTGAGCGTCGGGATGGATGCCAAGGCGATAGGCGACGCCTTGCAAAAATTCGTCGATGCCTACAACCAGCTCAAAGGGCACGTCGCCGAACTGACCGCCTTCAACGAGGACAACGGCAAACCCAACGGGGTGCTGCTCGGCGACGGGACGCTGCGCTCGATCGACAACCAGCTCAAGCGCATGCTCGGGCAGGTGGTGCCGGGGTTGGAGAGCGCCGGCATCCGCTCGCTGGTGGATGTGGGTTTGGAATTCGACCGCCAGAGCGGCAAACTGAGTCTGGATACGGACAAGTTCCAAACCTTGGTGCGCACCCAGCCGCAGGCGCTGCAGGCTTTGTTTGCCACCCAAGGCACGACCAGCGACGCCCAGGTTCAGTACTTCGGGGCTACGTCCAAAACCCAGGCCGGCGCCTATGCGGTCGAGGTCACGCGGCTGGCGACCCAGGGAAGCTATGCGGGCGCCTCGGTGCTGCCGGATTTTTCCACCCCGTTCGTGGTGGATGCTGGCAACGACGAGTTCACTATCGAGGTCGATGGGGTGCGTTCCGGCGCCATCGCCCTCACTCAAGGCAGTTACGCCTCGGGCGCCGAGCTGGCTCAGGAAATCGCAAACCGGATCAACAACGATGCCGCTTTGAAGGCCGCCGGGCGCCATGTGGAAGTGACCTACGACGCCGATCAAAACCGGCTGCTTCTGACCTCAGCCGCGTACGGTTCGGCTTCGAATATCGCCTTCGTCGCGGTCGATGCCAACACCGCCACCCAGCTTGGGTTTAGCGTAGGCGCGGGCACCCAAGGCCAGGACGTGGCCGGCAAGATCGGCGGGGTCGAGGCGGTCGGGCGCGGCCAGTTTTTGACCGGCGCCGCCGGCACCCCGAGCGAGGGCTTGCAGCTTAAGATCGTCGGCGGTTCGGTGGGCGAGCGCGGCAGCGTGACCTTGGTGCGCGGGGTCGCCGACCGGCTCGACGATATGATCCGAAATCTTACCGAGACCGGCGGTCCCTTGGGCGGCGCGCTGGAGGGCTTGAACCAGCGCTTGGCCAAGCTGGCCGAGCAAGAAAAGCGCCTGTCCGAGCGGATGGAGCGGCTCGAAGAGTTTTACCTGAAACGATTCAACGCCATGGACAAGCTGGTCGCTAAGTTCAAGGCGACTTCGGACGCCTTGACCCAGCAGCTCAAGGCCCTGCAACCGCCAACCGAAACCAAGTGAGGTGACACTATGTACGCGGCAAGACGTTTGGAGCAGTATCGCCACATCGATCTAGAAACCCAAGTCGCCGAAGCCGACGGCCACCGCCTGGTGCAGATGTTGTTTGACGGCGCCATCGAGCGCGTTCAAGCCGCCAAGGCGGCGCTTGAGGCGGGGAATCTAGCGCGCAAGGGCGAGCTGGTCGGCAAAGCCTTGACCATCTTGGGGGGCTTGCGCGAGACCTTGGACTTTAAAGCCGGGGGCGAGCTGGCGGAGAACCTCGACTTTTTGTATGAGTATATGCAGAGAACGCTGCTTAAGGCGCACGCCGAAAATCGCCTTGAGGGCTTTGAGGAAGTGTTAAAACTCCTGCGCCCGCTGGCGGAGGCTTGGCGCAGCATCCCCGAATCCGCCCGCCGCGCGTTCGGTCAGGGAGCTGCGACTTGAGGAAAGAAATCCTTTCCGGGAGGTCGAGCCATGAAAATAAACCCAGCTTTCCGATACGCTTATCTGTCCACCTCGGTTTTTCAGGGCAGAGGGGAGGAGCGGAAAACGGAGGTGGCTCGGCCGAAAGCGGAAACGGCGGCGACGCGGCAGGTGGATCCCAAGCAGCTCCAGCAGGCGGTCAAAGAGATCAACGACCACTTGCAGCTGGTCCGCCGCAACTTGGAGTTTTCGGTGGATAAGGACACCCGGCAGATCGTCGTGAAGGTGATCGATGCGGAGACGGGGGAGGTGGTGCGCCAGATTCCCCCAGACGCCGTGCTGGAGCTGGCCAAGTTTCTGCGCGAGCGGGAGGGCAAGGGCCTGTTTTTGGCGCAGCAGGTCTAAAGGAGAGGGCGGATGGAAAAGTCTTTGCTGGAATTGGCCGAGGCAATGCGCCTTGCGGCCGAGGCGGGCGATTTTGAAACGGTCTCGGCGCTTTTAGAGAGGCGCCAAGCCTGTCTCGAGGAAAGTCTCGCGCGGGCCGCGGACGATCCAAGGGTGTACGAGGCCCTGGTTCAAATGGCGACGCAAGATCAAGCAATCCTCGAGCGCATCCTCAAGGAGCAGGAGCGGATCCGAGATGAGCTCGCCAAACTCCGGGCGAGGCGGCGGATGCGCGCGGCTTATTTAAAGAACATGGCAGGCTATGAGTAAGGGTGAATTTCAAAAGATCGCTCAGCTCAATGCCAAGTTGCTGCAAGCGGCGGCGATGGCGAATTGGCCGCGCGTGCGTGTCCTGGAGGCCGAGCGCCGGCGCTTGCTGCGCCGATGTTTGGAGGCTTTGCCCGAGCCGGATTTTCTAGGCTGCTTGCAGGGCGTAGTCCAAACCGACCGTAAGCTCATCCGCCTGCGGCTGGCTTCGCCAGGGCGAGCGCGCACGGTCAGGTGCGGTGGAGAATAAGCTCGAGCGCCAGCTTGCTGCCGAAATACGCCAGCAGCAGCGCGGCAAATCCCCACAGCGTCCAGCGGACGGCGGTCCGTCCCCGCCAGCCAAAGCGCCAGCGCCCCCACAGCAGCACCCCGAATGTGAGCCAAGAGAAAATCGACAGCACGGTCTTGTGAACCAGGTGCTGGGCGAACAGATCCTCGACAAACAGCCAGCCGCTGAGCAAAGACAGGCTAAGCAGCACGAACCCCGCGCCGATCATCTGAAACAAGAACGCTTCCATGGTCTCGAGCGGCGGGAGAGAACGCACGAACCAGCCGGCCCGTTTGCGGTGCAGTTGAACGTCTTGGCAGGTCAGCAGCAATGCCTGCAAGGCGGCGACGTTGAGCAGGCTGAACGCGAGGATGGAAACGAGGATATGGATTTGCATGGCAAAGGAAAGGTCTTTGAGCACGTGCACCTCGACCGCAAAAACCAGTCTAAGAAGCAAAGTAACGGCGGCCAAAGGCAATACCAAAAGCCCCAGCTTGTCCACCGGTTTGTCCAGGGCGGCGAGCAAAAATAAAAGCACCACCATTGCGCTGACCAAGACCGCGGTGCTGAAAAAGCTCAGATCCACGCCTTGAGGAGTGAGCATCAGCCGGGTTAAAGCGCCGCCGTGCAACAGCAGCGCCACCCAGGTCAGAGCGAGCGCGATGAAGCGGTTGGATCTGGGCGGCCGGCGCCAAAGCAGAGCCGTGGCAATCAGGTACAGGGCGATGGCAAAGGCGGCAGTCAACAAAGCTTCCCTCTTGATCCTAGTCTGGCATAATGTAAAGCCGGCGTGCCGGCCTGAAAGCGATCCCATATTGTATTGCAGCTAAGAGTGCAAAATGTTCGACAATCTCTCTGAACGGTTAACCCAAGCTTTGAAAAAAATCCGCGGCCACGGTCGCCTCACCGAGGCCAACATCCAAGACACCCTGCGCGAGGTGCGGATGGCGCTGTTGGAGGCCGACGTCGCCTTGCCGGTGGTTAGGGCGTTCATCGAGCGGGTCAAGACCCGGGCGCTGGGCCAAGAGGTGCAGGCCAGCCTGACCCCGGGACAGGCGTTGATCAAGATCGTGCACCAGGAACTCATCGAGGTGATGGGTGGGGCCAGCCAGGGATTGAACCTGGCCACCCAGCCGCCGGCGGTGATCCTGATGGCGGGCCTCCAGGGATCGGGCAAGACCACCACGGTGGCCAAGCTGGCGCGCTGGCTGAAAGAGCGGCAACAGAAGAAGGTCGCGGTGGTCAGCGCCGACGTCTATCGGCCGGCGGCCATCGAGCAGCTTGAGGTTCTGGCGCGCGAGGTGGGGGTCGAGTTTATTCCTGCCTCTCCGGCGGAGGATCCGGTAGCGATCGCCAAACGCGCGCTCGATCACGCCAGAAAACGCCTGCTAGATGTCCTGATCATCGACACCGCCGGGCGTTTGCACGTGGACGCTGAGATGATGGCCGAAATCCAGGCTCTTCACGCGCAGGTCGAGCCGATCGAGACCCTGTTTGTGGTGGACAGCATGACCGGTCAGGATGCGGTCAACACGGCCAAGGCGTTTCACGACGCGCTGCCCTTGACCGGCGTGGTGCTGACCAAGGCGGATGGGGACGCCCGGGGCGGGGCGGCGCTGTCGATCCGCTACGTCACCGGCAAGCCGATCAAATTTATCGGGGTGGGAGAAAAGAGCGACGCGTTGGAGCTGTTCCACCCCGACCGGATCGCTTCTCGGATCCTCGGAATGGGGGACGTGCTCAGCTTGATCGAGGAGGTCGAGCGCAAGATCGACCGGCAAAAAGCCGAAAAGCTGGTGCAAAAGCTGCAAAAGGGCAAAGGCTTTGACCTTGAAGACTTGCGCGACCAGCTGATCCAGCTCAACCGGATGGGTGGGATCGCCAAATTCCTGGACAAGCTGCCTGGCGCGAGAGAGCTGCCTAAGCAGCTTAAAGAAAGCATAAACGACCGCGAGATCGACCGCCAGATCGCCATCATCAACTCGATGACGCCCCAGGAGCGTCGTTTCCCGGCGGTGATCAATAACTCCCGCAAGCGGCGCATTGCGGCAGGATCGGGGGTGCAGATCCAGGACGTCAACCGGCTGCTCAAGCAGTACGCGCAGATGGAGAAAATGATGAAGAAAATGAAAAAAATCAAAGGATTCCCGGGTATGCCGAAGCTGCCGTTTTGAGTAAAGCCCGCGCTGCAGTGACCGCCATGACTCAGCTTATCGACCGCTTCCATCGCCGCATCACGTATCTGCGCGTCTCCATCACCGACCGCTGCGACCTGAGGTGCCTGTATTGCATGGCCGAGGAGATGACTTTCCTGCCCAGGGCGCAGATTCTGACGCTGGAGGAGATATACACCCTCGCTTCGGCGTTTGTGGCGCTTGGGGTGGAGAAAATCCGCATCACCGGCGGCGAGCCTTTGGTGCGGCGCGGTGCGTTGGAACTGATCGAACGGCTCGGCCGCCTGCCGCTCAAAGAGCTGACTTTGACTACTAACGGCATGCGCCTTGCCGAATGCGCCAGAAGGCTCGCAGAGGCGGGGGTGAGGCGGATCAACATCAGCTTGGACAGCTTAAAACCCGAACGCTTCCGGCGCATTACCCGCTTTGGCGAATTGGAACGCGTGCTTTGCGGAATCGACGCGGCCCGGGAAGCCGGATTTGCCAAGATCAAGCTCAACTGCGTGGTGATGAAAGGCTACAACCACGATGAGGTCGTCGATCTGGTCCGCTTTGCCGTGACCAAGGGGCTGGACATCAGTTTCATCGAGGAGATGCCTTTAGGGATGATAAAAGAGCACGACCGGGCGGCGGTGTATTATTCCTCGGATCAAGTGCGCGCGGATCTGGAGCAAGCTTTCCGGTTGGTGCCGACTGCCGAGCGCACCGGGGGGCCGGCGCGCTACTTTAGGGTGGTCGGGACCGATACCCGGGTTGGCTTTATCTCTCCCCACAGTCATAATTTCTGCGCCGACTGCAATCGCGTCCGGCTGACCGTTGAAGGACGGTTGCTTTTGTGTTTGGGCAACGAGCACTCGGTGGATCTCAAACGGGTGCTGCGTCGTTATCCGGGCGATGCGGATAAATTGCGCCAAGCTATCTGCCAGGCGATGGCGATCAAGCCGGAAAGGCATCATTTTGATCTTAACGAGCGCCCTATCCTCCTCCGCCACATGAACGCGACCGGAGGTTGACGATTAATTTTTTTGCAAGTGCTTGGAGGTTATGTGACCCAGAATCTCGATCTGCGCGAATTGGCCGGGACGCTGTTTCAGGATCCCGACCCGGAAGAGACCCGAGAGTGGATAGAGGCCCTGGAGGCGGTCATCCGGGTCCAGGGGGCATCGCGCGCGCATTATCTGATCGAGCGCTTGATCGACAAGGCGCGCCGCAGCGGCGTCAACATCCCGTTTTCGGCCACTACCGCCTATATCAACACCATTCCGCCGCACCTGGAAAAACGCTGTCCGGGGGATATGGCGATCGAACGCCGGATCCGCTCCTACGTGCGCTGGAACGCGATGGCCATGGTGGTGCAGGCCAACCGCAAATCCACCGAATACGGTGGCCATATCGCCACCTTTGCTTCGGCGGCTACCTTGTACGAGGTGGGGTTTAATCACTTTTTCCGTGCTCCCACGCCGGAGTTCGGCGGCGATCTGGTGTATTTCCAAGGCCACGCCGCCCCAGGAATTTATGCTCGGGCTTTCCTTGAAGGGCGTTTAACGGAGGAACATTTGCACCGTTTCCGTGCCGAGGTGGCCGGTAGAGGGCTATCTTCTTACCCCCATCCCTGGCTGATGCCGGATTTCTGGCAGTTTCCTACCGTCTCCATGGGCCTAGGCCCCTTGATGGCGATTTATCAGGCGCGCTTTATGCGCTACCTGCACGACCGAGGATTGCTCGACACTTCGGGGCGCAAGGTTTGGTGCTTCGTCGGCGACGGGGAGATGGACGAGCCTGAATCAATCGGCGGTTTGGCGCTGGCGGGCCGGGAGCGTCTGGACAACTTGATCTTCGTGGTCAATTGCAACCTGCAGCGGCTGGACGGCCCGGTGCGCGGCGACGGCAAGATCATCCAGGAGCTGGAAGGGTTGTTCCGCGGCGCCGGCTGGAACGTCATCAAGGTGATCTGGGGGTCGCGCTGGGATCCTTTGCTGGCTCAGGACACCAAGGGATTGCTCAAAAAGCGCATGGAGGAGGTGGTGGATGGCGAGTACCAGACCTACAAGGCCAAGGATGGAGCCTACGTGCGCAAGCACTTCTTCGGTAAATACCCAGAACTCCTCGAGATGGTCGCCCATATGTCGGACGAGGAGATCTTTCGCCTCAACCGCGGCGGCCACGATCCGCAGAAGATCTATGCCGCCTATGCCGCGGCCGTCGAGCATACCGGCCAACCGACGGTGATCCTGGCCAAAACCATCAAAGGGTACGGCTTGGGCGAGGCGGGGGAAGGACGCATGACCGCGCATCAGCAAAAGAAGCTGGAAGAAAACGCGTTGCGCCAATTCCGCGACCGCTTCGACATCCCGATTCCCGACGCCAAGCTGGCCGAGGCGCCTTTCTATAAGCCGCCACCCAACAGTCCGGAAATCGAGTATCTGCATGAGCGCCGCCGCGCTTTAGGGGGATATCTTCCCCAGCGTCGCCGCCAGTCCAGCAGAAGGCTTCCCCCACCCCAGTCTCAGGCGTTCGACTTTGCGCTCAAGGGAAGCGACGGGCGCGAGATGTCCACGACGATGATGTTCGTTCGGATCCTGACCGGATTGCTGCGCGATTCCAAGTTTGGCAAGCACGTGGTGCCGATCGTCCCCGACGAGGCCCGAACCTTTGGCATGGAAGGCTTGTTTCGCCAGTGCGGGATCTATTCCCACGTCGGTCAGCTTTACGAGCCCGAAGACGCCGGTGAGATCGCCTATTACCGCGAAGACCAAAAAGGCCAGCTTTTGGAGGAGGGCATCACCGAGGCCGGGGCGATGGCCGAATGGATCGCTGCGGCCACCTCTTACAGCAACCACGATTTGCCCGTGGTGCCGTTCTATATTTACTACTCGATGTTCGGCTATCAGCGCGTGGGCGATCTGTGCTGGGCGGCAGGGGATATGCAGGCGCGCGGGTTTTTGGTGGGGGGGACCGCAGGCCGCACCACCTTAGCCGGCGAGGGATTGCAGCATCAAGACGGGCACAACCTGCTGTTCTTCTCGGCGGTTCCCAACTGCGTCACTTATGATCCGTGTTTTGGTTACGAGTTGGCGGTCATCATCCGCGACGGCCTGCACCGGATGCTGGAGAACGGCGAGAACGTCTATTACTACCTGACGGTGATGAACGAAAACTACCCCCATCCGCCGCTGCCGGAAGGGGCGGAAGAGGGTATCCTCAAAGGTATGTACCGTCTCTCCGGGGACGCCGACGCTCAAGTCCAGCTCCTCGGTAGTGGCACGATCCTGCGCGAGGTGATCGCCGCCGCAGAACTCTTGGAGAAGGACTTCGGGATCGCCGCGGCGGTCTGGAGCGTGACCAGCTTTGCGAACCTCCACCGCGACGGGATGCTGTGCGAGCGCTGGAACCTGCTCCATCCCGACGCCGAGCCGAAAAAACCCTACGCCACGGCCTGTCTGGAGCCGACCCAAGGGCCGGTGGTGGCGGCGACCGATTACATTCGGGCTCACGCCGAACAGATTCGCCGCTTGGTGCCGCGCGCTTATTACGCGTTAGGCACCGATGGCTTCGGGCGCAGCGACGTGCGCAAAGCCTTGCGCCGGTTTTTCGAAGTGGACCGGCATGCGATAGTCGTGACGGCGCTCAAGGCCTTGGCGGATGAGGGCAAGGTCGAGCCGGCGCAGGTTAAGGAAGCGATTGCCAAGTACGGAATCGATCCCGACAAGCCGGCGCCGTGGACGGTATGAGGCAAGCGTTATAAACAACCACAGGGTGAAAGGGTGGCGATAAAGGAAATCCGCGTTCCACCGTTGGGGGATGTAGAGGCGGTGGATGTCATCGAGGTATTGGTCAAACCGGGCGATCGGGTCGAGCCGGATACCCCGCTGATCACGTTGGAGAGCGACAAAGCGTCCATGGACATGCCTTCGCCTGAGGCAGGAAAGGTCCAGGAAGTGCTGGTCAAGGTGGGGGATAAAGTCAAAGAAGGAGATGCCGTCGTCCGCTTAGAGGTATCTGAAGCGGCTCAAGCTTTGCAAACCGCGCCGGAACCTAAGGCTCGCGCGCCTGAACCGAGCCCACCCCCGCCTTCGCAAGCGGCTCCAAGACCTGCCCCGCCACCGCCGGTCTCGGTAGCAGCGCCTCCTTATGCCAGCCCTTCGGTGCGCCGCTTCGCCCGCAAGCTGGGGGTAGATCTAAGCCAAGTTCAAGGAAGCGGCCCCAAAGGCCGGATCGTGCGGGAGGATGTGGAGAATTTCGTCAAAGCGCGCCTTTCGGCCTCTTCGGCAGGAGGGCTTGCGATTCCTGCGGTACCGGAAGTCGATTTTGCCAAATTTGGCCCGGTCGAAACGTTGTCCTTGTCGCGCATTAAGCGCTTAACTGGACCGCATCTTAGACGCGCCTGGCTCAACGCGCCGCAGGTTACCCAGCATCACGAAGTCGATATCAGCGAGTTGGAGGCTTTCCGGGAGGCGCTCCGGCCAGAAGCCGAACGACGTGGCGTCAAGCTGACGCTCCTGGCTTTTGTCCTTAAGGTGCTGCCCAAGGTGCTCGCGGAGTTCCCCAGTTTCAACGCTTCCCTCGCGCCCGATGGACAAAGTTTGATCCTCAAGCGATATTACCACATCGGGGTGGCGGTGGCCACGCCGGAGGGGCTGGTCGTCCCGGTAATCCGCGACGTGGATCGCAAAGGGGTGTGGGCGCTGGCGGAGGAGCTGCAAGAGGTCAGCGCGCGCGCAAGAGCTTCTAAGCTCAAGCCGGACGATCTGCAAGGGGGGAGTTTTTCGGTCTCCAGCTTGGGAGGGATCGGCGGGGGCTTCTTTACGCCCATCGTCAACGTGCCGGAGGTGGCGATTTTAGGCATTGCTAAAGCGCGGATGCAGCCGGTATGGGACGGCAGCCAATTCGTGCCCCGATGGATGCTGCCTGTCTCGCTTTCCTACGACCATCGAGTGATCGACGGCGCCGAGGGGGCAAAGTTTATCGTCCGGTTCGGGGAGTTGCTCCAGGACCTTAGAAAGTCGATTTTGTAAACCAGGGGGCGAGGATGGCGATTGAAACCGAAGTGCTGGTCTTAGGCGGCGGGCCCGGCGGGTACACGGCGGCGTTCCGGGCGGCTGATTTGGGCAAAAAAGTGACGCTGGTGGAGCGGTATCCGGTCCTGGGGGGGGTGTGCTTAAACGTCGGCTGCATTCCCTCTAAGGCGCTTTTGCACCTGGCGCAGGTGATCTATGAGGCGCGCGCCTGTCACGCCAAGGGGATTCGGTTTGGCGCTCCCGAGATCGATCTGGCCGAGATCCGCCGGTGGAAGGACCGGGTGGTCAAGACCTTGACCGCCGGCCTTGCAGGGCTGGCCAAGCAGCGTCAAGTCCAAGTGGTGCAAGGGGTAGGCCGGTTTACCGGCCGCCATACTCTCGAAGTCAAAGCCCCCGACGGCGAGGAAACGGTCGCCTTCGAGCACGCGATCATCGCCGCCGGCTCCCGGCCGGTGAAGCTGCCGGGCTGGCCGGAGGATCCGCGCATCATGGATTCCACCCAGGCCTTGGCTTTGGAGGAGATTCCAAAATCGCTGCTGGTGGTCGGCGGCGGCGTGATCGGCTTGGAGATGGCTTGCGTCTATCACGCTCTAGGCGCCAAGATCAGCGTGGTGGAAGTGGCCGATCAGTTGCTTCCGGGGGTGGATGCGGATCTGATCAAACCGTTGCATCAGACGATCGCCGAGCGCTACGAAGCCATCTGGCTAGGCAGCAAGGTAACCTCTGTGCAGCCGGCCGAACAAGGCTTGGAAGTCCGCTTCGCAGGCCCAAACGTCCCCGAGCGCCAAGTCTTCGACCGCATCTTAGTGGCGGTGGGGAGGCGCCCAAACAGCGATCTTTTGAATCTGGAGGCAGCTGGAATTACCCCCGACGCGCGCGGTTTTATCCCGGTGGACGCCCAGCGGCGCACCAAGGTGCCGCACATTTTTGCCATCGGCGATATCGTCCAGGGGCCTATGCTGGCCCATAAAGCGAGCCACGAGGGAAAGGTGGCGGCGGAGGCGATTTGCGGCTTGCCCTCGGCTTTCCAGGCTTTGGCGATTCCGGCGGTGGCCTATACCGACCCGGAAGTGGCCTGGATGGGAAAGAGCGAAGCGGAGCTCAAGGCCGAAGGGATCGAGTACGACAAAGGCGTCTTCCCCTGGGCGGCGAGCGGCCGGGCATTGGGGATTGGGCGGCGCGAGGGGTTGACCAAGCTGCTATGCGACCGCAAGACCAAGCGGATTTTGGGCGCCGGCATCGTCGGGCCGCACGCCGGCGAGCTGATCGCGGAAACGGTGTTGGCGCTGGAGATGGGGGCCGATGCCGAAGATCTCGCGCTGACCATTCATCCCCATCCGACCTTGTCGGAAACGATCGCGTTCGCCGCCGAGATCATTGACGGATCGATCACCGACCTCTATTTGGGCAAAAAGGTCAAGCCCGCTTGACGATAGAAACGGTCGAATTGCACTCCAAGCGCTTTGGCAGCGCCGGTCCGCCGCTAATCATCCTGCACGGGCTGTTCGGCGCGGGGCGCAATTGGTACAGCTTGGCGCAGCGCTTTGCCGACGAGTTTACGGTGTACGTGCTCGATCTTCGCGGCCACGGCGAGTCGCCCAAGGCCAGTCCTTTGGATTATCCGCACCTGGCGGCGGACGTGGCGGCTTTGCTGGTCAAGGCAGGGATAAGATCGGCCTACCTTCTAGGCCACAGCATGGGCGGCAAGGCGGCGATGACGCTGGCTTTGACCTACCCTGAGCGGGTCGCCAAGCTGGTCGTCGTAGACATCGCGCCGGTGCAGTACACCCACGATTTCGATCGCATTGTCCAAGCCCTCAAATCGCTGCCGCTTGAACAAATCAAAAGCCGCCGCGAAGCGGAAAGCGGGCTGGCGGCTCAGATCGAAAATCCGGCGGTGCGCCAGTTTTTGCTGCAGAATCTGGTGTTCGAGGACAGCCGCTACCGCTGGCGCATCGATCTAGATCTCCTCGCTTCGGCTCTTCCGGCGATCATGGGTTTCCCGGTCGGCCAGGAAGTCCGGCCTTTTCCGGGGCCGACCCTGTTCGTGGGGGGAGGGCTTTCCGAGTACCTCAAGCCCCAGTACCATCAAGCGATAAGGACTTTGTTCCCAAGCGCCCGGATCAAGATCATCGAGCACGCCGGTCATTGGATCCACATCGATCGACCCGATTGCTTCGAGGCGACGGTGCGCTGTTTTCTGCGCGGCCAGGCGGGCTAGGTTCGAGCAATTTTAGAACTCGGCGCAGATCGTCTTCCGTGTCCACATCGATGGCCGCTTCCGGGTAAGGCAAGACGATGAAATTTACCCGAAGCCCGAGCTTTTTCTCCACTTGTTGGGAAACTTCCAAGGTGCTCAGGCGGCCAAGCAAGTAACGGATCAAGGCCAAGCTGCCTAAAGCTCGGATCAGGCGCCAGGGACGTTTGCGTTCTTGCTCCAGAGCACGCCAAAACGCAACGATCCGGCGGCCTTCGGGGGTGAGAAACGCGAACAGGTTGCAGGTACAGAACGGCCCATCGGAAAACCGCAAAAGCGTGCGCCGAATCCCGGGAAAGCGCGCGACGACTTGCGCGTAGGGAATCAGCCCCACCGCCACATCCCCGCCGCAAGAGGAGCTCTTGCGGCAAAAATCCTCAAAAACCTGAGAAGACGGAAAAGCCAGGTCGGCGCAGGTCAAGAGCACTGGGCGATCTTCGGGAACGCGGGAAAGCCCCGCTAAGGCGCTGAGGCTGGGGGAAGATTCCGGCGGGATCCAGTCGATCCAGGGCGCTTTGAGCGAGGAAGCGATGGGGTGGTCGGCGAGGATTGCCGAGGAAGGTCCAACAAGCAGGCAGCGCTCTATGGCCGGACAGCGCGCCAAAGCTTCCAGGACGCGCGCCAACAGCGCTTGGCCTGCCAGGGGAACGAGGCTTTTGGCCGGCACGCCGGCGGCTTTGGCGACCGGGTTGGGGCCTGGGCGGTCGGCGGCGAGAAGGAGGCAGGTGAATTTGGGCGCAGTGTTCATCGCAAAGGTTTTTCGTAGATCCGATAACGTTTGTAAGCTTTGGCGCCCAAGCTCTCGATCACCCCGCGCATGCGCAGGTTGTCTTCCAGGATCCAGGACAACTCGACGCGTCTGATCCCGCGCGCCAGCAAGGACGCGCGCAGCGCTGCGATCAGGCGGTAGGCGATGGCGGCACCCATGAGATTGGAGCGATAGCGGCGCAGGATTCCCATCAGGATAACGCGGGCGGTATCGGGATAAGCCGTCTTCCAGCGCCATAGCAGCTTCAACCAGTTGAAGGGCAATAAGCGACCGTCAAGACCGCAAAGCAGCTGATTCAAATCCGGTAAGGCGGCGATCATGCCGACCGCTTCGCCGTCGATCTCGGCGATCTGAACGAAATCGTCCGGAACGATAAAGCGCAGGGTTTTGGCTAAAGCCGTAAATTCTTCTTGGGTAAAGGGCACAAAACCCCAATTGTCGGCCCAGGCGTCGTTGAAGATGGTACGCAGCAATTCGAACTCGCGATCTTGCCGCGCACGGCAAAGCGGTCGGGTTGCAATGACTTCGGCGGCGCGGTCTGCTAAGCGGAGTGCGGCGTAAGGTCGGGTCTCGGCTTCTAAAAGATAAGCGATCAAGTCCTTGACCTTGCGGTAATGCAAGCTTTCCAGCTGCGCTGCGTAGTACGGCGGATTGTAAGGCATCATGATCGCCGGGGGCCGATCGAATCCTTCGATCAGCAAACCGCATTCGTGGTTGATGGAGAGGTTGTAGGGTCCTTGCACCGCTTCCATCCCTTGCGCCTTGAGCCAGCTTTCCGCTTGCGCAGTCAGGCGCGCGAACACTTCTGCATCGTCGATGGCCTCCAGCATACCGAAGAACCCCACCTTGCGGCCGTGTTGGGCCAAGTACAAGCGATCGATTTGCGCGCTGATGCGTCCTACCGCTTGCTTGCCCCGCCAGGCGATCCAGGCTTGCCAGCGGGCGTGGGCAAAGTAAGGGTTGCTGGGCGCGAGGTGAAGGCGTCGCTCCAATCGCAGCGGAGGGACCCAAGCAGAGTTGCGGGGATAAACGCTCCAGGGGACGCGGATGAATTCTTTAAGATTTTGCGTGGAGGTGACTGGGGCCAGCGTGATCGCTAAGCTCATCGGCAAAAAAAATGTTGTATCGTTGCCTTAAAGATACAGTTGATAGTTAACTGGCAACAAGTTATGCTTAATTCCAAGAGGATTTAGGCTAAATAGCCAGCGCGAAGAGTCTTGGATCCTGTGCTTGTCTGTCGCTAGACAGAGGTGCTATGATGTTTTTTAATCATAGATTACCTTGCTTTCGCGTAAAAGCAACTAAAACCAGGGAAAATGGCTGCGCTGTGGGATTTAGCCCGGTTGTTTGGAACCCACCTTACCGGAAGGCAAGATTGTTAAGGGGAGAGGCTCTTGGGTGCTCAAGCTACGCCAACTGAGAATACTTTGCCGCTTCGGCGGGCGGATTTCCGCACGCTTGCTGAAGCGCTAGATTACGCCGCATTGGGCCAAACGGGATGCAATTTCTATAACGGCAGAGGGGAATTGGTCGAAGCTCTGCCGTATGCCGAGCTGCGTCGGCAAGCGCGAGACCTCGCGCGGCGACTCGCAAGCTTGAATCTGCCCCGCGAATCGCGGGTTGCCCTGGTTGCGGAGACTACACCGGACTTCATCCGCTTTTTCTTTGCGTGCCAATACGCGGGACTGGTGCCGGTGCCATTACCTATCCCGTTTAGCCTCGGCAGCCACCAAGCCTATGTGCGCCAGCTCAAAGCGATGCTCAAAAGCTGTCAGCCGAGCATCGCGATGGCGCCGGAGAATTTTGTCTCTTTCCTGAGCGAAGCGGTCGCCGGGTTGGATATAAGATACTTCGGCGCGCCGGAAGATTTTCATAAGTTGCCTGTGGCAGAAACGGAGCCGGTTCCGCTGCAGCCCGAGGAACTCGCCTACCTCCAGTACACTTCGGGCAGCACCCGGTTTCCGCGCGGGGTGATGATCAGACAAACCGCAGTCATGGACAACCTGGCGGGTATCGCCCAACATGGAGTCGATCTGCGCCCAGGCGATCGCGCCGTTTCCTGGTTGCCGTTCTACCACGACATGGGGCTGGTCGGGCTGATGTTGACCCCGATCGCTTCTCAGGTTTCGGTCGATTATCTGGGAACGCAAGAATTTGCCATGCGCCCGCGGCAATGGCTGGCGTTGATCTCCAAAAACCGGGCGACCATTTCGTTTGGTCCTCCGTTTGGATACGAGTTGTGCCAGCGCCGCCTGCGTCCGGGGGAGGCGGCCAAATTCGATCTTTCCAGCTGGCGCGTCGCCGGGGTGGGAGCGGAGATGATCCGTACCCACACTTTGCGCGAATTTGCCAAAGCGTTGGCGCCTGCAGGTTTCCGCGAAGAGGCGTTTTTGCCGTGCTACGGAATGGCCGAATGTTCGCTCGCCGTCACCTTTGCCCCTCTGGGTCAAGGGCTAAAGGTGGACCGGGTCGACGCCGAGCGTTTGGCAGTGGAAGCAAAAGCCGTTCCGGCGCCTGCCGACGCCGGCAGAGTCAACGAATTCGTCGATTGTGGTCGGCTTTTGCCGGGATTTGAGCTTAAGATTTTGGATGCCGAAGGCAAGGAAGTCGCAGAACGCCAAATCGGAACGGTTTATCTGCGCGGCCCGAGCGTCATGTCCGGCTATTTCCAGGACCCAAGCAGCACCCGCGAGGTCTTGGCGGAAGACGGTTGGCTCAACACGGGGGATCTCGGGTATCGGGTCGGGGACCGTCTTTACCTGACCGGACGGGCAAAAGATCTGATCATCGTCAACGGCCGCAATATTTGGCCGCAGGATTTGGAGTACCTGGCGCAACAGCAGCCCGAGGTGCGTCCTGGGGATGCCCTGGCCTTTGGGGTGCCTGGGCCGGACGGGGGGGATCGAATCGTGATCGTGGTGCAATGCCGCGAAACCAATGAAGCCAAGCGCGCCGATCTGGTGGCGCGCATTCGCTCCCAAGTGCAGGCGGAGATCGGCGTGGATTGTATCGTTGAATTGGTCCCGCTGCATACCCTGCCGCGCACCTCTTCCGGCAAACTCTCGCGTTCTAAAGCCAGGCAAAACTTTATCGCAACCCACGATTTTGCCCACCCCCTTGCCCAAGGGCGACGGGCAGCGGTCTAACGCGTAGGTGGCATCGGCGAAGTTGCGTTCGCCCCTCATTGCCCTGACCGGGGTCACCGGTTTCATCGGTGGCCGAATCGCCCGTCATTTGAGCCTCCGGGGGTTTAGGCTGCGCGCTTTGGTCAGGCCAGAGTCTAAGTCGCGCCTCCCCGGGGAAGTTCCGCTTGAAGTGTGCCTTGGCTCGCTTGCCGATGGCAAAGCGTTGGCTAGTCTTTTAGACGGAGTCGATGGTTTGGTGCATTGTGCCGGTCTGGTGCGAGGTTTGAAGGCAAGCCAATTCGATGCGGTCAACGTCGCCGGTACCGAACGCCTGGTTCGCCTAGCCCGCCAGAGCCCGACGCCCCCCCGTTTGATTTTGATTTCTTCCTTAGCCGCGCGCCAGCCTAAGTTGTCTCCTTACGCCCTGAGCAAATTCCGCGCCGAACAGAGCCTGGCCCGTTTGGGCGAGGGGCTGTCGTGGTTGGTCCTCAGACCGCCTGCGGTTTACGGGCCGGGGGACCGAGAGCTGTTGCCGCTGCTTAAAACGCTGGCAAGGGGCGTGGTGCCCATCCTCGGGCCAGCCGATGGGCGTTTTTCGCTGCTGTTCGTCGATGATTTGGCGCGGGCGGTGGAGAAAGCTTTGGTTTGCCCTGAGGTGAGGGGGCAAGTGTTGGAGCTGCACGATGGAAAACCGGGAGGTTATGGCTGGGACGAGCTGCCCGCCATTGCCGAGGCGTTTCGGGGAGGGAAGGTCGTGCGTCTGCCGTTGCCGGAGTGGAGCTTGCGCGCGGCAGCGGGGCTTGCCGCTTTAAGCGCTTGGGTTGGCCGATCCCCGATGCTGACTCAAGGCAAAGTCAACGAGCTGCGCTACCCAGATTGGGTATGCGACAATAACGCCATCGGCCAGGCCCTCGACTGGCAACCTGAAATCCAGCTCGTCCAAGGTCTTCGCTTGACTTTGGGCAGCGCCCGTGCAACCTAGGAAGTCGGTTCAAAAAGATGAAAAGTTATTCGGAAATCGTGGACGAATTGATCGTCGTCATTCGTGCGCTGGCCCCCGATGCCCAAGGGCTAACCGAGCATACCGAATTGGTGGGAAACTTAGGCCTTGACTCGATGAAGGTGATGCATTTGCTCCAAGAGATCGAGGATCGGTTCGATGTTTCCATTCCTTTAAACGTATTGCCGGATGTGCGCACCGTCGGAGACCTGGCGGCGAGAATCCAGCGCTTGCTGCAAGACCATGACTCTGCTCGCTAAGTTCAACCCGCTGCAACAAGCGCGGGATCGGCTTAAAGCTTCAGGGATGGATCCGTTTGGGGTCACCATCGAGAAGATTTTGTCGCCGACTGAGGCGGTCATTGGCGGCCGGCAAGTGATCTTGGTTGGAACCAACAATTACCTTGGGCTGACCTTTCATCCCGAATGCATCGCGGCCGCCATCCAGGCCTTAAAAGAAGAAGGCTGCGGCACCACCGGCTCGCGCATGGCCAACGGCAACTATGCCGATCATCAGGCTTTAGAGCGCGAATTTGCCGAGTTTTATCGCAAACCCTACGCGGTCGTATTTTCTACCGGGTATTTGGCCAACCTGGCCCTTCTTTCCACCTTGGCAGGGGCAGGGGATGTGATCTTGCTCGACGCCGACTGCCACGCCAGCATCTATGACGGCTGCCGCATGAGCCAGGCTGAGGTCATCCGCTTTCGGCACAACGATGTGGAGGATCTCAAAAAGCGCCTGCGTCGCCTCAAGGAGCGGACTCCCCAAACTTTGATCGTGGTGGAAGGGATTTACAGCATGCTGGGAGACAAGGCTCCGCTCAAAGAGATCGTCGCCCTCAAGCAAGAACACGGGGCGTATCTGCTGGTGGACGAGGCGCACTCGCTTGGGGTGTTGGGCGAGCACGGCCGCGGCTTAGTAGAGGCCGAAGGGGTCGAAGAGCAGGTGGATTTCGTGGTCGGGACGTTCAGCAAAAGCCTAGGCGGGATTGGGGGGTACTGCGTCAGCCACCATCGCGAGCTGGATGTTTTGCGTTATGCCGCGCGGCCGTACATTTTCACCGCCTCTTCCTCGCCTGCGGCGATCGCCTCCACGCGCGTGGCGCTTCGCCTGCTGCGCGATGGCAAGAACTTACGCGAGAGGCTCTGGCGCAACGCCCACAAGCTTTACCACGGGTTAAAAGATTTGGGGTTAGAACTTGGACCGGAACTTAGCCCAGTGATCGCGATCCGCTTAGGGGAGTCGCGCGAGCAAGCGCTTAAAGTCTGGCACGAATTGCTGCAGCGGGGGGTTTATGTCAACTTAGTTCTGCCGCCGGCCACGCCCGACCTGAGGTGTTTGTTAAGGTGCAGCGTGAGCGCAGCGCATCGGGACGAGCAGATCGAGCAAGTCATTTCGGTTTTTGCCGAAGTTTTTTCGGCGCTCGGTAGCGAATAGCGTATGCGCCTGTTGCTCCAATTCGCCCGAACTTACCCCTGGCAGAGCGCGGTGGTGCTTTTGGCCTTGCTGCTAGCTGGGCTGGTCGAGGGAGCGAGCCTGACCGCCTTGCTTCCGGTGTTGACGGCGGCTTTGGAACCGCAAGGCGGAGTAAGCCTCCTGCAGGAGGTGCAAGGAGCGAACGCCTATTTGTTCCAGGCGCTGCGCTGGTTGGATCTCGCGCCGACCTTGGGGGTATTGATCGCGGTGTTGGTGGCAGGGACGTTCCTAAGAAGCGGATTCGTGCTGCTTGCCAATAAATACGTCGGTTACACCATCGCCCGGGTGGCCACCGATTTGCGCCTAAGTCTGCTGCGGGCGCTGCTTAAGGCGCGTTGGAGTTTTTATCTGCGCCAGCCGGTCGGGGTGCTGGCCAACGCCATGTCCTCGGAGCCGGATCGGGCTTCCAAGGCTTATTTCTTCGGGGCTTCGATGATGGCCGCGGTGATCCAGATGTTGGCCTATATGGCGGTGGCGGCGAGCATTTCCTGGCGGGCGACCTTAGTTTACTTAAGCGCCGCTTTAGGGGTGATCGGTATCCTGCAATTTTTCGTGCGCATGGCGCGCCAGGCCGGCAAGCGTCAGACCCGCGGTTTGAAAGCTTTGCTCGCCCAGCTGACCGATTGCTTACAATCGGTCAAGCCGCTTAAAGCCATGGGTCGGGAAGATTTGGCCGATCGCGTGATCGCGGCCGAATCCTTGCGCTTAAACCGAGCCTTGGAACGCGAGGTGCTGAGCAAGGAAGCGCTAAAAGCTGTCCAAGGGCCGGCGTTCGTAGCGTTGGTGGCGACCGGTTTTTACCTGGGTCTGATGCAATGGCGCATGCCGGCGACGGAAGTGATGGTGTTGCTTTTGCTTTTGAGCCGGGTGATGGGCGGCATGGGCAAGGTCCAGCAGATGTTCCAAAACATGGCGGTTTGTGAGAGCGCGTATTGGTCCTTGCGTCGCACCATCGATGAGGCGCGGCAGCAGGTCGAGCTGGTCGGGGGAGAACGGACTGCAACCTTGGAACGCGCAATTGAATTTGAACAGGTGGCGTTTGCCTACGGCAGCCAGGCTGTGCTCAAGGATGTATGGTTGGTTATCCCGGCGCACAAGCTGACGGCGTTGATCGGCTTTTCCGGCGCCGGCAAGACCACCGTCGTCGATTTGCTCACCGGGCTGCTCCATCCCCAGCGCGGCCGAATTTTGATCGATGGGGTCGACATGGAAGAGATCGACTTGCGCGCTTGGCGGCGCATGATCGGTTACGTCCCGCAAGAAAACCTGCTCCTGCACGACACCATCTTTGCCAACGTCACCTTCGGTGATCCCGACCTGACGGAAGAAGACGCTAAGCAGGCTCTACAAGCCGCCGGCATTTGGGAATTCGTCGCGGCTTTGCCGGAAGGCATCCATACCGTGGTGGGCGAGCGCGGCGCGCGCCTTTCGGGGGGACAGCGGCAGCGGATCATGATCGCTCGGGCGTTGGCGCATAAACCTAAGTTGTTGATCCTAGACGAAGCCACCAGCGCCCTCGATCCGGACAACCAGCGCGCCATCTGTAAGACTTTGGCAGCGCTTAAAGGTCAGGTTACCATCCTTGCCATCTCGCATCAGCCTATCCTAGTTGGAATCGCCGATGAGGTTTACCAGCTCGGCGAAGGGATCGCTAAAAAAGTCACTCCATCCAAGGCGATTGCTGCTTGGGTCTAAAGAAGCGTCAATGACCGATTCTCTTAAAACCATCGCCCAAAATCTTGAACTAGCCAAAGCCAAGCACCACATCTTTCTTTGCTGCGATCCGACCCAAGCTAAGTGCTGCACCCGCGAGCAAGGGCTTGAGGCCTGGGAATACCTAAAGCGCCGGCTCAAAGAGCTTGGGCTTTCCGAACGCGGCGGCATCCTGCGCACCAAGGCCAATTGCTTAAGAGTGTGCGTTAAAGGGCCGATCGCCGTGGTCTATCCGCAAGGAGTCTGGTATCACTCCTGTACGCCCGAAGTTTTAGAACGGATTATCCAAGAGCATCTGCTTGGCGGCGAAATCGTCCAAGATTACGCTTTCGCCTGCCGGACGGATTAAAGTCTTTTTCTACTGTTATTTTTTCTTAGCGCCAAGCGGCTGCTTCTACGTAGCCATCCTTGCTTACCCTCCTTCTGCCTAACCAAGCTTCAGGGACGCACAATCCTTAATATCTGCCGGTGATCGCGGCAAGCCAAAACTTATACAAAAGTTTGACAAAAGGTTTTATCGGTGCTAGCTTTTCTTCTTAGAAAAGCGAAGAGTCTTAAAGATGTCGGATGTGTTAGCCAGCTATTTAACCGAGATCAGCCGCATTCGACTGCTTTCTCTACCCGAAGAAAGGGTGCTAGGTTGGCAGATTCTTCATTGCCGCCAAGCATGCAAGCGCCTGGCGGCCTTGGTTGATCTGAACCGGTCGACAACCATCTCCTCCAAGGAAATCGCAAGGTTTGTCGATCTTTGGGTTAAATTGGCCGAGCCAAGCCAAAACAGACGTGTTTTTGCCGAGCCTAGGGCAATGTCGTTCTTACTCGAATTATCGAGGCGATTAAAAGCCGTTCAGAACGACGCCGAAGCCCGTTTGATTCGGCACAATCTGCGCTTGGTGCTCCATTATGCGTTGCGTTACCGGCGGCAAAAAGACAGTTTCCTGTTGGATTTGATCCAGGAAGGCAATTTGGGGTTGGTGTGGGCGGCGCGTAGGTTTGATGTTCGGGTTGGCGTGCGCTTTTCCACTTACGCTGGCTATTGGGTTCATTTGTTTATCGATCGGGCTGCGTTACGCCTCAAACACCTGGTGCATTATCCCGTCCGTTATGCCAGGCAGCTAAGGCATGCCGAAAACGGCGCAGAGGAAAGGCAATGGATCTCGCTGGATGAGTTTCCTGAAGTAGCAAGGATTTTGGTGGATCCTCGATGGAATGAGGAAGCTTTAAGCGAAACGCTCGATTGTCAGCATTGGATGCCTGAGCTTAAGCGAGCTTTAGGGAGACTAAACGCGCGTGAAGCGGTAGTGGTGCAACAACGTTTTGGCCTGAATGGAGATGGGGAACAGACTTTGCAACGGATTGCGGAAAGCTTGGGGGTAAGTCGCGAGCGAGTTCGGCAAATCGAAAAACAGGCGCTTGCCAAGATTAGACAAGAACTATACAAAAGCAAGCTGCCGTTGGTTAAACGTAGTGATTGGCGGAGGAGCGATGAAAAACCTGTGGCAGATGAACGGTGGTAAGCATTGGCCCGAGTTTGACTGGCAGCAATTTTGGTTACTGCAGCAGAAGTGGTGGCGGCAAGGTGTGAACTATTTTCGGCTGCACGTGGGCGCAGCACGAATGATGAGAATCTTGCTGGTGCTTGGGATTGGCGCCTGGCTTGCCTCTGGGTTCTATTTGATTAACGCTGGCGAGCGAGGGGTGGTGACCCGCTTTCTTGCGTATCACCGAACCGTAGAGCCGGGGGCTCATTGGCACTGGCCGTTCCCTATCGAGCAAGTTACTAAAGTGGATGTGGAGCGGCAACGATTCATAGAAATTGGGTATCGCAGCAGTCAGGGGCAGCCCATGCCCATATCGAATGAAGCGCGGATGTTGACGCGCGATGAAAACATCGTCGATTTGCACTTGGCGATCCAATACCGAATCCGAGAGCCTGCCGAGTATCTGTTTAGTCTGCAAGACCCAGACAGCGTTTTGAGAAGCGTGGCCGAAAGCGTTACCCGCGCGGTGGTGGGTCAGCAAAAGATGGACTATGTGTTGACGGAAGGGCGCGGTGAGGTCGTATCGCGCATCGAGCAGGAATTGCAACAAATTCTAGACAAATACCAAAGCGGTATCGAGGTGCTCGGCGTCAGCCTTCAGGATGTACAGCCGCCCGAGGAGGTCCAACAGGCGTTTGCAGACGCCATCAAAGCGCGTGAGGATCGAGAGCGGTTGATCAATGAGGCCCAAGCCTATGCCAACGAAGTGCTGCCGAAAGCTCGGGGGGATGCAGCTCGTATCGTGGCTGAAGCCGAAGCGTATCAGCAAGCGATGCTTGCGCGAGCAGAGGGCGAAGCCGATCGCTTTCGCACTTTACTCGCGGAATACCGAAAACAGCCCCAGATCACGCGTCGGCGTTTAGCCATCGAAACTATGGAAGAGGTTTTGACCCATACCGATTCCGTGCTGCTGTCGCTCGGGGACAACGGCAAGGTAGTGTATTTGCCCATAGATAAGCTTAAGGCGCAAAGGCAAGAACCCTTGCCGTCTATAAAATCGGAAAAAGCAGAGCCTGAATCCAAGCAACGTGCGGCATTAAATCGCATCCGTCCTGGCCGTGGAGGAAGATCATGAAATCGAAAACCATTGTTTGGACCTCATCGGTATTCTTATTGGCCGCGCTGTCGGTAGGGCAGGCGATTTTCTTCGTGGCGCAAAACCACAAGGCGATCAAGTTCCGTTTAGGTCGGATCGTGGAGTCTGAGTTTTCGCCGGGCTTGCACCTTAAGCTGCCTTTTATCGAGTACGTCAAGCGCTACGACGGTCGTATCGCTAGCCTGGATCTGCCCGCCGAGCGCTTTTTGACGGCGGAGAAGAAAAACGTTATCGTCGATGTGGTTGTCCAGTGGCGCATTCAGGACGTCGTCCGTTTTTATACGGCCGTGCAAGGGGATGAGCATCAGGCGAGCCTCAGATTGCGTCAGATCCTTAAGGACATCGTCCGGGCCGAATTCGGGCGGCGGCAAATTCAAGAACTGCTCAGCGAAGATCGCACGCTTTTGCACAGCGTGCTGACCCGCACGGCGGCAGAACCGGCGGCCCGATTGGGCGTTGAGTTGATCGACGTGCAAGTCAAGCGCATCGACTTGCCTGCGGAGGTCAACTCGTCCATTTTTAGACGGATGGAGGCGGAGCGCTCGCGCGTGGCCAAGAAATTGCGCTCTCAAGGCGCGGAAGAGGCCGAGAAAATCCGCGCGGCGGTCGATAAGCAGCGCGAAATTCTGCTCGCGCAAGCGTATCGTCAAGCGCAACGCTTGCGTGGAATAGGCGAAGCTCGAGCCGCTGAGATTTATGCCGAGGCGTATCGCCAAGATCCGGATTTTTTCGCCTTCCTCCGTCGCACCGAGGCTTATCGCAAAGGCTTGACGCAGCCGGGGGACATTTTGGTGCTGGAACCAGGCACTTCGTTTTTCCGCGATTTCGGCCAGGATGAATGAGATGTACGGATTGATTCGGGCCAATTTTTACGTGGCGGTGCTGCTGTCGGTGGTAGGAGGATTGCTTACCCTCCTTAAACCCGACTGGGTGTTTCCAGAAATTATGCAGATTTACGGTCCGTTGACGCGCAATTTGTTGATCATCGTGTTTTATCTGGTGGTTACCCAGATTTTGCTCTGGGCATTCCGTTATCGCCAGAGCGGCTACTTGGAAGCCTTGCTCATGGGGGGGATGCTCTTGATGAGCGCCCTAGGTATCCCGTTTTACTCTCAAATCAATGGCCTGCCCGTGAACCTGGCGTTGGTTTTAGGATTGGCTTACTGCGGATTGTCCCACGTGCTGTATTTCGCGTATGCCTATCTTTATTGGCGAGACAAAGAAGAGAGGTGAGTTATGGCGGTTAAAAAAGTCGGTTGGCGCGACTGGCTGCCGGATTGGCGCAGCCTTGGAAAAATCGTCTTTTATCTTGGATCTTTGTATTTTCTTCAGGTTTGGGTCGTAGTTCCTTTGGCTGCTTACGTAAGCGACGGAGGTTTTTTCGCCGATGAGACGGCCTCTGCCGGCGCCGAAGTTGAACAAGCTGCTCGTGCCCATTGCGGCGATTACTTGCAGCAGAAAATAGGCGCCGACAAGGTGGAGTTTCCGTTTGGCGAAGGCAGGGTTTGGGAGATGGGAGGCGGCCGCTACTTGGTTCAGGCAAGCGCTTTGGTTACCGACTCAAATGCGTTAGCCCGGCAAGTAAACTACGTGTGTTACGTGAATTATCAAGGTGGCGATGCATTCTCGTTAGCCAATTGGACGCTGCGGGGCTTGGATTGGCGGTTGGCGGAACAAAAGCAGTGAGGTGGAGCCATGCATAGCTTGTTAAAAAACATC
>NZ_BAAHXK010000014.1:0-44223 GCF_054656915.1 Methylothermus subterraneus
GAGGCCCGGCTTCAAGCCGAACTCGATCGGCGCCAACAGATCAATGCCGCCATGTTGCGCATCCAACAGCGCGTGGAACGCAATTGGCTTAAGCCTCAGTCGTACCATGCCGGCCTATCTTGTATAATTCGAGTTCGGCTTGCTCCCGGCGGTAAAGTACTCGAGGCGACAGTGATTCGTTCGAGCGGCAACGCTGCTTTTGATCGCAGTGCGGAAGTGGCGGTGCACAAGGCATCGCCCCTGCCTATTCCAAGCGATCCGGAAGCATTTGCCGCCTTCCAAGAGTTCAACTTCTTGTTCAAACCCCAAGGTTGATGGAGAACATGCTTAAGTCTTTGCGCTCCGGCGCGTGTCTGATCTGGCTTCTTACAATCGGTTTCTGGAACTTAGCCCACGCGGTTTTGACGATCGAGATCACCAAAGGCATAGAAGGGGCGATTCCGATCGCGGTCGTGCCCTTTGGCTGGCAAGGATCTGGGCAATTGCCGGTGGAAATCGCGCAAGTGGTGCGCGAGGACCTAGCTCGCAGCGGCCGCTTCAAACCGCTGCCTCCCGACGACATGCTCACTCGACCGACATCCCCCGAGCAAATTCTATGGCCGTCTTGGAAGCTACTGGGCCAGGATTACCTGGTGATCGGCCAAGTCCAGCCCAACGGAGCCGACTCCTTCGCCATCGAGTTCCACCTCTTGGACGTATACACCGGCCAGGAACTAGTAAGTTATCGCTTTCCTGCGGCCAAAGATTTAAGGCGCGTGGCGCATAAGATCAGCGACATGATCTACGAGAAGATCATCGGCGAGCCGGGCATCTTCGCCAGCCGCATCGCCTATGTCACGGTGGTCCATCAAGGCCAGCGCAAGCTGTACAAGCTCCAGGTAGCCGACGCCGACGGCTATAACCCGCACACGATAGTCGTCTCGCCCGAGCCTTTGATGTCCCCCGCCTGGTCGCCGGACGGCAAGAAGCTGGCGTACGTGTCCTTCGAGGCCAGGCGCCCGGCCATTTACATCCAAACCTTAAGCACCGGCGCGCGCGACCAGGTCGCCCAGTTTCCTGGCATCAACGGCGCACCGTCTTGGTCCCCAGACGGGAGCAAGCTGGCGCTGACCTTGTCCAAAGACGGCAATCCCGAGATCTACGTGCTCGACTTGGCTTCACGCCAGCTTAGGCGCTTGACCGAAAGCGCCGCGATCGACACCGAACCGGCGTGGTCGCCGGACGGGCGATCCATCGCGTTTACTTCCGACCGCGGTGGCAGCCCGCAAGTGTATCTCATGCCAGCCTCAGGAGGCGCACCGCGGCGCCTGACTTTCCAAGGCAACTACAACGCCCGCCCGGTCTTCTCCAAAGACGGCAGCCGTTTGGCGTTCGTGCACGGCGGAAGCGGATACAAGATCGCGGTCTTAGACCTCAAAAGCAAGGCCATGAACGTCTTGACTTCAGGCCCCCTGGACGAATCCCCGAGTTTTGCGCCCAACGGCCGTATGCTCTTGTACGCCACCGGCGGCGAGGGGCGCAGGCAACTTGCCGTGGTCTCGATTGACGGGCAAGTGCAACAGCGCCTGCAAACGCAGGAAGGCGACGTCCAGGAGCCGGCGTGGTCCCCGTTCTGACAATCGATGCAAGAGGAGTAAGCGATGAAAAAACTGACGTGGTTTGTCTTGCTGTTGGCAATCGCGCTTTCCGCTTGTCGCAGCCCCGCGCCCAAGCAAGCGGCTGGCGCCGCCCCGGGAACAGCGGCGGCAGCCAAGGGCTTAGGCGAGGAGGAGACAGGCGGCGCCTTTGGGACGGAGGAAGAAGGCGCCTATGAACCGGGCGGCGCCGGCGGTTTGGGTGGCGGCGGCTACGCTGGACCCCAAGATGCAGGCCCCAGAGAAGGGCTTTTGGGTAAACGGGTGATCTATTTCGATTTCGACAGCGCCCAGATTCGCAGCGAATTCGTGCCGATCATCGAGGCCCACGCGCGCTATTTGGTCGCGCACCCTGAAGCCAAGGTCGTTCTCGAAGGGCACACCGACGAACGCGGTTCGCCCGAGTACAACATCGCCTTGGGCGAGGCGCGAGCCAAATCGGTGGCCAAGTTAATGGAACTCCAGGGAGCTTCGAGCAATCGGATCAACCTCCTCTCGTACGGCGAGGAAAAGCCGGTCGCGACGTGCCACGATGAGTCTTGCTGGAGCCAGAACCGGCGCGTCGAGATCGTCTACCGCGAGTATTGATGCGCATGCGCCGGCTGGGGTGGATTTTCGGGCTGGGGATGGCCTTTCTGGCCCAGGCGGGAGAAAAGGATTTGGAAGCGCGCGTGCAGATTTTGGAGCAGCGGCTTTCCAGCCGCGCGCTGGTGGAGCTGGTGCAGCAGCTGGATCAGCTCCAAGAAGAAATAAAGCTCATCCGCGGCCAGCTCGAAGAAATGCAGCAGGCAAGCGAAGACTGGGAACGCCGCTACGCGGATCTAGAGGCCCGCCTGCGCCGGCTGGAAGGCGCTCCTGCCCCAGCCACTCCTCAGGTCGGTTCGCAAACGCCACCAGAATCTGCGGCCCCAGGCCCGTCTGAGGCGCCGGCCGAGCAGCCCGCCCCGGCTTTGCCGGAAGACCCGCAGCAGGCCTACCAGAAAGCCTACGAGACTCTGCAGGCGGGTCTATACGACGAGGCGATCTTAGCGTTTTCCGCTTTCCTCAAAGCGCATCCCGACAGCGAACAAGCCGGCGATGCTTGGTATTGGCTGGGAGAGGCGTACTACGTCAAGCGCGATTTCGTCGGCGCGCGCCAGGCTTTTGAGCAAGTGATCGAGCGCTTCCCCGACCACGCCAAAGCTCCGGACGCGCTGCTCAAACTGGGTTATGTGGCGATCGACTTAGGGGATTGGCAGGCGGCGACCCATCACCTCAACGCCGTGATCGAACGCTTCCCCGGAACACGGGCCGCCGAGTTAGCGCGCGAACGCCTGGGCCGAATCCAATCCGAAACCGCTCGATAAGCTCTTGACTACCTTACGGGTTACGGAAATCTTTGCCTCCCTGCAAGGCGAGTCTCGCAGCCAGGGTTGGCCGACGGTGTTCGTACGCCTGACCGGCTGTCCCCTGCGCTGCGTGTGGTGCGACACGGCCTACGCTTTCCACGGCGGCAAGCGTATGTCTTTGGCCGAGATCCTCTTGCAAGTGGAGGCTTTTGGCCTGCGTCACGTCACCGTTACCGGCGGCGAGCCGTTGGCGCAACGGGGATGCCTGGAGTTGCTTGCGGCTCTAACCGACCGCGGCTTTGAAGTCTCGCTGGAAACCTCGGGAGCCTTAGATATTTCCGCCGTGGACGAGCGCGTGATCAAGGTGATGGATCTAAAACCCCCAGGTTCTGGCGAAGTCGGGCGCAACCGCCTGGAGAATTTAGCCTTCCTAAGCCCTAAGGACCAGGTAAAATTCGTGATCGCCGACCGCAACGATTACGAATGGTCCAAGGCCATGCTCAAAACCCACCGCTTGGCAGAGCGCTGCGAAGCTTTGTTCTCGCCGGCAGCCGGCAGATTGGAGCCGCGCGTGCTGGCGGAATGGATCTTGGAAGACCGCCTGCCGGTGCGCTTTCAGGTGCAGCTGCATAAAATTTTGTGGGGAGAGGAACCGGGACGTTGAGATGAACGCATCGCCCAAACCCGCCGTCGTTTTGCTCTCGGGCGGAATCGATTCGTTTACGACCTTCCTCATCGCCAAAGCGCAAGGGTTTCTCTGCCACGCCTTGAGCTTCGATTACGGCCAAAGGCAGCGCGCCGAACTCAAGGCGGCGGCGGCCATCGCCAAACAGTACGGCGCGGTCGCGCACAAAATCATCCGGATTGGCCTGGAGGCCATCGGCGGTTCGGCGCTGACCGACCCGGCCATCGCCGTGCCCGAGGCGCCGACCGAAGGGATCCCCGTCACCTACGTGCCGGCGCGCAACACCGTGTTTTTGGCCCTGGCTTTGGGTTATGCGGAGGCGCTCGGGGCCTTTGACATTTTCCTCGGGGTGAACGCGATCGACTACTCCGGCTACCCCGACTGCCGCCCTGAGTACATTCAAGCGTTTGAGCATCTAGCCAACCTAGCGACCAAAGCCGGGGTCGAAGGCGGACGGTTTCGGATCCACGCCCCGCTCATCCATCTGCGCAAATCCGAGATCATCCAGACCGGTTTAAAGCTCGGCGCGGATTATTCGCTGGCCGTCTCCTGCTACGCCGCAGACGATCAAGGCCGCGCCTGCAGCCGGTGCGATGCCTGCCGCTTCCGGATCCAGGGCTTTGCCGAAGCCGGAGTTTCCGATCCGACGCGCTATAGAGCTTAGCGCCGCCACTCGGCAATAAGCTTTAGGCACTCCTTGCGCACCGGGCACGGCTTGCGGCACAGAAACCGGACGTCGGTGCGGAAACAAACCGGTTTTTTGTCTTCGACCACAGGAGCTGGTTTAAAGGCCAAGGTAGGCTTCATGGACAAATCCTGGGAAAGGGAGTTGCTTTTTTACTTGCAATAGATGTACCAATTTTTGGCCTTGGGGATTTCGGCGTCCCTGCCGAGGATACGTTTCCTGAAAGCGCGTACGCCGGCCTGATTTAGTGCGGCATTTGCCTTAAGTTAAGGCAAATGCCTCAATGTTTAGAACGCCAGCCTCACCCCGCCGAACCCGGCGATGCGGCTTGTCGCAAAACCCAACGCCTCCTGATAGCGCTTGTCGAACAGGTTGTCCAGCCGCCCGAAGACCTCAAGGTATTGGTTTACGCGGTAGCTCGCCGCCAGGTTGACCAGGGCGTAACTGGCCAGGCGCACGCGCCGGGCCGGAAAGGCGTTGAAATCAAGATCGTCGCGCGTCCCCACCGCCAGCACGTTGAGGTGCAGGTGGGCGTTCTCCCAGAGTTTGAGATCGGCGTCGAAACTGCCCTTGTGGGAGGGGCGGCGCAGCAAGCGCTTGCGGTTCGGATCGTCGGTGCGGGTGTAGGTGTACGTGCCGCGCAAAGTGAGAAAATCCAAAGGCCGAACCTCGCCGTAGACTTCGACCCCCTCGCTTTCGGCAAAGCTACGGTTGACATAACCTTGGCCGAAGACAAAATCGATCAGATTGCGAAAATCGTTGCGGAAGTAGGTCGCCCCAAAGAGCGCGCGTTCGCCAAACAAAGTTTGGTCGATTCCCACCTCCCACCCGCGGCTGGTCTCCGGTTTTAAGGCCGGATTGCCGACCGGTCCGAAACCGGTATCGGGCGCAAATAGTTGAAACAGCGTCGGGGCTTTGAATCCCTTGCCGTAACTTGCGCGCAGCTTGGTGCCGGTCTCCGGCAAAAGCACCGCTTGCGTCAGGCGCCAGGTGACCTTGTCGCCGAAGTTTGCCGGATCGTCCTGGCGGAGGCCGGCGGAAGTGATGAAGCGCTCCAGCCACTTGAGGCGGTTTTCCAAGTAATACTGACGGGTGCTCATCCCACGCCGGGCGAGTTGGTCCGAGCGCAGGATTTCGAGCTCGTCGGCAAAGCCTACGAGCAAATCGTCTTCGGGCAGAGGATGGAAGGTGTTTTGGAAGTCCAGGCGCAGCTTTTCGCCTTGGAAGCGGGTGAAGCTGGAAAAGGGGTTGGCAGGATCTTCGGGGTTCCTGAAATTGCGGTCGATGAACGTGTGGGCAAGCTGCAGCTTCGGCTCCCACAGGCCATCGAACAGCGTGAGCCTGCCGCTTAGGCTGGAGAACACTTGGTCAGTGAAAGCGCGCGCGTTGGGGTCGTCGCACCGCGCCCCGCCGCAGTTGTCGACATCGGCCTCGGCGCGGCTGTAGCGGGTGGTGCCGTCCAGGGTCAAGCGTTCGCTTGGCGCAAAGCTAATCTTAGCCGAGACGGTGGTGTTGCGGTAGCCGTCGTCCTCGCGGTTGCCGGCAAAGTGGCGGTCGGCGGCGGAAAAACCGTGGGATTTGAGCTGCGAGGCCGTCAGGCTATAGCCAAAGGCGTCCAGCCGGCCAGAACTTTCGCCCAGCACGCGGTAGGTGCCAAAACTCCCGCCCTCGGCGCGCAAGGACGCTTTAGGTTTACCTTGACCCTGTTTGGTGAAGATCTGGATCACCCCGCCGATCGCGTCGGCCCCATACAGGCTACTTTGCGGCCCGCGCAAGATTTCGATGCGCTCGATGGCGTCCACCGTCAGATGGGCAAAATCAAACAGCCCGCCGGGATTGGCCGGGTCGTTGGCCTCGACCCCGTCGATGAGCACCAAAACGTGGTTGGAGTTGGCCCCGCGCAAAAACACCGAGGTCTGCTGGCCCAAGGGGCCGAGCCGCACCACGTCCAGCCCCGGCACCACGCGCAGGGCGTCGGCGACGGTATAAATCTGCCTGGCTTTTAGGTCTTCGGCGCTCAGGACGGTCAGACTGCTGCCAAGCTCGCGCCAGGGGGTCTTAAGGCGCGTGGCGGTCACGGTCAGGGTATCCAAAGTCGTCGCAGGGACGGAATCGGCCCACGCGGGGGCGACAAAGCCCACCCCCGCCAGAAGTAAGGCAAAGCGATGCATGGTTTCCTCCTTGCTGCGCCCGCCGCACAGCTTGAAGTTAAGGACACGGCAGAATCTGTCACCTACCGCCGGGCCGGTCTCCGGGCTCGTGAGCGGGAAATTCCCCAAAAGGCCGCCTTCCCAGGCGCAAAGCCCAGTGGCGTCTTGGCCTTGGTTAACTCACCTACCGTTGCGGGGGCAGCGCAGGCTTTAGACCTGACTTCCCGTTTCACCCTGTAAGGGCACCCGGCGGCGGAGATATTGTAAGCGCGGCGCGTTTAGACTCAAGCGGCGCCAAGCCCAGGAGGCGACCAAGATCAAGGCGGTATAGACCAAGGGAGCGAGAAGATACGGGCCAAGGTAAGGGAGGATCGAAAGCGCATAGGTTCTAAACCCGGTCGTGGCGAAATACCCCGAGAAGGCATAGAAGCTCAAGTTAGAAATCAAAAAAGCGAGCAAGGTCGAACCGGCGAGGATCCCAAAGATCGCGCCTGCACCACCTAACTTGCGGCCCAAACGCCCGCCGAGCCACAGCGTAGCGTAGGTGGGAACCAGAAACAAATACGCCGGCGTCACGCACCAGCCGCTCACCCCCCCGTAGCGGATGGCCAGCCAGTCGATCAGCCCGGCAGCCGCCACCAGAGCAACAAAGCCCCACCGCGGGGAACCCGCCAATCCCGCCAAGAAAAAAGCCGCCAGCGAGGCGTCCGGCAGGGTTTGCACGCTCCCGAAGTGATGAAAACGAGTGGCGGCCATCAGCGCCAAAGGCCCCCAGAAAGACCCAGTCCAAACTTCGACCAAGCGGGTCCGTTGCACGGCCAATCTCCGACTACAATTAAAAGTAAGCTTCATCATAATCGATTCGCCTGGGCAAGCAAGATGTTTAAAATCGGATGGATTGTCACTTTGGCTTTGGTCTGGCTGGCCTCCGCTTTAGCCGAGACCGCTATTCTCCCGGTCCGCCACCGCCTGCCCGGCGAACTGGTCCAAGCCCTTGCGCCCACCTTGGCAAAAACCGAGCGTTTGGTCGCCGTGCCCGAAGGCCTCTTCGTTCAGGCCAGCCCGGCGCGGATCGAGGAACTCAAAGGGCTGATCGCCGCTTTGGACCGCCCCCCAAAGCGCCTGACCGTCACCGTGCTGCAGACCGACCGCTTCAGCCTGGAAGAACTCAACGCCCAGGCGGGCATCGAGGCCGACCAAAACGCGCGCGCCCAAGCCAGGGTATACGAGACGCGCTCGCAAGGCAGCCTAGGCGCTAAGCAGCGCCTCGAGACCACAGAAGGCCAGCCGGCGTTCATCGCCGTCGGCCAAGAATTTGCAGTTCCCGTCATCCATTTATTCGGACCGCAGGCGGTCGGCGGCATCGAGTATCTTCCGGCCACCACCGGTTTTCAGGTGATACCTAAGTTGATCGGCTGCCGGGTGCGGCTTGAGATCTCCCCTTGGGCAAGGCGCCCTGGAGGCTTGGGCGGCGAGCTTGCGGTGCACGCGGCCAAGACCGTTCTCGAGGCCCCGCTCGGCCGCTGGGTGGAATTGGGCGCATCGGGGCTGGACGAAGACTTAAGCTCCACCGAAATTCCCGCCCACCGCTACCAGACCCAAGCGCGCTCTTTGCGCCTGTTCGTCAAAGTCGACGCTCCCGGAGGATGCCAATGAACTCCACCCTCAACCCCATCGGCAAGCTTTTAATCGAGCAAGGCGCGATCGCGCCGGAGCAGTTGCGCTACGCCTTGAAAGTGCAAGCCAAGCTGGAGGGATCTTATTCCCTGGTGCAAGTGCTCAAAGAGCTCGGCTACTTAAGCGAAGACCAGCTGCGCCAAGCGCTGCGTCAAGCGCCAAGCGCCCTCCCGCTAGGCGAGCTGTTAGTGGAGCTGGGGCTGATCCGGCCGCGCGAGCTGGAGGCCGCGCTCCAGCTCCAACAAGAGCCGGAAAACGCCGGCAAGCGCCTCGGGGAAATCCTGGTCGAAAAGCATTTCTTGCCTGAAGCCAAGCTCGTCGAGGTGCTCGCCGACCAACTCGGATTTCAGGTCGAAGAGCTCGAATTCACCGCGCTCGACCGCGGCCTGCTGGTCAAGATCACCCCCGAATGGTGCCAGCAACACCGGGCCGTTCCCGTCAGGACGCAAGACGGCCGGGTTGTCGTAGCGTTCCAAGACCCCTTAAACGCCAAGGCGCGGGACGAGGCCGAACGCGTCTTCGGCGCGGTGATTCCGGCGATCGCCACCCGCCGCGCCCTGGAGGCGGCGATCGCCGCCTTTGCCGCCAGCCGCAGGTTGCAAAAGCAACCCAGCGTCGAAGACGAGGCCACCGCGGTGCGCCTGGTCAACGAGCTGATCCTGAAAGCGCTCGAAGCGGGCGTCTCCGACATCCACATCGAACCCATGCGCAGCCAGCTGCGGGTGCGCTGGCGCCAGGACGGGGTGCTGATCGTGCACAAGGAACTGCCGCTCGAGCTGTTGGCGCCGCTCTCGGCGCGTCTGAAAGTGCTGTGCCGCGCCGACATCACCGAGCGCCGAAGGCACCAAGGGGGCGGGTTCGTGTTCGAAGACCCCAAAACCGGAGCAAGCTGCGACGTGCGGGTTTTGTTCTTCGTCACCGTGTTCGGCGAGAAGATCGTGCTTAGGCTGCTGGCGCGCAAGGCCGAGCTTTTGGACATCCGCGAGCTGGGCATGGCGCCCAAGATTTTGGCGCGCTTTCAGGAGGAAGCCCTGGACATTCCCAGCGGGGTGATCCTGATCACCGGTCCCACCGGTTCGGGCAAGACCACGACCTTGTACGCCTGCGTGCAGTACTTGAACGACCCGGAGCACAGCATCATCACGGCTGAAGACCCGGTCGAATACGTCATCGACGGCATCGGCCAGTGCTCGATCAACCCCAAGATCAACCTGACTTTCGAGGAAACCTTAAAGCACATGGTGCGCCAAGACCCGGACGTGATCGTGCTGGGCGAGGTGCGCGACCGGTTCTCGGCCGAGACCGCCATTCAAGCCGCGCTCACCGGCCACAAGGTGCTCACCACCTTTCACACCGAAGACTCGATCGGAGGCTTGCTGCGCCTGATGAACATGGAGATCGAGACCTTCTTGATCTCCTCGACCGTGGTCTCGGTGCTCGCGCAACGATTGCTCAGGCGCGTCTGCCCAAGCTGCGCCGAGCCCTATAAACCTACGCCGCACGAGCTTGGGCGCATGGGGCTCAAAGGAAGCGATACGGCGGGCGCCGAGTTCCGCCAGGGCAAAGGCTGCAGCCGGTGCCACTACAGCGGCTACCTCGGGCGGATCGGGGTGCACGAGCTGTTGGTGCTCAACGAGCCGGTCAAAGAAGCCATCCTGGCCAAGAAGACTTCCTCGGAAATCCGCAGGATCAGCGTCGAGACCTCCGGGCTGATCACCCTGCTCGAGGACGGCATCGCCAAGGCAGCGCAAGGCTTGACCACCCCGCACGAAATCTTAAGGTGTCTGCCGCGCCTGGGCAAACCCAGGCCGGTCAAAGAAATCCTGCGTTTGGTGGGAACTTTGGGAGAGAAGTGAAATGGAAGAAAAACCCCTAACCGAGCTTCTGGAGGAGCAGTTTGCCGCCTTGAGCAGCAGACTGCCGGTGTTCCATCCGGTGGCGTTGGAGCTGGAACGCCTCAAGAACGACGGGCGCGTCAGCATGGAGCAAATCGTCGCGGCGATCGAAAAGGATCCCACCTTAGCGGCCCAAGTCCTGCGCTTGGCCAACTCGGCCCTGTACCGGGGACTGGCCAAGGCCGACACCTTGAGCCGCGCGGTGCTGCGCTTGGGGATGAAGCGGGTAGTGAGCTTGGCGTTTGCGGCCTCCCAAAGCCTGGCGTATCGCGGTGAACGGCCGCCGTATCGGGAAATGCTCAGGCAGCTTTGGACGCGCACTTATCTTAGCGCCTGCGGCGCGCGCTTTCTGGCCGAGCGCCTCGGCCAAGGCGAGCGCGCCGAGGAAGCGTTTTTGGCCGGCCTGTTCCACGATCTAGGCGAGCTGTTCGTGCTGCGCGCGTTGGAGTGCCTGAGCGCAAAGACCGGAGAATTGACCCCAGCGCTGATCGAGGAAGCGGTGACGGCTTTGCACCCGCAGTTTGGCGCCAAGCTCATCCTCCAGTGGAACCTGCCGGAAGAATACGCGCGCATCGCCCGCGATCATCATCTGGAAGAACTGGCCGAAAGCGACTGGCTCATGGCCTGCGTGCGCCTCATGGACCTTGCCTGCTTAAAGCTCGGAGTCGGACCGGAGACAAAGGGCGAGGTTTCCCTGGCCGCCACTTCGGAGGCCGAAGCCTTAGGGCTCAAACCGATCACCCTGGCGCAGCTTGAGGTGTTCCTGGAAGAGCTTGCCGCAGACGCTCGCGGTTTAGCGCCAGCCACTGCAGGCCAAGAATCGGGATCCCCGAATTGATCCGGCCGCTTTCCACCATCGCAAAGGCTTCCTCGAAGCCAAATACGTGCACCCGAATGTCCTCGCCCTCGGCGTCTAGGCCGTGAATGCCTCCGGCTTGGGCGGCGTCCACCCGGGCATAGAACAAGCTGATCTTCTCCGAAGAGCCGCCGGGGCTGGTGTAGAACTCGGTAATCAACCTAAGCTCGATAGGACTGAGGCCGGCCTCCTCGAGCAGTTCGCGGCGGGCGACTTCTTCGGCGGTTTCGCCTTCCTCGATCGCGCCGGCGACGATCTCCAGCATCCATTTGGGATCGGCCTGCGGCAAGGCGCCGACCCGAAACTGCTCGATCAGCACCACTCGATCGGCGATGGGATCGTAGGCGACCACCGCCACGCAGTTGCCGCGGCAGAACAACTCGCGCGTGAGCACCTTGCTCCAGCCGCCGCGGAACAGGGTGTGGCGCAGCTTGAACCGGATAAGCCGGAAGAACCCCTGGTAGGCGACTTCTTCCGCTAGGATTTGGTAAAGATAGTCTTGGTTTGGCATCGCGTTCCTCGTGCGGGTTCAGACCGGACCGGGCAGGACGACTTCCCAACAGGCGCCGCCTAAAGGGCCATCAATATAGCGCAGCGTGCCGCGGTGGAGGCGGATGAGCTCGGCGACCACCGCCAGGCCGATGCCATGGCCCGGAATGGCCTCATCAGCGCGGATGCCGCGCTTTACCACTTCGCCGCGTAGATTTTCTGGAATCCCAGGACCGTCGTCTGCCACCGTCAGGCGCAAGCCGCGGCCCTTAGAGGTTTGGACGACCGCAACCGCCACTTGGCCGCGGCACCATTTGTAGGCATTATCCAGCAAATTGCCGAGCAGTTCATACAGATCGCCCTCTTCCAGAAAGCACTTGGCGGCTTTATCGCCTTTTAGAACGCAGCGCGCCTTTTTGTCGGCGTAGACTTTGTCCAGACTGGCGCAGATCCGCTCCAGCACCGGCCAGACCGGGATCGGCGTCAAGCGGCCGCCGCCGCGCACCGCTGCCCGCTGCAGCTGATAATCGACCAGCATCTGCATACGGTCGAGCTGCTCGCTCAAAATCGCCTGAACCTGCGGCGGCAACGGCTGATTCTGGCACAAACCCCGAAGCACCGCCAGCGGCGTCTTTAAACTGTGGGCCAGATCCGCCAGGCGCGCGCGGTAGCGTTCGAGATGGGCACGTTCGTTGCGAAGCAGAGCGTTGAGGTTGCTCACCAGGCTCGAAAGTTCTTTGGGATAAGGGCCTTCCAGATAGGTTTTGCGCCCCGTTTCGATCGCCTCCAGATCGGCGGCGACGGCGCGCAAGGGGCGCAGGCTCCAGCGCAGGACGCCGGCCTGAAGCGCGAGCAAGAGCAGGCCGCACCCCCCCAGCCAGCGCCATAAAGTCAGGCGGAAGCGGTCGACCTCGCGGGTGAGCGCGCCGGCGTCGGCGGCGACCGCCAATACCAAGGGAAAACGCCGGCGCCGGACAGTCTCCCAGGTGACGCCGTAATACAACACCCACAAGCCGGGCTCGCCGCGCTCGCGGACGAACAGGATTTTTCCCGGCCCCACGCGCTGGGGGGCCAGGTCGATCGCCAACGCCGAAGGGGAGCGCCAGAGAAGCTGGTCGCGCATGAAGATGAAACCATACAACCCCGACCCCGGGCTGGCGAAGCGGGTCTCCGGTAGGGTAAGGGAAAGCTTGAGCCGGCCCTTGCGGTCCAGATCGAGGGCGGCAAGCAAAGCGTAGACGTGAACTTTGAGCTGTTCCTGCATGGCTTTGCGGGCGGCCTCGCCGAAAGCGCGCTCGAGCGCGATGCCGGTCAGCCCCAAGAAAGCGATGAGCACGAATCCGGCGGCCAGCAGCAGGCGAAGTTGCAGGGAACCGCGGATCATGAGGGGGCAAGCGCCCAGCGGTAGCCGCGCCCACGCAAGGTCTCGATGGGTTTCAACGTCCCTTCCGGGTCGAGCTTCTTGCGCAGGCGGCCGACGAACACCTCCAGCACGTTGCTGTCGCGTTCAAAATCCTCGGCGTAAAGGTGTTCGGTCAGTTCGGTTTTAGAGATCACTTTACCGGGATGAAGCATCAAGTATTCCAAGACCTTGTACTCGTAGGCGGTCAGCTCCACTGGATTGCCCTCAAGACGCACTGTTTGCGCGACCGTATCCAATTCTATCGGCCCGTGGCGGATGATGGGGTGGGCTTGACCGGCGGCGCGCCGGATCAGGGCGTTGATTCGGGCCCATAGTTCCTCGTAATGGAAGGGTTTGACCAGATAATCGTCGGCCCCTGCCTCCAGCCCCTCGACCTTCTCCTGCCAGCGCCCGCGCGCGGTCAAAATCAGGATCGGGAAAGCTCGATTCTTAGCGCGCCACGTCCGGATCAAGTCCAGGCCGGAGCCGTCCGGCAGACCCAGATCGACCACGGCCACGTCGATCGGCCATTCCTCGCCTAGATACCGCCCTTCGCCGGCGGTCAACGCAATATCCACGGCAAAGCCCTTGCGCGCAAAGAAGCGCTGGAGCTGCTCGGCCAAGGGGCGCTCGTCCTCGACGATCAAGATCCGCATAGTTCATCCTCGCGATTTCCTACCCACCCTACTAGAATCGAGCGCTTGGACAATAACCCAACTTCTGCGCTTTACGCTATGCTGTAGGATAGTTCATAGCGATAAGGGGTGAATATGTTGGAATCAAACGGCGAGCGGCGCCAGTTTATGCGGATTAAGACCGGGTGTAAAATGACATATCGCTTCCCTCAGTCCGCCGAGGTCTTTGAGGCCACGTGCCAAAACTTAAGCGGCGGCGGGATCTCGTTTGTTTCTCCCCGTCCCATCGAGATCGGCAAAGCCTTAGAGATCAAAATCGCGCCGGCCAATCCGATCACTCCCCCCTTGGAAGCGTTCGTGGAAGTGCTTCGGGTGGAGGAACGCGACGGGGAATACGAAGTCGCGGCAGCGATCAAAGGCATCAAGAGCGAGGGCTAGTAAAAAAATCATGGGCAGGTATTTTGTCACCAAGGAGGTCCGGTTCTGCTACGGCCACCGCTTGCTGAATCATCCAGGCCGGTGCCGGCATCTCCACGGCCACAGCGTCAAGGCCGCGGTGACCGCATCCGCCGATCGCTTGGACGAACGCGGGATGGTGTGCGATTTTGGCGAACTCAAACAGGCGGTGGCCGAGTTCGTAAAGGAGAAGCTCGACCACACCCTGCTCTTGCACGAGGCCGACCCCTTGGTGCCTTTGCTGCGCGCAGCCGGCGAACGCTTCCTCGCGCTGCCTGAGCACCCTACCGCCGAAGTTCTGGCACGGCTGATCTTCGAGCACGTTCGGGCCAAAGGCTACCCGGTGGTCGAAGTGGCGCTATGGGAAACCGACGATTCTTACGCCTGTTATCGCGAGCCATTTTTACGCCATGCCTCGCCTGAAGCCCGCCAATAAATTCCGCAGCCTGCAGGAAATCTGCGAGTCGAACTACCGCAAGCTGCTGCGCCTGATTCCCCACCTGCCGCGCCTGTCGCAGAGGGCGGTGGCGCAGTTAGGAAACAAACCAACGCTGCACCTCGAACTGAAGGATAGAGGAAGGTACACTATGACCTTAGAGCTCAGCTACTGCCTGCGGCACGGCTCCCAGCCGGTGTTCGAACCGGCGCTGAAGTTTCGGGTGTATCTGGACGCGCGGATGGTGGAGGCTTTGGGCGATTGCGAACGGGCGATCCAACCGACGCCGGCCGGCCCGGAAGCTCTGGAGCGCAAATGGCTGCTTAATTATTTCTTAGCTAAATGGTTGGATCACTGTTTGTATCACGGCTATCGGTTCGCGGCGGTGGACGATCCGGCGTATGCCGATGTCTAGCGGGGGCAAGATGCAGCGTCGCCAATTCGTCAAACGGCTCGGGTTGAGCGCGCTGGCCGGCGCCGCCTTGGCGGCGCCGGCGGTGGTTGGGGCAGACCGGCCACTGCGCTGGAAGCTGGTGACCGCCTGGCCGAGGAATTTTCCGGGACTTGGCACCGGCGCCAACCGTCTGGCGCAGCTGATCACCGAGATGAGCGGCGGCCGGATTCGGGTTAGGGTGTTCGGCGCAGGGGAACTGGTGCCGGCGTTCGAGGTGTTCGATGCGGTCTCCCGCGGCACCGCGGAGATGGGACACGCCGGCGCTTATTACTGGAAAGGCAAGGGCGAGGCGTTTCAGTTTTTCTCGGCGGTGCCGTTTGGTTTGACGGCCGAAGAGGTCAACGCCTGGCTGTATTATGGCGGTGGGATGGCGCTTTGGCGCGAGCTTTACGCCCGCTTCGACCTGATACCGGCGGCGGCTGGCAACACCGGAACCCAGATGGCCGGCTGGTTCAACCGCGAGATCCGCTCCCTGGAAGACTTAAAAGGCCTCAAGATGCGCATCCCAGGCCTGGGCGGAGAGGTGCTCAAGCGCGCCGGCGGCACCCCGGTCAACATCCCCGGGGGCGAGCTGTTCACCGCTTTGCAGTCGGGAACCATAGACGCCACCGAGTGGGTGGGGCCTTACATTGACCTCGCCTTTGGCCTGCACAAGGCGGCCAAATATTATTACTATCCGGGGTGGCAGGAGCCGGGGTCGGTGATCGAGTGCTTTATCAATCGCCCGGCGTTCGAGCGCCTGCCCAAAGACCTGCAGCAGGTGGTGCTCGCCGCGTGCCAGGCCGCCAATTTAGACATGCAGGCCGAATTGACCGCGCGCAACCAACAGGCGCTGGAGACCTTGGTGAACCAGCATAAGGTGCAGCTCAAAGCGCTGCCGGACGAAGTGCTCAAGAAGCTCAAGGCGCTTTCCGAGGAGGTGGTCGCCGAGATCGCCGCCCAAGATCCTTTGGCGGGCAAGGTGTACGAGTCCTTCCGCCGCTTCCGCAGCCAGGTTTCGGCCTGGTCGGCGATCTCGACCCAGGCGTTCCTGCGCGCGCGCAGCTTGTAGCTCAAGCGCTCTGTTTAAGAAAGGTCAAGGCTTTTTCTAAAGCGGCCTTTTTGGCTTTGAGCTGTTCGCGGAAGTCTTGCGAATCGGTATCGGCGATCTCGTAGCGCAGATCCGAGAGGTAGCTTTCTAAGGTCTCGATGAGGTAGGCTTTCTCGGCCTCGTTTAGATCGAGCTGAATCATAGCGGTATTTCCTGTTCGATTGGAGTCGACACGTCTTTTTACCGCCCCAGAACTGGAATCGTCAACCGCAGCGAATGGGCATGAGAGAGAAACTAAGCGCGATCGTCGTGGAAACCGGCCCCGATCCTACGGCCTGTATCGTCTGGTTGCACGGCCTAGGAGCGGACGGCCACGATTTTGAACCCCTCGCTCGCGAACTCAAGCTGCCGGGCGCGATCCGCTATGTTTTCCCCCACGCGCCGATGCGGCCGGTCACCATCAACGGCGGGATGCGGATGCGGGCCTGGTACGACATCGTCTCCCCCGACCTTAGGCGCCACGTGGACGCCGCGGGTATCCGCCACTCGCAAGAGCTGATTCAAGCTGTGATCGAGGACCAGATTGCCGCCGGCATCGACCCCGGGAGGATCGTTTTGGGCGGCTTCTCCCAAGGTGGTGTGATGGCGCTGGAAGCCGGAGCCAGGCAAGAGCCGCCCTTGGCCGGCGTCGTCGCTTTGTCGGCTTATCTTGCGCTGCCCGAGGAGTTTCCGCAGGCTTCCCCGCACGCGCCGCCGATCTTGATGGCGCACGGCGACCAGGATCCGATCGTGCCGCTGGCTTTGGCCGAACAGAGCCGTCTGATTTTGGAGCATAAGGGGTATCGGGTGAGTTGGCGGGTTTTCCCCATGCCCCACTCGGTCTGCGCCGAAGAAATCGCTTGGCTTAACCGGTGGCTTGAGGCGCGTCTTTATTGATTCAAGCGCTGTTCGACCTTGCGCTTGTAGGCGAGTAGACAAGCGGTGTGGAGCAGGTCGGGGTGGGTCAGGCCAAGGACGCGGGCAGGCACGTTAAGATCGCTCACATAGCAAGGGTATTGCTCGCCGCTTTGGCGCAGCTTACGGATATAGCGCGCGGCCTCGGCGAAAACGCGCTCGCCCAGCTCTAGGGAGGAGAATACCCGCTCGTTGCACACCAAGGTAAACCTAGGCGGGCCGCCGGCGAGTTCCTCGGCGTACACCCGCACCTGAATGGCAGGCTCTTGGGGTTGAGGGGGATGCGCTGCTTTCATCTGCCAACTCTTAGGCTTGGCCTCGAGCCACGCATATTCGACGGCGCCGCCGGCCGGGTAGCGCCGCGCCAGCGCTTCGAGCAGTACGGCGTAGCGCTGCAGCACGATCTGCGGAGGAGCGCCGGGGCAGTTTTGCCGGTACAGCGCACCGCGCTCGTCGAGCACGAACACTTCCGTCCCGTTGGCGTAAGGCCTTAAAAACAACTGCACTTTGCCGGGACGGTTGTGGCGATACAGAAAAGGCAGCGGAGAATCTTGCATGGCCTGCGGGTCGAAAACCACCGGGGTAAAGTCCGCGCGCGCTGATCCCAAACTCTCTTCCAACGCCGCCTCGTCTTCGCACGGCCACCAGATTAGGCGCCCCTCGCGCAGGCAAAACACGTACAGACAAACCCCGCCGCGCAGGACAAACCAGCTCGCCGGATTCGCGCGCAAGACCTGACTTAAGTTTTGGTACAGATCGAGCACGCGCAAGGCCAAGGCCGGAGAAGAAAAACAGTGCGCTGCAAGCGCCATCTCTGCGCCGCCTTGTTCGTACAGGCGGCATAGGCAATCGAGCAGTCCTTCCAGCCCGTGGTAGCGATCGACCTGGATTTCCTCCCAAGAGTTGATGCTTAAGAGCTCCACATGCTGCACCAAGGCGCGGCGTTCGGCGCCGTAGCTTAAAGGGTCAAAGCGCTCGCTGGCGATGGAAAATCCGCCGCGCTGCGGGCGGGTGGGCGCGGCGAGGTTCAGAAACAGAGCGGCCGCTTGCAGGCGAGGCGGCTGACGATAAGCCGAAAGCGGCGCTTTTGACCGCTTCTCCAGCAAGCGGCGCACGTTCTGGTTGAGAAACCGCAACTCGGAAGTCGTCAGCGGCAGCGAGCCAGGATGCAGGGTCCACTGGGTTCCTGGGCGGTCGATCCCGTTCACCTGCGCCCAGGCGATCACTTGAACAAGGTGACTGGCCTGATACAGCGGGCGGCCGGCGTCCGCGTCGTCGCCGCGCTCGAGCCGCCAATACCAGCGGCCATCTAAAGCGCGCTCTCGGCGCACGCTCAAGGCAAGTTCAGGAAGACCGCCCTCCGGCACCAACCGCACGACGTCCACCTTGTTCGGACGCCGCTCTAGAGTCGCTTGCAGTTTGCGCCCGAGCAACAGCAGATCCTCGCCGGCAGGTTCGGCAAGGCCGTGTTGGAAGACGAAACGGCGCAGGCGCTGATAGTCTTGTTCGAGCGCTTTGACCAGAATCTGCCACTCTTCATCGGCTTGTTCGATCCGCTCAAGGCGGGCACCGGCCGAGCTGGCGAAGTTTTCCAACCCCAAGGCGGATAAAAGCGCTTTCCACTTGGAGCGGTGCTCGGGATGGTTCAGCGCCGGCGCGATCTTGTTGCCAAAACTGCGCCGCAGCAGCGGCAAAAGCTCGCCGCGCCCTCGCGCTAAGGCGCTTTGTTCGATGCGGCGGTACAGGCAAAGATAAGGGTCGAGCCGTTCGGCTTCCAACCGCCCGGCATACACTTCCGCCTTGATCCAGGCAGCAAGCCAATTCGGCTGTGGGTAAGCGGCGGCGTAATCGAGCAAGAGTTCGAGTTTAAGCAGTTCCTTATAGGGCGAGCTCAGCGCCTTGTACAAATGCCACAGGCCGGCGCTGACAAATTCTTCAGCCGGCACCCGCTCTAGCCCTCCCAGATCGATAACCGAGTCAGGATCGACAAACCGCCGCGCGAGCAGGTAATCGGCGTATCCGCGGTAGCGGTTTTCCTGTTCCGGCGGCACCAACCACCACAGCAGCTTGCCGCCGGCCAGATGCACCGCAGTGCGGTAGAACTCTTCCAAAAGCAGGCCGTGTTGGGTAGTGCCTGAGCTTTCCGCAGATAAAGGCTCCAACCGCCCTTGGCGGAAACCTTCAGGATCGACGAGAAAAAAATGCACCTTAAGCCCCTCCGTGCCCGCCCAGCTTGCGATGTCCTCGCACTTGGCGCGCAACTCCGCGCGCTCCTCTTCCTTGAGATCAGAGCGGTGGCAGACCCAGACGTCCAAATCGCTATGGTATGAGTAGGCGATGCTGCCGGCGCTGCCCATCAGAAACAAGCCGCGGATGGGAGGCGCCAGAACGGCTTTGCGCCGGTAGGCGAATCCTGGAGCCAGGCGCTGGGCCGCTTTGTGAGCGGTGCGGCTTACGGAGTAGGCGTTTATCCCCGCCGGGGCTTGGCCGCTACGGTAACCGGGCAGAGCCGGATGGTTGCAGTGCAACAGCAGCGGCAAAATTTCCAGGCAATCGCGTTGCCGCGGCGTCAGCCAAGCGCTTAAGTGGAGCAAGCGCTGCCGGTGAAGCTGAAGAAAGCGGCAGACCAATGCGCGAAGGTCCTTGCGGCTGATTTCCCCGCCGGGAGCGGCCAAGTGAATGGGAGGGTGAGATTGAGGCGCCAAGGGTCAGGACAATAAGGCGCTCAAGTCTAAGTCCTGATCTTCTTGCGCGCGCTTTAAGAGTTTACCCGGATCGTCGCCTTTTTCCCAGGCGGCAACGCCGCACCGGACTTTCTCGCCGTCCTGAAGCTGGAAAGCGGCGCGATCGCTCAACAGCTTGACCGCCAGTTGCTTGGCGTCGTCCAGCGAGGTCTCCGGCAGCACCAGCAAAAAGGTATTTGGCTCGAGCACGCCGATTTCGTCCGCCCAGCGCAGCTTGTCCTTGAGCGCCCGACCAAACGCCCGCAGCCGTTCCTGCCGGTACTCGGGCGCACCCTCGGCCTCTAGGGTTAACCGGATAACGGCGAGGGGATTGGCATAGCGGCGGCTGCGGCTGATCTGCCGATCCAACTCTTTGCGGATCGCCCGCTGATTCAGCAGGCCGGTGACCGGATCGGCGGTTTCCAAGCTCGCAAGGCGAGCGCGCAGCTCCGCGACGGTTTGCCTTAGCTCGATTGCCTCGGTGAGGTCTTGAAAATAGAGGACCTCGCCTGCGGCGAGAGCCACAAGGTGGCGCTGCAGCCAGCGCGGGCCGGCAGCCGTGGAGACTTCCACCAGCGTCCCTTGCCAGGCGGCCAACGGGGAGTCTAGCAGCGGCCGGCCGATCAGTTCGGCCTTGGTTTGACCCACGAGTTCCGCAAGCGCCTCGTTGAGCCAGGCAATGCGCCCTCTCTTGAGGACCAACACCCCGATGGGGGCCTTCTCCAACGCGACGACCAGATCATCCAAAGTAGCGGACATCGCTTCCTCTCCCACCTGACTGGATACTCACAGTATGGCACAATCGGCCAAGCTGAGATCAAAGGCTTAACCGGCGGCGGGCCTCCAGGATAGCTTGCCGGACCTGAGCGGGAGCGGTGCCACCGTAGTGGGCGCGGGAAGCTACCGACCCTTCCAAGGTCAAGACATCATAAACGTCCGCGTCGATTTTGTCCGACAAGCGCTGCAACTGCTCCAGGCTCAGCCCGGCCAGATCGCCGCCTTGCGCAAGCGCCAGGCGGACGGCGCGGCCGGTGATCTCGTGCGCGTCGCGGAACGGAACGCCCTTGCGGACCAGATAATCGGCCAGATCTGTGGCGGTGGCAAACCCACGCTCGGCGGCCCGGCGCATGTTCTCGCGTTTAGGCTGAAGATTAGGCACCAGATCGGCGAAGGCGCGCAGGCAGCTCAACACCGTATCTACAGCGTCGAACAGAGGTTCTTTGTCTTCCTGGTTGTCCTTGTTGTAAGCCAAGGGCTGGGCCTTCATCAGCGTCAAAAGCGCCATCAGATGGCCGTTGACGCGGCCGGTCTTGCCGCGGATGAGTTCCGGCACGTCCGGGTTTTTCTTCTGCGGCATGATCGAACTGCCGGTGCAGAAAGCGTCCGGCAGTTCGACGAAATCGAACAAAGGCGAAGTCCACAGCACCAGCTCCTCAGCCATACGCGACAGGTGGGTCATTAGTAGGGCGGCGCAGGCTAGAAACTCAATGGCAAAATCGCGGTCAGAGACGGCGTCTAAGGAGTTTGCGGCCGGCCGTTCAAACCCCAACAGCGCGGCGGTGTAAAACCGATCGATGGGAAAGGAAGTCCCGGCCAGGGCAGCGGCCCCTAAGGGCATCACGTTGACCCGCCGCCGGCAGTCGGCCAAGCGCTCGGCGTCGCGGCTTAGCATCTCAAACCAAGCCAACAAATGATGGCCGAAAGTGATCGGCTGGGCGACTTGGAGGTGGGTAAATCCAGGCAGGATGGTTTCCGCCTCGCGCTCGGCCACGTCCAAAATCGCGGTCAAAAGGCGCTTGAGTTCGGCGCCGATCCGGTCGATCTGATCGCGTAGCCACAGCCTCAGGTCGGTCGCCACCTGATCGTTACGCGAGCGGGCGGTGTGGAGTTTTTTACCGGCCTCGCCGATGAGCTCGGTAAGGCGCGCCTCGATGTTCATGTGCACGTCTTCCAGCGCCACCGACCAGGAAAACTCCCCACGTTCGATTTCGGAGGCGATCTGCTCCAGACCTTGGACGATCGCCTGGCACTCGGCTTGGGTCAACACGCCGACCTTGCAAAGCATCTTGGCGTGGGCAACCGAACCTTGAATGTCGTAGAGTGCAAGGCGCTTATCGAAGCCAACCGAGGCGGTAAACTCCTCGACGAAGCGATCGGTGGGCTGGGCGAACCGCCCGCCCCAGGGTTTGTCGGTGTCTGCCATGGCGATAGGCGAAAGCTTCAGAGGCAGCCATTATAACCAGCCGTCTGGACGTAGGGAACCTAGAGGCCGCTCACGGCCAGCTGCGCGCGAAATCAAATTCGATCAGGCAGTTGGACATTGGTCGCTGCCGGCATCGTGCTGTTTGATCAGGCGTCCCTGGTGGAGCTTGAAAATTTTGGCGACTGTGAGCTCGGGATAGATGAGCACGTAATATTTCACCGTTCCGTCAGACTTACTCGAACCTGCTCAGACATGTCCGAAGCTGACTTCCTGCTTCATCGAAGCTGGTTTCACTCCGATCGCAAGATCAAGGTTCGCGCATGCGCACCCAGCCGAGCTTGGGGATGCGAATGCGCGAGCCTTCGACGCGGAACTGTTCATTAGTAAGCGTAAAGCGGTCGTGCTTGCCCTTTTTGCGCAACTTCGGATAACGTGTGCGACCAACAATGCGTCGCCCAGCGGAAGAATCGCCTGTTGCGGAGTGCATTTAGTGACTTCCAGCATCCAGGGAAATCGCTCGCGCTTGATCGCGTTGAGTTACCGACATAGCGCCGCTTCGGTAGGTTTGGGTAAAGCTGGGTTGGCTTTCCATGCCTCATACTGCCTGCCCCATTCGACCCGCGTCCAGTTGTAGGCAAAGCGCGCCACGCCGCACGCTTTTTCGAGAATAGGTTGCTTGTACGTTATTGGGCGCAAGCGCAATCTTGTGAGCAAGGATCATGTTTGCGCCTACTCAACCGCCTTCCTTACGCCCTCGATGAGCTTTTAGTTCTTGCAGGATCGGCTGCCGTAGAGCCTGGCGCTAAATACCGTGATGATCTCCAGCACGTCCTTGGCCAAATCTTCCTCAAAACTCGTCTCTTCGCCTTGATTCAGAATAACCACCTTGACGTTTTTTGCCTCGCAAAGGGCAAACACCAGTTCCGCGCCAAACCGTAACAGCCGATCCTTGTGGGTGATAACTAGCCGCCCAACATCCCCGTCAAGAATGGCATTGAGTAGCCGTCTAAGTCCTTTCTCGAAAGTCCTGCGAAACCTGAGAACGAATTTGCTCCTGCGATGACTGAAGGATGAATTGTTTGCGGAGGAGAAAGAAAGGGAAAGCAAGCGCACTCGACAGATTGGTTTTGGCGACGACCTGTTGGCAGGGCGGGTGTTGAGCGAGCATTGGCTGCTCAAGATCGAGCGGCTGATCGACGGGTCTGCCTTCGAGTGGCCGCTGGGCAGTCTCTATAGCCATACCGGCCGTCCCTCGCACCCGCCGCTGGTCATGTTCAAGATGCTGCTGCTTGAACAGTGGTTTAATCTGTCGGATGCCGAAGTCGAAGCCCAGACGCGCGTGCGCATCGACTTTCTGTGTTTTCTTGGTCTGACGCTCACCGATCCGGTGCCTGACGAAACGGCGCGGGTGCGCTTTCGGCAGCGCCTGATAAGGCTATGAACCGGCGCTGGAGTGTGGTGCGCTCGGCGGTCGAATGGATCTTTGCCGACGGGAAGTGCCGGCGCTCGATGGCTCGCTGCCGTGATGTCGGCCTGGCAAAGACTCAATTGCACTTCTCGCTGCTGGTCATGGCCCACAACATGCAACGCCTGGCGGTACTGTGGGGATAGGTGCGCCCAAACATCGGCAAACGGGCAGGACATGCCCCAATCAAGGACCTTTCCGCCTTCGATTCGACCCCACTGCCCCGAATTCAGACTGTCTCGTACGTCCGTCATGTCAAATCGCTTAAATCAACACCGTTTCGCAGGGGTTTCAAATTCATTTTCTAGAAACGCGCGCGCGAGAGAGAGAGACCGAGCCCAACCCCCACCCCCTCGTTTCAACCCGAAGCGCTAAGGCCTTCCCTGGCCTGGAAGGGCTACAAACCACCCTCCAGCGCTCTGGAAGAAATTGCGCTTGCGCCGGAGACCTCCTTGTCTCCGTGCTCAGCGCTCTGAACTAAAAGCTCTTAAACAAAACGCTAAGCAGAAATCGCCTTGAAAGCCTCTCAGAAGCCCTCAGAGACGCGAAACGGCCCTTCCCCCTACCCCACTACTTTTTCTTACCCTACCCAAAAAATCGTCTCTACTGGCTTCTAAATGGCTCAGAAGACCACTCGACCATGTCGAACGCCTTTTCGCCAAAAGCCTACACCCGCCTTTGGGCGAACTGGAGGCCAATGCCCAGAGACCCAAGCCGAAGGCTGGGTAGGTTTCGATCCTTTCCAGGGAGGAGTGGGCGATGCCGTCTTGAGGCGCTCGGTCTTAAACCGGAGGTTAGGGTCGATTCGACGGCGCCGATGAGGGGTTCAAGGGCTTCCGCCGCAAACGATGTAACGTAACCCCGCTGCCGGCGCTGCCGGACGATGGCGTGCAGGCGCTTGTCGATTTCCCCTCGGACGCGGGAATTTCCCGCTTCTCCCCACCCCGCCGGCTGTCCAGGCTCCCCCAGGCGCGGATCAGCACCCGATCCCCAAACAGGTCCCGGCCAACCCAAACCAGATACCAACGCCGCTTTTCCGGGTGGATCCAGCGCCAAAGGATCGGTTCAGTCCAGTTCCCCATCGAACACCGGCCCCTCGTGGGCGTCGATCCGAAAACGGCGCTTTACCCCCTCCCGAGGCATCCGCAGGCGTTCTTCGGCGGGGTCGGGGTAAATCGGCGTCCTTTTTTCTCCTCCGGCCGGGCCAAGGATTGCCTGTTGGCTGCCGGCCAGCGTTTGACTCAAGACCGCGTTCTCGCGCTCCAAAAGGCGCAACTGTCCCCCGCCTGGGCCTGTTCCTGGCGCAAGCGGGCGTTCTCGTCTGGGTGGTGCTGCAAGGCGATCGTGTGTTCCAACAGCGCGCGGCGCAGTTCCTCGCGCTGGCCCTCCTGCCGGGCCAGGCGAAAGCGCTCGGCTAGGGCCTTGAGCACCTCGCCGATCAGGCGGCGGTTGTTCACCCCAGGCGCGTGACGACCAAATCGATGGTGGGAAAGCGGGCCTTGTTTAGGAAAATCGCATCGCAGACTGCCAACGCGCGCTCGCGGGTGCGCGTGGGCGGGGTTTTATTCCCGTCCAAGGGTACTACAAATTTTTCGAGGTTATGAGATTTCTGCGATTGCCCTGACAGTGGGGGGCTGTAAAAAAAATCATGACCTTCAGAGAAAAGACAGAGAAAAGAAAATGGAAAAAGAGAAAAAACTGGGCCTTGCTCTCTCTGGCGGCGGCTTCCGGGCCGCCCTTTTCCATCTTGGCGTCTTGGCGGCGCTGGCCGAAAGGAGATTGCTTTCGCGGATCGAAGTAATCTCGACCGTCTCCGGCGGTTCGATCGTCGGCGCCTGCTACTACTTAAAGCTCAAGAAGCTCCTTGAGGGAAACCACCCGAAGTTTCCCGAGCCGACTCATGAGGCCTATGTCGGCATCGTCCAAGAACTTACCAATGAGTTCCTCGAGGCGGTCCAGAAAAACCCTCGCCTCCGGCTCTTTGGCTCCCTCTTTTCCAACTTCAAGATGGGCCTGGAAGAATACACCCGCACCCACCGGCTTGCCGAGCTCCTAGACGAGCACTTCTTCTACCCCATCGCCTGCCAGAAGGGCATCTTACTTAAAGATATCCACATTTTTCCTCCCGATCTTCCCAAGACCTTCGACGTCCGCCAGGAAAACCTAAGGCGAAAATTCAAGATCCCGATCCTGATCATCAACGCCGCCTGTCTCAACACCGGCCACCCCTGGCACTTCACCGGCGCCTGGGTCGGGGAGACACCGCCGAAGCGGGAGTGCATGAAGGAAATCGACACCAACGTCCGCCTGCCGCGCCTCAAATTCGATGGAAGCTGCCACAAAGAGGACGACTGCCAACGTCCTCCCTGGCCCAAGGACGTGGGCTCAGTCCGAGAAGTGCTCAACCGGCTCAAGCTTTCCGAGGCGGTCGCCGCCTCGGCCGCTGTCCCCGCGATCTTTTCCCCCTTGACCCTCCGGGGGCTCTACCAAAATCGGAGAGGGGAAGAGATCGTGGTCGAGCTCGCCGATGGCGGGGTCTTCGACAACCAGGGGGTAGGGGCCCTTTGCCGGGAGAAGTGCACCCATTTGATCGTGAGCGACGGTTCTGGCCAGCTCGAAGACCAACCCCTCCTCAGCCGGCGGGCCTTTGAGGTAGCCTCAAGGGCCAACGATGTGATGATGGACAAGATCCGGGAGGAGATCTACTGCCGGGTCCGGCAAGAATTCCAGTGCCAGAGGCTCTTCTTTTTCCACCTCCGCCAAGAGGTTACATCGACCCAAAGCCTTCCCAAAATCCCTGGCCCGGTCGACCGTCCCGGAGGCATGGTCTATCGCCTCTCTTGCCTTCGGACCGATCTCGACAGCTTCTCCGAGGCCGAGGCCTTTTCTTTGATGTATCAGGGCTACACCCTGGCTTTGAGCCAACTTCTGGAAGAAGCGTGGGAGAACTACTCGCCCAAGGAGGAGTGGAACTTCCTGGCGATCCGGGATGTGCTCGAGAAGAGACCCTGCTGGCTCATGAGGCGGCTCGAGGTGGGGCGCTACCAGTTCTTCAAGCCCTTCCGCCTCCTCGCCGAGGAGCACCCCTGGCTCAAGTGGGCAGGTGCCGCCGCTCTGTTCTTCTCTCCGTTCTTCTTTGTCGCTCTCCTCTGGTGGCTCCGGGGCCTTTTCCTCAAGGTCCCAGCCTGGCTCTTGCTCCTGACTCTGCTCTTCCTCCTGCTCTTCTTCCTGCCCCTCGACCTTTGGTTTCGCAAATACAAACCCTTGCGCTTCCTGGGCGCCCTCTTTCTTGGGCCTCTGGCGCTTATTTTCCTCACGCTGGTCGGAATTTGTCTCTGGCTCTGGCGCCAGACCGCCGACCGGCTCTTTCTCTATCTCGCAAGAGTGAAAGGCTAGCGGAAGGTTGAGCCAGCCGTCCTGTGTCCGTTAAGATCGTTAGCGTACTATCAGCGCCGGTTGCGTGGTCGCCGGCGCTCGCGCACAAAGGTGTCAGTTTTTTTTACAAAAAACTCAAATTTGTCTTGGCCGGAGTGATCAGAAAGTTTCATAAATCAATACCTTAGGTGATATTGGCATGAGTTTTGCGTAAAAATATTAGGCAGGTTCGTGTCTGCCTACAGAAGAGAAATGCGACTAACTGTTGCAACTACCCAGGAGGGACTGACATGAAAAAAACGTTGACTGTCACTTGCCTGTCCCTGTATCTCACGGCGCCGGCCTTGGCGCTGCCATCGAACGGGGACTTTGAGACAGGGGATTTCACAGGGTGGAGCGGAGATCTCGTCTCCACCGGCCCCGTCGATCCAAACCTAGACCCCCACTTTTCGATTGTTCCCCACGCCGGTCCCAGCTCCAGCTACGTGGCCCAGGTGCAAAACGACGACACCGACTGGCTGGCCACCCTGTTTCAGGTCTTTACCCTGGACAGCCTGCCAGGACCGGGCTGGACCATGGACATCACCTTCTGGATCCAGTGGACGCCGTCAGATAGCACGCAGGACACCCTACAGGTCCAGCTTTACGATTTGGGTATTACGGATACGGTGGACCTGTTAAGCGGCGTTTCCAATGCGGACCTTTTAGGGGGCACTTGGGTGACCCAGGACATTACCCGCTTTGCCCGGACTTGGGGAGGCCAGAATGTGGAGCTGGCCTTTACGCTAAGTGATTTCGATCTCTTCACTCCAGATACCTTGTGGCTCGATGGGATTTCTATCAACCAACGTGCGCCCGGCTCGGTTCCGGAACCGACCAGCCTGGTTCTCTTGGGAAGCGGAATTTTGGGTCTTGGAGTGAAAAGACTCAGGAGGCCTTGAGGGAGAGGGGCGACGCTCAGTTTCGGAGCCGGCGGCTCCGACATCGCCATGCACTCTTGAAAGGAGGTAGAGATGAAAAAAGTCAAAGCTTATTTCCGTTTTGTGCGCTATCTGGTCCTAGTTGCCTTGGGGGTGGAGCTGGCCACGTTCACGGTCGACGCTGCCGCTATGGCGGTGGAGGCCGGTCCCACCACCTGGGCCAAGACCTATGACACGTCAGCCGGCGAGGAAGCCTTCGCCGTCCAGCAGACCTCCGATGGGGGCTATGTGCTAGCCGGTTGGACCAACTCACGTGATGCGTGGGTCCTAAAGATGGATGCAACGGGCACTATCCAGTGGCAGAAAGCCTATAGCGCGGTTCCCGGGAGTCGGGATCTAGCGTCTTCTATCCAGCAGACCACAGACGGGGGCTACATCGTCGCCGGTTTTACCGATGCCTTCGCATATTATGGAGAGGTTAACAACCTCTTGGTCTTCAGGCTGGACGCAGATGGCAATGTGCGGTGGATGAAGGTCTATGGTTGCGCCTTCACCTCGTCCTGGGGAAACGCCGTCCACCAGACCTCGGATGGGGGCTACATCGTGGCGGCTGGAACCCATTGCGGCACGGGTTATTATAAGGCCTGGATCCTAAAGTTGGATGCCGATGGAAATATCCAGTGGCAGAGGGCTTATGGCGGTATAGGCTATGATGGGGCTGGCGACATCCAGCAGACCTCCGACGGGGGCTATGTGGTGGCTGGTCAGATAGGTTTTCAATATGGAAACGAGGGTGCCCAGAACGCCTGGGTCTTCAAACTCGATGCAGACGGGGACATGCAGTGGCAGAAGGCCTATGGCGGGTTAGGTAGAGATTATGCCTCCTCCATTCAGCAGACCCCGGATGGGGGCTACATCGTAGGGGGTGCAACGCAGTCCTTTGGCGCAGGCGATTGGGATGCCTGGGTCCTGAAATTGGATGCCGCTGGCAATATCCAGTGGCAGAAGACCTATGGCGGACCGGCCAGCGATTCGGGTAACGCCGTGCGGCGGACTGCCGACGGCGGCTATGTGGTGGCAGGGCATTCTTATTCCTTTAATCACGGAGGTGGCGCAACAGACAGCGATGCTTGGGTCTTCAAACTGGATGCAACTGGCGATATCCAGTGGCAGAAGGCCTATGGCGGATTGGCCGTGGATCAGGCCAATGCCATCCAGCCGACCTCCGACGGCGGTTACATTGCAGTAGGTCGCACTTGGTCTTTTGGCGTAGGTGTTGTCTCGGTCCTGAAACTGGACAGGAACGGAAATATCTGGGGTTGCACCTCTGACCTGTGGATGGATACCAGCGCCACTCCTGCGGCCTCGTCGGCGACTCCAGAGATACCCGCTGCCCCCCTGGTGTCCATCTCTTACCTCAATGTCAACTCCGTGAGTATCACCCCCATGGACACCGCCGCCACTGTGACAACCCAGTGTGAAGGCACACCGCCGACCCACACCCTCACCGTCACCAAGGCGGGCACAGGCAACGGCACGGTGACCAGCGATGATGGAGGCATCAACTGCGGTAGTGATTGCAGCGAGGCCTATCCCCAAGGCACCGTCGTCCCCCTCACCGCCAGCCCGGATCCAGGTTCCACCTTTGCCGGCTGGAGTGGGGATGCAGATTGTTCTGATGGGGTAGTCACCCTGGACGCCGACAAGACCTGCACCGCTGAGTTTATTGGCTCCTGGGTCGATATCACGGATCGGCTCAATATCACCTACTCCACCCGACCCCTTTACGACAGAATTCGCCGGGTTTTCTTCATCCAGGTCGCGGTGGAGAACCTAGGGGATGCCATCGCAGGGCCGGTCCGGCTGGTGATTACCGACCCGAGCATTTCAGTGAAGCCAGGGGTTGGAGTGGGACGCGACCCGGACGGCTACACGGAAGCGGGCGATCCCTACTTCATCATCGTGCCGGAAGAAGGCGTTCTTGGTGCAGGCGAGAGGCATAACCTGAGGATAAACTTTGAGCTTCAGAGAAGGCCGCTCACCTTCGGAATAAAAGTAGAGGTAGAGCAGCTGCCGCTGCTGCACTAAGCGGCAGAAAAGAGATCGGCGCTGCAGGCCATGTTTTCATGATCTGCAGCGCTGGGACAGCCTGATTGCGGCTGTTTCAACGAGTACAAATCCAGCCGCAACGTGGTCCAGCGGCCCATCGACAACAGCGTCCCTAGCCGCGCTAAACACTTTAGAGAAAGCGCGGCGCCGCTTTTCTCAAAGCTCAAATCGCTTTCCATGAAAATGGCATCTGGAAAGGGGGCGCGCTTTGCCTACAATTGGGCGTGGGTCGAGTAGCAAAAGCAATGAGGAAGCGTTTAAACGCTCATCGACAGCAAGAGCTTCTTGTTGGCCAGTTCCGGTTCCGGCCGATCCATGGGTCCCTTACATCGCGCTCCACAGCAGGCGAACTCCGTAAGCAGCCATCTGGCGGTCGCCGCTGACCAGGATCAGGTTGTCGTTGCCCGCCTGGGCCACCAGCAAGCGGTCGAAAGGGTCGCGGTGGTGCATGGGGAGGTTGCCGAGGGCGAGGATGTGCGTCAGGCGGATCGGCAGCGGCTCGAACTGGTTGGCGGCCAGGATGTCCTCGAAGTCCTCCCGGGGGAATTTTATCTTCCCCAGTTGCCGCTTGACCGCGATTTCCCAGGCGCTGACGTGACTGACATAAACCTCGTTCTCGGGCAGGGTAATGGCGTCTCGGGCCGCCTCAGGCAAGGCCGGATCGTCCGTCAGCTACCAGATCAGAGCGTGGGTGTCGAGCAGCAGCCTCACTTTGCTTTCCCCGGCGGGAACAGTTCGCTCCCGTAATAGGCGTCGATCACTTCCTTGGGCGTCTGGTCGAAGTCCTTCTCGACCCGGATCTTGCCTTGGAGGCCGCCGGGCCGGCGGGGAGTATGCCATTTGCGGGGCGGACAGAGTCTGGCGACCGGTTTGCCGCTGCGGGCGATGATGATTTCCTCGCCCCGCTCGACGGCTTCGAGCAGTCTGGAAAAAAGGGTCTTGGCGTAGTGGATGTTGACCTGCTGCATGGAGTGGATCCCGGTTTTTTCACCTAGACTAAGTCTAGGTCTTCCTATGGAGCGGGGCAAAAGGTTTTTCACCGCAGCAATGGCAGCGTGGGGAAAAACCGGATCGTGGCGCCCTTCGAGTTCGTTCAAGGCCTGCGCTTCATGGATTCGTCCGGGAGGCCTGGTTAGTCCATCCCCAGGAAGACCGCCAATGCCCGATTGACCTCGACCATCGTCCGGTCATCGAGACGCCCGATTACCCGGCCCACCTTCTCCCTGGGCACCGTCAGAATCTTGTCCACCGTGATCTGACTCGGCTTCTCCAGGCCATTCCTGTCGTCCGGGAACACGCCCAACCGGAAAAACACAACCGTGTGCAAGTCCTTAGCGAGCAGTTAAAAACCCTTCCGACTATCCGGCGGCGGCCCTAGTGGTATGCCTATCTTCATCGACTCCCGAGTCGCGATCCGGCCCAAGCGGCACGACGACTGGACCGTAGTTCCCAACCTTTGAGGAGCTATCGTGGGCCCGCCGTCGCGCCGAAGACTCCGGCGCTGGCGGAGGTGGTGCGGATAGCGCAGGGGCCTTTGTAGGATAGTCCCCGTGGATTTGCCCGCAAATTACCATGACGTCGGGCCGCACTACGGTGTCTTCGGAGACAATCCAGTCGGTCTCGTCCAGCACCAGGCAATCGGAACACGCCTCAAGAAGCTCGGCAAGCTGACGGCTGATGGCCATACTCAGTGCCGCTGGTGGGAAACGGTCGGACTGGGAGCCAATAGGGAATGCCTCGGATCCGCTCCCATTCCCCCCCAATGACGGAGGCTATGGTGTAATGGGGGAGAAGTTTAGGTCGAATCATGGCGAAAATCATTTATACTCGCAAGCGGCGCAAATTGAAAACGTTTCACCCAGTGTACGCAAAATTGCCTTTATTGACTAACATCCGCGCCTTGATCATCGACATGGACGGGGTGCTGTGGCACGGCAATACCCCCCTTCCGGGCTTGAAAGAATTCTTTACCACCCTGCGCGCCTTGAGGCTTTCCTTCATCCTGGCGACCAACAACGCCAGCGCCACGCCGGAAAGCTACGTGGCCAAGCTAAAGCGCATGGGGGTAGAAGTGGGTCCAGAGGAAATCCTCACCTCCGGCATCGCCACCGCCTGTTATCTGGCCGAACGCTACGATCCCAAAACCACGCGCGTGTACGCCATAGGCGAAGAAGGCTTGCTCGGCCCCTTGCGCGAGGCGGGCTTCACCTTGACCAAGAGCCATAAAGAAACCCGAGACTTCCGCGCCGACGTGGTGGTGGTGGGCAAGGACGAAACCCTGACCTGGGACAAGCTCGCCACCGCCACTTTGAACCTCAACTTGGGGGCGGCGTTTGTCGGCACCAACGCCGACACCACCTTCCCGACCGAGTTTGGCATCACCCACGGCAACGGCGCCATCCTCGCGGCTTTGACCTGCGCCACCGGGATCGAGCCTTTGATCGTCGGCAAACCGGAACCGATCATGTACCAACAGGCGCTTTCCCGCCTCAAACTCGAACCGCAGCAGGTGGTGGCGGTCGGCGACCGGTTAGAGACCGACATTTTGGGCGCAGTCCGCGCCGGTATTCCAAGCCTCTTGGTCCTCAGCGGCATTTCGCGCGCGGAGGATTTGGCCGCCGTCGATTACCGCCCGGATTGGATCCTGCCCGACATCCGCGCGCTGACAAAAGTATTGCGGGAAACCCGGGAATCGAGTTGAATGGGGCAAAGAGCGCGAGGAGGAGAGCGATGAAAAAGTTTCTCAACCACGTCGACACCTTGCTCGAGGAGAGCCTTAAGGGGTTTGCCAAAGCCCACGCGGATCTTATCGAACTCAACCCCAAACCCTGCTTTATCAAGCGCAAGCATCCGGCCACCTCCCCCAAAGTGGCGGTGATCTCCGGCGGTGGGTCGGGGCACGAGCCGCTGCACATCGGCTTTGTCGGCAAGGGTATGCTGGATGCGGCCTGTCCTGGCCAGGTTTTCACCTCGCCTACGCCGGACCAAATGCTCGCCGCTGCTCGGGCGGTGGAAAACGGCCGCGGCGTGTTGTTCATCGTCAAGAACTACGCCGGCGACGTGATGAACTTCGACATAGCGGTGGAGATGCTCGACTGTCCGGTCAAAGTGGTCTTGGTGCAGGACGACATCGCCCTACCCAAGGAGCACGACATCGGCCGGCGCGGCGTGGCCGGCACGGTGATCGTGGAAAAGATCGTGGGCGCCGCGGCTGAAGCGGGCGCCGATCTTGCTAGCTTAAAATCTTTGGGCGATAAGGTCGCCGAACGCACCGCCACCCTGGCTGTGGCCTTGAGCGGCTGCAACGTTCCGGCCTTGGGCGGCCCCACCTTCACCTTGCCGGCGGACAAGATCGAACTGGGCGTAGGCATCCACGGCGAACACGGGCGCGAGCTCATCGATTTCACCAACGCGACCGAAATCGTGAAAATGCTGGCCGAGGCGATCGCCGACGAGCTCAAACCCGCGCGCGGCCAGCCCGTCTTGTTGATGGTCAACGGGCTGGGAGCGACCACCTTGATGGAGCTGTATCTGGTCTACGAGTTGGCGTATGAATTCTGGCAGCAGCGCGGCCTCGAGATCCGCCGCTCGCTGGTAGGCAACTACACCACGGCGTTGGACATGGCCGGCTGCTCTTTGAGCCTGACGCTGCTCGACGAGGAACTCACCCGGCTGTGGGACGCTCCCGTCCACACCCCGGCGCTGCGCTGGGGCTGCTGACTAGGGCGTCGGCAACGGCGCAGATCATAAGCTGCGCGGTCCGGGCGCCGGCATCGACGATGCCGCGGGCGCGCTCGCCCAAGTAAGAGGCGCGGCCTTTGCTGGCAAGCAGCTCGCGGGTCGATTCCATCCCCCGAATGGCCGCGGCTTTGACTTGGGCGGCGATCGCTGGCGCGGAGGCCGAAGACTGCGCGGTGGCGAGCAAAGCCTCTGCGGTAGGCTGCAGCGTATCGACCAAGGTTTTTTCGCCCACCTGGGTCTTGCCGCGGCGTTTGACCGCCTCCACCGCTTCAGAGAAGGCTCGGGCAAACGCCTCAAGCTCTAAAGAAGCCCTCTGAAGCGCTTTACCTAAGGAGAGAAACAGCGTTCCGTAAAGCGACCCGGAGGCCCCGCCCACCGTGGACATCAGCGTCGTGCCGAGCTGGATGAGCGCCGCACCCCAATCGCTCGCCTGCGCCAGTTGTTCGCGCTGGTCGCGCAAGGCTTTCAAGCCGCGCCTTAAGTTGGTGAGGTGATCGCCGTCGCCGAGCGCGCGGTCAAGAGCGGAAACTTCCTCGGCGTGGGCCTCGATGGCTTGAGAAGCGGCCTCGATCAGGTCCGGCAAAATGCAGGGCTTAAGGTCCATGGCAAAACTCCTTCAGATCACCCGACGAGCGCGTAGCTTAGCAGCTAAGCTCAATCGACCGCAAATGCGCGGCGCTCAGAACCCGACCCGCACGCCTACCTGCGCGCCGCGTCCCGGTTCGGGCGCTACGGTGCGCAGGAACGAGGTCGAATTGCGCACGGTCTGGTCGAGCAGATTGGTGGCCCGGGCAAACAAGGCAAGCTCAAGCCGCTCGTGGGTAGGGAGGCGGTATTCGCCGCCTAAGTTGAGCAAAACGTAGCTCGGGGTAGGCGCTTCGCCAGCCCCGGGATGATCCTGGGGTTCGGCGCGGGTCAGGCGCAGGAAGACCTCGCCCCGCTCGGCGCGCCATTTCACCTCGAACCCATAGCGCCACGGCGGCATCCTAGGCACGTCGCTCCCGTCCTGGAACCTTGCGCGGGTGTAGTCGCTGAACAAGATCAAGTCGAGCTCGCCGTAGGCGGTGACCAGCAGGGGAAAATCGAGCTTTGCCTCAAAGCCTTTGAATATCGCGTCTTGCTGCGCGGCGGTCAGGACAGGCAGGCCCGATTCCTCATCCTTGCGGCCGGTGTTGCGGAAAAAGATGAAATTGCCCACCCAGTAGTGAAAAACGTTGACCTCCGCGGTCAGTTTGGGGTGCTCGAAGCGATAGCCCAGTTCGAGCAAGTTGGAATGTTCTAGGTTTAAGCCCGGATCGCCGATCTCGAACGCTTGGCTGGCTTGATGGACGCCGAAGGAATACAGCTCCTGCGGCGCCGGCGGGCGCTGCGTGGAGGTGAACGCCAGGGTCAGGCGATGGTGCTCGGCGGCGTTGAAGCTCAGGCTGGCCGCGCCGCTGACCGGCAGATCGCGCCTTAACCCAAAGCCTTGGGCTTGGGTCTGCAGGTGTTCCACCCGCGCGCCGAGATCCATCTCCCACGGCCAAAAATCCAAATGCTCGTGGACGAACGCGGCATAGCTCTCGCGCTCGGTTCGCGGAACCACCGCCTCCTCGCCCCGCGCTTCAAGGCCGGCGTGGTGCACCTGCAGGCCGAAGCTGCCGCGCGCAGGCCCGAGCGGAACGTGGTTGACCTCCAGGCGGCTTTCGTGGTTTTTCTGGGTCCACAGCGTCCCGCGCACGCCGCCTTCCATTTCCAAATGGCGGTAATCGGCGTGGCTGTAAGCCAAACGCACTTCTTCCGCCCAGCCCCACGGCGAGCGGATTCCCGATCGAAAGTCATGGCGATTTTGTTTGAGCGCGATGTGGATCTTGCCGTGCGCAGAGTTCTGATCGTGCTCGGGATCCATATCGCCTCCAAATTCGGCCAAGAAAGGGACGCCGTAGGTTTTCTCCAAGCGCTGGAGGCTGGCGCCGACAAAGCCCCAATCTTTTACCCAAGAGAGCCCGACGCTGCCGCTGCGATCGTCGCCATCGGTTCCCGCGAGCCTGCCCGAGCCGGTGGCGAGATCGCCGCGCGCCCGCCGCACGCCGTCCGCGCGCAACACCCAGGGTCCCCATCCGAAGGTCAAGCGCGCGCTGCCGGCGTGCTCATCGGCGGTCGAATCGTATTGATATCCACCCTGGCCGCTAAGCGGCTGAGTAGAGCGCTGCTCGGGGATGCGGCCGTCGAGCACGTTGATCAGGCCACCGACGATGCCGCTGCCGTAACGCAGCGCCGCCGGGCCGTGCAGCACCTCGATTTGCTCGGCGAGCAAAGGCTCCACACCGAGCGCGTGGTCGGGGCTGATCTGGGAGAGGTCGTTGACGCCCAGCGCGTTCTGCAGCACCCGGATTCTGGGCCCGCTCTGACCGCGGATCACCGGCAGACCCACCCCGGGCCCGAAGGACTGATTGGCAAAGCCTGGCAGTTGCTCAAGCGCTTCCCCCAAAGTGCGGCGCAAGCTATGCCGGAAGACTTCTTGTTCCAACAGCGTGCGCCCAGCGCCGCGTTCATGGGCCGCGGTGACCGTCAGCGGGGTCAGTTCGACCACCGTTTCGCGAGCGATCGCCGTGCCGCCCAAAATTCCAAGCGCCAACAACGCGGGCTTGAGCCTCTGCATGATCCTTCCATCCATCTTTACGATATGTTATATCGTAACTTTAATTGCGATAACAGATCAACGCTTTTTGCTCGGTTCTGTCGCGAGAGGCTTTGTGCACTCGGCGCACAGGCCGGCGATCTCGATGGCCTGCTGCTGGGGCAAAAAGCCGACTTGCTCGAGGGCATCGGTCACAGCGGTCATAACGCCCGGGGCGGGCAATTCCGCCACTTTCCCGCAGCCAGTGCAGATCAACAGCAGCACCCGGTGCGGGCGATCGCCGCAGCCGCAGCCGATGAAGGCGTTTTGGCTTGCGAGTTTGTGGATCAGCCCCTGGGCGAGGAGAAACTCGAGCGCTCGGTAGACGGTGGCCGGTTTGGCCGAACGCAGGGGTTGGATCCGACCGAGCAGGTCGTAGGCCTTGACCGCCCGGTGGTCTTCCCAAATCAGTTCTAACACCCGGCGCCGCAGAGGAGTCAGGCGCACGCCCCGCTCCCGGCAGAGTTTCTCAGCCAGGCTCAAGGCTTCCTGAACGCAGTGCGCGTGATCGTGCAAAGGTTTAACCATCGGGTCATCCCTCGTCCCCAGGAGGACGGGTCGGCCATTCTTCTAGGCATAAGGCCAAAGCCTCCTGCCATTCCGGCAAGCAGACGCCGAAAACCTCCTCAACGCGCGCCGTATCTAGGACCGAATACGGGGGGCGGCGGGCCGGGGTAGGGTAGTCTTGGGTGGCGATGGCCTGAACGCGCGCCGCGTTCTCCGGCAGGATTCCAAGAGCAATCGCCTGGCGGCGGATCTCGCAGGCGAAACCGTGCCAGGTGGTCTGGCCGCGGCAGGTGAGGTGATAGGTGCCGGTGGTTCCCCTTAAAGTTAAGCGCGTCCGGGCCAGCATCAGGGCGGTGGCGGCGGCGATCATTCGGCTCCAGGTGGGGGCGCCGCGTTGATCGGCTACCACCCTGACCGACTCGCGCTCCTGCAGCAGGCGGAGCATGGTCTTGAGGAAATTTTTGCCGCGGTGGCCGTAGACCCACGCCGTGCGCAAGATCCAATGATCAGCGCCGCTGGCGCGGATGGCTTCTTCGCCTGCCAGTTTGCTGCAGCCATAGACCGAACAAGGGCCGGTAGGATCGTCTTCCCGGTAAGGGCGGTCGCGATCGCCGGCAAACACGTAGTCGGTGGAGTAATGGATCAACCCGGCGCCAAGGCGCTTGGCTTCCTCGGCGAGCAGGCCGGGGGCAATGGCGTTAACCCGATAAGCCAAGTCCGGCTCGGATTCGGCCCGATCCACCGCGGTGTAGGCCGCGGCGTTGACAATGAGGTCCGGGCGGACCTGGCGCACAGCGCGGGCGACAGTGTGACCATCCGCCAGGTCGATCGCCGGCTCGGTGCGGCGGTCTAGGGCGATGACTTGGCCTAGGGGCCGCAGGCAGCGGCGCAATTCGAACGCCAGTTGGCCCTCGCGACCGATGAGCAACACCGTGGGCATAAAACCTCCGTGAATCCAGCCCATTTTAAAGGGAAACGCAAAGGGTGGTAAACTAAGATACGCATGTCCAGACCGTACACGGCGCTCATCGATTATCACCGGCGCACCAAGCACCACTTCCACCGCTATGCTGCCGGGCCAGGCTACCTCGATTGGGACACCCAGCCGGAACCGTTTCGGTACTATCAGGGCGCGCCGCGATTGCCCCTGCGCCGATACGAGGCGGACCCCAACGCGCCTCCTGCGTTCGACGCCCTGTACGGGGAAATGCCTAGCGCGCCGGTGAACGCCAAGACGCTGGCCGATTTGTTTTTCCACAGCTTTGCCTTATCGGCCTGGAAGTCGGCGGGGGGATCGCGCTGGGCGCTTCGGTGCAATCCTTCCAGCGGCAATCTCCACCCCACCGAGGTTTACCTTTTGACCGACGCGGTCGCCGGTCTGAGCCAACACCCGGCCCTGTTCCACTATCAGCCTTACGATCACAGCCTGGAGCTGCGCGCCGAACACTTAAGTTGCGACTGGGCGGGGCTGATCGCACCTTTGCCGAGTTCGGCAGCGTTGGTGGGGCTGACTTCGATTGTCTGGCGCGAGAGCTGGAAGTACGGCGAGCGCGCGTTGCGGTATTGCCTGCTGGACTTGGGCCACGCGCTGGCGGCTTTGGCTTACAGCGCCGCGTGTTTGGGTTGGTCCGTCGCTTTGCTCCCCGAGGTGGCGCCTGAGAAACTGGCGCAGCTTCTCGGTGTCGACCGGCAGACCGGACCTGAAGCCGAACATCCCGATTGCCTGGTGGCGGTGTTTCCCGAAGGCCGTGTAAACTGGCCGGCGGTGGCCGATTGGCGACTGGACGCGGCCAAGGTGCAAGAGCTTGCCCGCCATCTTAGACCCAACCCTCCGAACGTTTTAAGCCCCTCTCATCGGCCTTGGCCGATTCTTGAGGAAACGGCCAAGGCTTTGCATTGCGAGCGTATCGAAATCACCCCGCCCTCCGGCCGGGCCATTCCACCGCTGCCGCAGCGGCCAATTGGGGCGCGCTGGCTGATTCGTCAGCGCCGCAGCGTGCAGCGGATGGACAGGGTAACGCCCATAGCTTGCGCCGATTTTAAGCGCCTCGTCTTCAGGCTGTGGCAGGGCGGGCTGCCGGTGGCGGCCTTAGGAAGGGAGCCTGCGGTGCACCTTGGGTTTTACCTGCACCGGGTGGAAGGTCTGCCGGCGGGGTTGTATTTGCTGGCGCGTTCTGAGGCGGGATTGGAGCTATTTCGCCAGGCAACGAGCCGAACCTGGCGGTGGCAAAAACTTACTATCTTCCCGGAGGAACTGCCGTTTTATCTTTTGGCTGAGGGCGATGTTCGCGAACTGGCCAAAGCGCTCAGCTGCCACCAAGACATCGCCGCCGACGGCGCGTTTGCAGTGTCGATGCTGGCTGAGTTTGAAGGGCGCCTGAAGCGGTCGGGATGGGAGTACGCCCGCCTGCACATGGAGGCTGGGGCGTTGGGGCAATTGCTGTATTTGGAAGCCGAAGCGGCGGGCCTGCGCGGCACGGGAATTGGGTGTTTTTTCGACGACCCGGTGCACGAGTTGTTCGGCTTGTCCGATGAGGTCTTGCAGGTGCTGTATCATTTCACCGTAGGCGGCGGGTTGGAAGACCCAAGGCTTGAGCGCCTCGATGCCTATTACTATCTCTGAATTGTTTGGGTACGGATCGCTGCGCTCCAAGCGCCTCAGAAGACGGCTGCTTGGCCGGGAGATCAAGACCGTTCCGGCTTGGCTCGAAGGATTTGCCAGCGTGCAGGTGGCCGGTTCCCCATACCCCGGCCTGGTGCGTGCTCCGGGCCAGAAAACCGTAGGGGAACTGCTGCTTGGGCTTAGGCCGCGTGATCTAGAACGGCTGGACCGCTACGAAGGAACAGAATACGAGCGGCGGCTGGTTTGGGTGCAAGCGCAGGGCAGAAAGCGTCGCGCTTGGGTATATTGCTGGCGCGACCGGCGACGGCTCGCGCTAAAGAGCCGACTCTTGCGGCTGCCGCGCCTGCCGGTTCTTTCAAAATAAGCTTATGCTTGTTTTGCCAGAAAAAACTTGGCATTATTAAAAAATTTATGTTCACAATTGGAGGCTTTATGCGTAAGTTGTCGGCTGTCTTTCCCTTGCTGGTTTTGGTTTGGTCCGCGTCGGCCACAGCTCATGGCCCAGTGCGGCAGAAAGTCGAAGAAAAGGTGACCATCAACGCTCCGGCAGAAAAGGTGTGGGAGACCGTCAAGGAGTTCTGCAGCATCAAACAATGGCACCCTAAGGTCAGCGACTGCACCGCTGAAGGAGCCTCTAACAAGAAGTACAAGCTCACCCTGAGTGGGGGCGGTTGGGTCGTCGAAGAGTTGAAAGGCCGTAACGACGCCAAGATGGCGTATTCCTACAAATTCAACGTGGACGATATGAGCGCTGCCAAGACCATCGTCCACGCCAGTCAAGAAATCCAAGTGCCGGTCTTGCCGGTGGCAAACTTCTCCGGCAGCCTCGAGGTAAAAAAGCAAGGCGACAAAGCGGTAGTGATCTGGAAGGGGGCTTTCTACCGCGCCTATATGAACAACAACCCGCCGCCGGAGATGAACGAGGAAGCCGCCATCCGAGCGATTACCGATTTCTTTCGCAGCGGTTTGGACAATTTAAAGCAGTTGTTGGAGAAACCTTAAAGCTTATGTCCCGGTCTCCCTGGCTGTCCACCTTAGCCGCACCCGTCGCCTTGGCGTTTGGGGTTAGCCTTGCGCAGGCGAAGCCCTACGCGTTCATTACTAACCAAGGGGAAGACAGCGTATCGGTCATCGACACGGCCCAAGACCGCGTAGTCAAAACCTTAAAAGTAGGCTCCAAGCCGGCAGGGGTCGCGGTCAGCGGGGACGGTCGCACGGTCTTGGTGACCAATTCCGCCGGCAAGGACGTCACCCTGATCGACGGCGAAACCCTTGCCGTGATGGGCTCCATCCCGCTCGGTGAGGGCCCGTTGGGGGCAGCGGTCGATTCTACCGGCAAGCGCGGTTATGTGGCCGATTGGTATGAACACTACGTCAGCGTTCTGGACCTTTCGGCGCGTAAGGTCCTCGCTAAGATCCCGGTGGGCAAATCTCCTTCCGGACTGGTCGTGAGTTCCGACGATCGGCGGGTATATGTCGCCAATCGCGACAGCGATTCGGTCTCCCTGATCGACGCTAAAGACCTGAAAGTCCTTGCTACCCAGACGGTAGGTCAGCATCCTTTCGGGATTGCCCTGGACGAGGCCAGAAACCGCTTGTATACCGCCAACGTTTTAAGCAACGACGTGAGCGTGTTGGAAGCTTCGACTTTAAAACCGATCCAAACCCTGCGCGTGGGCGAGCGCCCTTACGCGCTCGCTTTGGCGGATGGGGGCAGGCGAGTGTTCGTTACCAACCAGTACGACGATACCGTCTCGGTAATCGACGCCGAACGGCTGGAGGTAATCGATACCCTGGAGGTAGGCGAATACCCGGAAGGGATCGCCGCCCACCCCGATGGCCGTAGGGTATACGTGGCCAACTGGTTCAGCAATTCGGTGTCGGTGATCGATGCGGTTAAATTGCAGCTCTTGACAACCATCCCTACCGGGGATGGCAGCCGGGCTTTCGGTCAGTTCATCGCCCCGGTGAGCCAAAGCGCGCCCATTCCTTCAACAGCACGCACATCCAAGACCCGGCCACCTGCTCAAAGCGGCTAGGCTCTCGCTTGGACTTGAATCGGATAATCAAAACTTTATAATTTAAAAATTCAGCGCCGGTATAGCTCAGTCGGTAGAGCAACTGATTCGTAATCAGTAGGTCAGCGGTTCGAGTCCGCTTACCGGCTCCATCCCTAAACCCGCCTTGCGGAGCTGTCTTCGTCGGCCAAGCGTAACTCTACATAAGCTTGGCGGATCCGTTCGCGGCCGTAAATCCTCTCCAGTTGGCGGAGGGTAAAATGCGCTTGGGCAGTTTTCTGAAAGTGGTCCATGAATATGAAATTGATGGCTGCGCCGCTGACTGCGCCAATGGCAGGGAGGGTTTGCAGGGCAAATTTTTGCGTGACTTGGACGCTAAAGCGCTGGGCGATGGCGTCAATGAGCTTGATCAACACTGGGGCGCTTTCCTTAGCTAGGCCTTTTTTCATCAGGTGTCTTAAAGATTCCTCCAAGGCTTTAGCCAAAGCCGCACGCACCGCATAATACCCAGTTTCGGCAGCATCGCCGGTTTTTGCTTTGCCCCCTAAGGCAAAGACTTCCAGACACGCCAACTTGGCTTCCGGATCGCGCAAGTCTTCGCCCAACTCCCGCGCAGTGGCAGCGATGGCGCGCAGCATCAAGGTCGCCGAAACAGGAAGCTCTAAAGCCAAGCTCGGAAGGCCGAAGCTCCCACCTAAGGCTCCGCTCAAACCCGCCAAAACTTTGTGAGCCGAGTGGGAAATTTTAGCGCTTGGCAAGGTCCAAAGAGCCACTTCCCAAGCTCTGCTAAGCGCTTCCCGAGTTAAGTAGTTGATCGGTTTGACCCATTCCTTGGGGAGATGCGCTAGGGCGCGTTCGACCGGCATGCCAATGGAATTGGAAAGACGCGCCACCAAGCCGGGATTTTCCAAGAACCGCATCGCCTCCGCCAACCTTTGATAATCTGCAGCGGTCAGCGGAGCACGCTGCCACTGGATCCAATTCGCCGGCAAGGCGACGATTTCGTTCATGACTGCCTCTCAGAAGGATCCAAAGCGCTTACATCGGGATTAACCGATAAGTCGGCTCGTAATGATCGGCCAACCGCATTCGTTTTTGCGCCACCAAATCGGCGAGAAGTTTCTCGAGCGGCCTTAAGATCTTAGCCTCGCCCCGGATTTCAAACGGTCCCTTCTGTTCAACTTGGGTTATCCCTTGTTCCTTGACGTTGGCGGCGACGATGCCGGAAAACGCCCGCCTAAGCTCCGCCGCCAATTCATGCGGCGGCAGATCCGAGCTCAGGCGCAAACTTGCCATCGCCTCGTGGCTAGGTAAAAAGGGCTTCTGGAAAGCGGGGGCGATCGTCAGCCGCCAGTTAAAATAATAGGCATCGTGTGTATGATGGCGATAACGATGCACCTCATCCAGCCCCTGGCGCATGACACGCGCGACTTCTTCAGGATCGCCCAGGACGATCCGATAACGCGCGCGCACCGACTCTCCTAAAGTCGCACGCAGAAACTCGTCGATACGGCGGAAATAATCGGCGCTTTCGATCGGACCCGTGAAGACTAAAGGAAAGGGCAGCTCGGCATTGGCCGGATGCAGCAATATCCCTAAGATATACAGAATTTCTTCGAAGGTGCCCACTCCGCCGGGAAAGACGACGACGCCGTGTCCAACCCGCACAAACGCCTCTAGGCGCTTCTCGATGTCGGGCATCACGACTAAAGAATTGACGATAGGATTAGGGGGTTCGGCGGCAATAATGCCCGGCTCTGAAATTCCTAAATAACGTCCATCATAGATGCGTTGCTTGGCGTGTCCGATCGCGGCGCCTTTCATCGGTCCTTTCATCGCTCCCGGACCACAGCCGGTGCAGATGTTTAGGCCCCGCAGCCCGAGTTCGTAGCCAACCCGCTTGCTGTAGTCGTATTCGACCGCACTTACGGCGTGACCACCCCAACAAACCACCATATCCGGAGGCTGTTTTGGAATTAGCGCCTGCGCGTTGCGCAGGATATGAAACACCGCATTGGTGATATCGCTCGATCGATTCAGGTCGAACGCTCCGCTTTCAACGATTTGTTGATTGGTGTAAACGATATCGCGCAGCACCGCAAATAAATGCTCGCGGATGCCTTTGATCATCTTGCCATCTACAAATGCCGAAGCCGGTGCGTTGACCAGTTCCAGTTTAATACCGCGTTCCTGTTGCCGGATGTAGATTGCAAAATCACGGTAGCGCTCAAACACTGCTTTGGAGTTATCCACGGGATTACCGCAGTTGAGAACAGCCAAAGCGCACTTGCGAAAGGTTTCAAACAATTCGGTATGCGCGCTGTCGAGCAGACGGCTGATTTCCTTTTTGGACAGGATCTCCAAAGGGCCATCCGGAGCTACTTGGATTGGTCCTTCAACCAAGGATAACGCCGGTTGATTTAGGGTTTGGACGGTCATCAAGTCCAATTAACCTGTGGATAACTCTGTGGAAAAACGCTCGGTGGATAGCCTAGAATTGACGGCCACACGGACGTTATACCTGAAACGTCTCCCGACGCCGCTCACGCACAGAGATGGCCGCCAAATCGCGTAGCTCTTCGGCGAGCAGATCGATCACATCTTCCATAGCAAGGATACCGACCAACGCTCCCGCCTTGTCTACCACCGGCAAGCGGCGTATCCCAAAAGCGCGCATTCGCTCAGCAGCTGAAAAAATTTCTTCAGTTTCACCGATGGTTTCTACCCCTACGCTCATCACATCGGCTATTGCTAGATGGTGAGGATCCAATCCTTGAGCCAACACTTTGACTACCATGTCCCGGTCGGTCAAGATTCCGATCGGAATGCATTTGCCGTCGCGCTCCTCTACTACCACCACATCGCCGACGTGGTATTGACGCATGAGCCTAGCGGCGAAAATCAAAGGTTCATCGCGTTTTGCGATGACCACCTCCCGGCAACAGACTTCGCCGATCATCATCGTTTTCCCCAAGTAGAGATATTCCTCTAACAAAAGAGGTTATACGCGAAAGCACGCTAACTTAGAAGGAAAACCATAAAAGAATGCCAGCCCTTATTTTATACAAGGGCTGGCTAAGATAGGAAAAATTGAATCCTAAATCAGGAAGAGTA
>NZ_BAAHXK010000015.1:0-40435 GCF_054656915.1 Methylothermus subterraneus
GTGCAATCCCCTACGCTTGAAACTCAAAACCAATCGTTTAATTGGAGCCCATAACCGGACTTGAACCGGTGACCTCTTCCTTACCAAGGAAGTGCTCTACCGACTGAGCTATATGGGCTATGTTGCTCTCCGGCTCCCAAACCTCGATTGGAGCGGGTGATGGGAATCGAACCCACGTCATCAGCTTGGAAGGCTGAGGTTCTACCATTGAACTACACCCGCATGGAGCCTATGCATCTGGTGGAGGGGGGAGGATTCGAACCTCCGAAGGCGTAAGCCGCCAGATTTACAGTCTGGTCCCTTTGACCGCTCGGGAACCCCTCCAAAAAGGAGCGGATTATTTTTGACGATTTGATCGTCTATGTCAATCACAACCGCACTTAAGCTCGGTGTCGCTAATAGCGGTGCAGAAAATTCATAGTTTTCTCCGCCCCGTGTTCGAGCAATTGGGGCAATAATTTAACCGCCCGATCAATGGCGGCCCAAATCTTGGCCCGTTCATCCTCTGTAGGTTGGCTTAATACGTAATCGGCAACCGATCCTTGGGGCGGCCGCCCAATCCCAATCCGCAAGCGCCAGAACTGATTGGACCCTAAATGCTCGATAATGCTGCGCAAACCATTATGGCCGCCGTGCCCACCGTTTTTTTTTAGGCGCACTACCCCAACTTCGAAATCCAGCTCATCGTGAGCGACCAACAGCCGTTCGGCCGATATCCGGTAATACCGGCACACTGCCGCCACTGGCACACCGCTTAAGTTCATGTATCGCGCCGGTTTGAACAAATACACCGCTTCGCCCTGGTGATGAAACTTAGCCTCCCAACCGCCAAATCGCTCCTGCCAAACAAGCTCGACGCCATATTGGCTCGCAAGCGCGTCCACAAACCAGAACCCGGCATTGTGCCGGGTTCTCGCATAGCCGGGACCAGGGTTACCCAAGCCAACCAGCAAGGCGAAGCAATTCACGCTAGCTTAGGTCTGCTCGCCGCCAGTCTCTGCCGTCTCTCCTCCTACCGACGGCGGCTGGATAGTCACCACCGGAATCGATGCTCCCCCTTCGTGCGCCAGTTCGGCCAGCTGCACCCCCTCAGGAACAGCCAACTCACCCAAATGAATGCTCTGCCCGATGTCCAAATTAGTCAAATCCACTTCCAGATACTCGGGCAGATGCTGAGGCAAGCAAACTACCTCCACCTCAGTCAGATTGTGCAGCACAATGCCGCCTTTTCTCACCCCGATCGAAGCTTCCTCGCCAATGAAATGCAGCGGCACATGGACGCGGATTTCCTCATCCGCCTTTACCCTCTGAAAATCCAGATGGAGCACCGATTCCGTCACCGGGTGGCGCTGAACTTCCTTGAGAATTGCTTGGACTTCTTTGGCCCCTGGAAGCTTAATCGTCAAGATATGAGAAAACACCGCCTCTTGTTCCAGGTTCTTATCCACTTGGTTTTTGGTCAGCGCCAGCATCACCGGCGGCTGGTCTCCACCGTACAGAACCGCAGGGATTTTATTGGTCCTACGCAACCGCCGGGCAGCACGCGTGCCAGCTGCCGACCGGATTTCCGCTTCGAATTCAAAACTTGCTTGCATCTTGAATAACCCCAAAATTAATCCACGTACAAGGAGCTGACCGATTCTCCCACGGCGATGCGGCGGATCGTCTCTGCGAGCATCTCCGCCACGCTCAACTGCCGAATCTTGCTACAAGCTTGAGCTTCTGGGCGCAAAGGAATCGTGTCGGTAACGACCAATTCGTCCAGCGCCGAGCTCGCGATGCTAGTTACTGCCTGGCCTGACAACACCGGGTGCGTACAATAAGCCGCTACCCGCACCGCACCGTGGTCTTTGAGCGCCTGCGCGGCTTGGCACAAGGTCCCAGCAGTGTCGACCAAGTCATCGACTAGGATACACGTGCGTCCCTCCACCTCGCCGATGATATTCATCACCTGAGATTCGTTGGCCCGGGGCCGACGTTTGTCGATGATCGCCAAATCCGCATCCCCTAAGCGTTTGGCCAACGCCCGAGCCCGCACGACCCCCCCAACGTCGGGGGAAACGACGATCGGACGTTCGTACTTCTGGCGCCATATATCTCCCAAAAGCAACGGCGAAGCATACACGTTGTCTACCGGAATATCGAAAAACCCCTGCACTTGATCGGCGTGGAGATCCACCGTCAATACTCGATCCACGCCCGCGCAGGTGATCATCTTTGCCACCAATTTGGCCGTGATCGGCACCCGCGCCGAGCGCGGTCGCCGATCCTGGCGCGCATACCCGAAATAAGGAATCACCGCTGTGATCGTCCCTGCCGAGGCGCGCCGCAAAGCATCCACAATCACCAAGAGTTCCATCAGATTGTCGTGCGGCATGTGGGTGGATTGGATCACGAAGATCTCTCTTCCCCGCACGTGCTCTTGGATTTCAACGGCGATTTCGCCATCGCTGAAGCGGCCCACAGACGCCAGACCCAAACGCAGGTTGAGTTTGTCTGCGATCCCCTGGGCCAAGGGCAAGTTGGAATTACCCGCAAAGATCATGAAACCCGCATCGTGCATACGCATGCGGTCACCTTGGACATGCCGATCGAAGGAGAAATAACTATCCTCGCGAGTGGCTGGGGCGGGAGGATTCGAACCTCCGAATGCGGGGACCAAAACCCCGTGCCTTACCGCTTGGCGACGCCCCATCAAAAATCTCATTTTACGCTTGCCAATTTGTTTAGCAAAGGCGATCGATTGACCCCGCGTGCACAGACAACCCGCCACTTTGGACTCAGGGCGTGCGCTACTGCCTTAGCCTCCTGTGGGTCTGCAAAGGCGGCAAACACGCAAGCACCGGTTCCGGTCAATCGCGCCTTACCATAAGCCGACAACGCTTCAAGCGCCGCCGCAACCTCAGGGTACATCCTTTGTACGACTGACAGACAGTCGTTGCCTGTCTCCCCAGCGTGAAATTCATCTATTGTGACAAGAGGGCTGTCTCTTGTCAAATCAGGAGCTGAAAAAACCCTGGCCGTCTCCACCCGGCACGGCGGAATCAACAGGACATACCAAGGCTCAGGCAAATCCAGCGGCGTCAGCTTCTCCCCTACGCCTTCGGCCCATGCCGCAACTCCCTTGATGAATACTGGCACGTCCGCACCCAGCCGAACCCCCAAATCGATCAATTCTTCGGTACTCAGCCCTAGCTTCCACAAGGCATTCAAGGCCACCAGCACGGTAGCGGCATCGGAGCTGCCTCCGCCCAGTCCGCCGCCCATCGGCAAGCGCTTATCTACGGTAATTTGAACTCCTCGCCGGAATCCGGTCGCTTGCTGCAGGAGGCGGGCGGCACGCACAGTTAGATCCTCGTTGGGCGGCACCTCCGGCAAAGGTTTAGCCAGAACAACTTCCGGCGCCTTAAGCCAGGCAAAGGATATATAATCGCACCAATCAACGAACTGGAATACGGTCTGCAACAAGTGATAGCCGTCTTTCCGCCGCCCGACAATGCGCAGCATTAGATTCAGCTTGGCTGGGGCTGGCCAAGCCTCAAGCTCGCTTAGGTTCAACGTCGACCTCCCACCGATCCACGATTAGTTTAAGATGTACCCCGCGCGGTCCGGTTAAACTCAATTTCACCGGCAAGGCGTAGGAGCCCACCGAGCGATACTCGTGGTATTCAACTTGCCACCCCTGTTGTCGTAGCCGAATAATCCGACCATCCGGACCGAATTCGACCTCGCCTTCGCCTGGCGCTGAAAGCCCACGAATCCAATAGTGCAGAGCCTGGAGAGGAACCGCTACCCCCAAGGCCTCCTTAAGCAAGCTTTGCGGTCGGTCAGACACCTGAACTTGGCCATTGGTTTTTTCGATCCTGACCCAATCAGCGCGCGCTTGGATGACTACCTTGCCCTGCCCAAGCGGTCCAAAGATCACCAATCGATCTTGACCGTCCCGATAAATCCAATCCAAGCTTCCGTGCCAGCTTCCCTGCTCTGCTCGCACTCCCACCCGGCCTTGCAGTTGCCAGTAGGGTAAGCTCTCAAGCCAGGCCAGCTCCTCTTGGCCGCGCGCCGACACAGGCGGGCGCCACCCCGCGCACCCTCCCAGCCAGATCGCCAACAGCAACCCGAAACCGAGGCGCACACTCACGGCTTGAGCCGATCTCGGAAGCGCTCGATCAAAGATTGCACCCTTTCGTCCTGAGGTGCCTTGAGGACTTCGTGCCACAGACGCCTCGCTTCTTGCTTATCCCCCAGAGCCCATAACACCTCCCCGAGGTGAAACGCAATCTCCGGATCGGGATTGAGGGCGTAAGCCCGCTGTAAGTATTTACGGGCTTTGGAATAGTCGCCGAGCTTATACCAAAGCCAGCCATAGCTGTCCAAAATGGCCGGGTCCTCAGGTTTGAGCCGGATGGCCTGATCCAAATAAGCGCGCGCTTCTTGAATTTGATCGGTGTGCTCCAGCAACGTGTAGCCTAACGCGTTGAGCAGATTCGCATCTTCAGAGCGTGAGGCAAGCGCAGCTTTGAGGTCGTCGATGGCGATATCCGCTTTACCGATTTGCTCAGCAACTAAGGCTCGCGCATACAAGAGATCCGGATGCTTTGGAAACTCGGTCAGCGCTTGGCTTAAAGTCGCAAACGCAGCCGGATACTCTTTGAGGTTAGTCTGAATCTCCGCCTGCAGTAGATATACTTGGAGCTTGCGCTCAGGAAAACGCTCGCGTAAGGATTCCAGCCGCTGCAGCGCTTCCTGATTGCGCCTAAGCTTGGCCAAGACCGCCGCCGCCTGGACCTGGGCATCGAAGGCAAGCTCGCCTGTGTCAACTCGCTCAAACCACGCCAGCGCTTGCTCCCATTGCCCCCGATGGGCGGCAATCCGTCCCAAATAAAAACTGGCTTCATTACGCCACTTATCCTGTTTGCGCAGACGGCGTAAAGCGCGTTCGGCAACCGCGTCCCGACCCTGTTGGAGATTGACCAAAGCGTAGGCATACAGGACATCGGGATGATCCGGCTCGCGCTTGAGAATCTGCTCGAGCTCGCGCAGCGCTTTGTCAAACTTCTGCTGTTTCAGCAGCAGCTGGGCGTACATAAAGCGCAGCTGCAAATCCTTTGGGTGTTTTTGCATCAGCTCCTGCAGGATTTGCTGCGCCTTGCGGTCCTCTCCCAACTGCGCCAAAAGTTGGCTCTGCAGTAAGCGGAGCTTGGGCCAATTAGGGCGCAGCGCCACCGCGCGGGAAATTTGCTCTAAAGCCAGCTGCGTCTCGCCTTTGCGCAGCGCAAGCACGGCATAGGCATAGAGAACTTCGGGCGAGCGCGGGAAACCTTGGCTCGCTTTCGCCATTACCTTAAGCGCGGTTTCCTTAGGCGCACCCTGATCCATGAAACCCACGATGTCTAACAAAACTTGCGGCAGGTTATCTCCAGCCAACTCCAATACCTGAGAAAAATGCGTCACCGCAGGCTCGATCTCATCGGCTTGCAACGCCAACATCAATGCTACTTTGTGGGCGTTCAACGCGCGGGGGGCGCGTTCCAGCCAAAGCTTTACTGCGTGTCTGGCGCTCTTTAGGTCATTTAGGTACAAAGCGATCTGAGTGGCTCTCTCCGCTACCCAAGAATCGGTAACCTGCGCCGCCACCTGAAGATAATTCTCAAGCGCTACCGCATAATCCCCGTTTTGGCCGGCAAACTCGGCGACCAATAAGCGATACAAGACGTCCTTCTTGTCGCGGGCGCCGCTTAGAGGCCGCTGCCGCAGCCCTTCTAAGGCGATTGGCGCAGGGGCGCCTTCCTGGGTTTTCCCTGGCCAAGGCAGACGGGCACAGCCAGGAAAGATCAGTCCCAAGAAAACCGGAACCAAGGGGAATAAAAATTTCACCACGGATAACTTCCTTTCTTCAGTCGGGCAGGCCGGCGGATATTGTGGTTTAAATTATATTTTGTTTTTAAAATGAAAAATAACGTTCTAAAATGGCTTTCCTGGTATGACCCTGCTCGCCTTAGGCTTAAACCACACCACCGCCCCCTTGGCAGTACGCGAGCGGCTTGCCTTCCCTGCCCATCGCTTAGGCGAATCCCTGCAAGATTTACTGACTTTACCCGGCCTGCGCGAAGCGGCCATTTTATCCACCTGTAACCGGACTGAGCTGTATTGCACTACCGAACTGCCCGACCGCCGCGTGTTGACCGAATGGTTGGCCAACACGCATAACTTGCCCGCCGACGCTTTTGCAGCTTGCCTTTATGTCCACACCGACGCGGCGCTGGTTCGTCACCTGCTCCGCGTCGCCTGCGGCCTGGACTCAATGGTTTTAGGCGAGCCCCAGATTCTCGGCCAGCTGAAAGCCGCCTACCGCGCCGCGCTGCAAGCCGGCGCTTTAGGAAAAACCCTCAACCGGCTGTTTCAACACGCCTTCAGCGTGGCCAAAAAAGTCCGCTCCAACACCGCAATCGGCGCCAGTCCCGTTTCTGTGGCTTTCGTCGCTGTCCGCTTGGCCCAGCAAATTTTCGCCAATCTTAACCAACAGACCGCCCTTCTGATCGGTGCGGGCGAAACCATCGAGCTGACTGCGCGCCACCTTCACCAGCAAGGTCTGAAGCGGCTGATCATCGCCAACCGCACCTTCGCCAAGGCCCAGGCGCTGGCCTGGCAGTTTGGCGGGCAGGCTATCGCTTTGCACGAGTTGCCCGAATACTTGCCTGAGGCCGACATCGTGGTCTCCTCGACCGCCAGTCCCCTGCCGATCTTAGGCAAAGGCGCGATCGAGCGCGCGATCCAAAAGCGCCGCCACAAGCCGATCTTCATGGTGGACCTGGCGGTGCCGCGCGACATCGAACCGGAAGTAGACCACCTCGAGGACGTTTATCTGTACACCATCGACGACCTGCAAAACATCGTCGAGGAAAACCGCAAAAACCGGCAAGAAGCGGCCCTTAAAGCCGAAGAAATCATCGCCCGAGAGGTCGAGCAATTCTTCGCCTGGCTGCGCGCGCAGAGCGCAAGCGCCACCATCTGCGCGGTTCGCGCCCAAGGCGAGCGCTTGCGCGAGGAGGCTTTGCAGCGCGCAAGACGAGCGCTGCGTAAAGGGATTCCCCCAGAACAAGCGCTGGAACTGTTGGCTTATACCTTGACCAATAAACTGCTGCATCTTCCCAGTGTCCAACTCAAAAAAGCCGGCCTCCACCAGCGTCACGATTTGATTTTGGCCGCGCGCGAATTGTTCAAGCTCAACTGACTGCCGTGCAGCACGCCATCCGCACCAAACTCGACAAAATCAGCGAGCGCTTCGAGGAAATCGCCGCGCTTTTGAGCTCGCCCGAGGTCCAAGCCAATCCGCAGCGGCTGCGCGACTTAAGCCGGGAATACGCCCAACTCGAGAAGATCCACGCCGTCTATCGGGATTATCGCAAGACCGAAGCCGACCTGGCTGCCGGGCAGGCTCTGCTTGCCGAGCACGACCCCGAGCTCAAAGCGCTGGCTGAAGAAGAGATTGCCCAGATCAAAGCGCGCTTAGCTAAGTTGGAGCACGAACTTAAGATCTTGCTTTTACCCCAGGACCCCAACGCCAACCGCAATGTCTTTTTGGAAATCCGCGCCGGCACCGGCGGCGCGGAAGCGGCGCTGTTTGCGGGCGACCTTCTGCGCATGTATCTGCGTTATGCGGAACAATGCGGCTGGCGGGTAGAAGTGCTTTCGGCAAGCCCAGGGGAGCACGGCGGTTACAAAGAGGTTATCGTAAAGATTTCCGGCGCCGGGGTTTATTCCCGCCTTAAGTTCGAGGCCGGCACCCACCGCGTCCAGCGCGTTCCTCAGACCGAGTCCCAAGGACGCATCCATACGTCCGCCTGTACGGTCGCGGTGCTGCCTGAAGCCGAAGAAATCGATGAGATCGAGCTCAACCCGCAGGACCTACGCATCGATACCTTCCGCTCCTCCGGGGCAGGCGGCCAGCACGTCAACACCACCGACTCGGCGGTTAGAATCACCCACCTTCCCACCGGAATCGTGGTCGAATGCCAGGACGAGCGCTCCCAGCACAAGAACCGCGCCCGCGCTATGGCCTTGCTCAAGGCACGCCTGCTCGCCGCCGAACAGGCCAAACGCCAGGCCGAACAGTCCGCCTCCAGAAGACTTCAGGTCGGCTCCGGCGACCGCTCCGAGCGCATCCGCACCTACAACTTCCCCCAAGGCCGGGTGACCGACCACCGGATCAATCTCACCCTTTACAAGCTGGATGAGATCCTCGAGGGCAACCTGGACGAACTGATCCTACCCTTGATCCAACAACATCAAGCCGAACTCCTGGCGGAAGCAGCCGACTCATGACCTGTATCGCCACGCTCCTTTGCCAAGGGAGCGCGCGTTTAGCCAACGTCTCTCCGACTCCTAGGCTAGACGCCGAATTGCTTTTGGCTTGCGCCGCCGGGCGTCCCCGCGCTTACCTATGGGCTTGGCCCCAAGCCATCTTGCCCCCCGAGCACCAGCTTCGTTTCTGGCAGCTGATCGAACGCCGCGTGCAGGGCGAACCGGTGGCTTATCTCACGGGCCGGCGGGAATTTTGGTCGCGCGAGTTCGAGGTCAACCCTTGCGTGCTGATCCCGCGCCCAGAGACCGAGCTCCTGGTAGAACGGGCGCTTGGCCTGATTCCGCCGCAAGCGGACTGGCGGATCGCCGATCTCGGCACCGGTTCGGGGGCGATCGCGATTTCCTTAAGCCTGGAACGACCGCGCGCGCAGTTTTTCGCCGTTGACTTGTGCCCCAAGGCGCTTGCGGTGGCCAAGTCCAACGCCCGCCGCCTCAAAGCGCCTAAGATCGCCTTTGTCTTGAGCGATTGGCTTTGCGCCTTCGCTCCGCACCGCTTTGACCTCATCGTCAGCAACCCGCCCTACGTGGCCGAAGGCGACCCCCATCTTCAAGGCGAGATCCGCTTTGAACCGCCCCTCGCCCTGGTGGCGGAAGACGGCCTGGCCGCCTTCCGCCGCCTGATCCCACAAGCTCGGCAGGGGCTGCGGCCAGGCGGCTGGCTGCTGTTGGAGCACGGCCAGACCCAAGCGGGAGCGGTAGCGGAGTTGCTCCAACGCGAGGGTTTTGAGAACATCGTTTGCTACCGCGACTTAGAAGATCGCCCCCGTCTCACCCAAGCGCGAAGGAGGCGTTAAGATGCCAGAATCTGTCGTTTTGCCTCGTGCTCTGGTAATCGCTCTCCTGCATCAGGCCCAAAGCCGTCCTGAATGTGAAGTCTGCGGCCTGATCGGCGCCCGAGGCGGCGTGCCGGTCAGCCTCTATCCGGTGGCAAACGTCGCCGCCGAACCAAAGCGCCATTTTCACCTCGACCCTCAAGGCCAGATCGAAGCGATGCGGACCATGCGCGAGCGCGGCGAGACCCTATTCGCCGTCTACCATTCGCACCCTTCGGCGCCGCCTTTCCCTTCCGACGAAGACATAGAAGCCGTCGCCTATCCGGAAGCCCTGACCCTGATCGTTTCCTTGAGCACCAAAGGGACTTTGCAAATGCGCGGTTTTCGCCTCGACGGCCGCATCCCCGAGGAGGTCGTCCTGGAGGTAGAAGAATGACCGCGCTCAGTCTAGACGGCAGCTACGGCGAGGGCGGTGGTCAGATCCTGCGCACTGCCTTGGCTTTGGCTTTGTGCCTTAAACGCCCCGTGCGCCTGTTCAATCTCCGCGCCCGCCGCGCTCAGCCGGGCTTAAGGCCGCAGCATCTGGCCTGCGTGTTGGCGGCGGCTGAGATCGGTGGAGCTAAGGTTGAGGGAGCCACTCTTGGCTCGCAGGAGCTATACTTTGAGCCGAGCACCGTGCGCCCCGGCCGTTACGCTTTTGCCATCGGCACCGCCGGTTCGACCACTTTGCTGCTTCAGACCCTGCTTTTGCCCTTGCTCTTGGCGCAAGCTCCAAGCCGCCTGATCCTCACCGGCGGCACCCACAATCCTAAGGCGCCCTCGTTTGATTTTCTCGCTCAGGCGTTTTTGCCCTTGCTCGCGCGCATGGGGGCAAAGGTGGAGCTCAACCTCCTGCGCCCGGGTTTTTATCCTCGCGGCGGCGGGATTTTGGAAGCCAAAATCGAACCAACAGAAAAGCTTAGCCCGCTGGACCTGCCCGAACGCGGCAAGGTGCTTGAAATTCAAGCCTGCGCTTTGGTCGCTGGGCTGCCGCGCCCTATTGGCGAGCGCGAGCTCAAAGAATTGGCAAAGGCCCTGACCCTGCCCGAAAGCGCGCTGCGCGTCGAGGCCCTGACCGGCTGCGGCGTGGGCAACGCGGTCACGGTGACGGTGCGCTGCGAGCACTTAAGCGAAGTGTTCACCGGCTTTGGCGAACGCGGGGTGCGGGCAGAAACCGTAGCTGAACGCTTGGCGGCAGAAGTCAAGGCCTATCTTGCCGCGAAGGTGCCGGTAGGGCCTTATTTAGCCGATCAATTGCTGCTGCCACTCGCGCTCGCCGGCGGCGGTCGGTATTTAACCTTGCCGCCAACGCCGCACACCACGACCAACTTGTGGGTAATCCAACAATTCTTGCCGCTCGCGTGCAAGCTCCGGCAAGAAAACGCCCAGCGCTGTTGGATTGAGCTCACCAGTAACGCTCCGTCGTGATCTGCCCTGGGGATTTGCGCAAGTTTTCTTTAAATCCTCGAGCCTGGAGCAAGGCGACCGTGTCCTTGACCATCTCCGGGTTGCCGCAAATCATCACCTGGCTGTCTTCTGGGGCAAGCGCCGTCCCGGCCAACTCCTCCAACAGCCCAGATTCTATGGCCTGCGGGATGCGGACGGAAAAATCCCCGCCGGGCTCGCGGGTGACGCTCGAAAAAAACCGAAACTGCCTAAGATGAACGCTCCTAAAACCGGCGATGGTTGCTTGATAGGCAAGCTCTGAACGAGTGCGCACGCCGTGGACCAGCACGATTTTTAAGAACCTTTGCCAAGGCGTTTGGGTTTTGAGGATGGACAGGAACGGCCCAAGCGCCGTGCCGGTCGCGAGCAGCCACAAGAATTTACCCGCCGGAACTTGGCTCAAGGTAAAAAAGCCAGAGGGTTTTCTGGCGACCCAAACTGTATCCCCAGGGCGCAAAGCCGCCAGTTTCGGGCTCAAGCGGCCGTCTGGGATGACGATAAAATAGAAGTCCAACGGCCGCTCCTCGGGGGCGTTGACAAAGGAGTAAGGACGGCTGACGAATTCCCCGTCCAGCATCAACCCCAGCCGGCCGAATTGACCGGCCTCGAACGGCTCGATTTCAGCCTCAACGCGCAAGGAGTACAGCGCATCGGCCCAGCGGTGAAGCTCCACCACTCGGCCTGGACTCCATTTGTGCAAGTCGATGCTCATGCCAGCGCCTCCAGAGGTCGGTAACGGTTTTCTTCCGGCCAAGCCGCAGCGACGGCCGGATGGGTAATCCAGCCGCGATAGGTATTGATGGCTTTGGAAAACTCCAGGTCCGTCAGGACCCCTGCCAGCCCTTGCCGCACCAGTTTGAGAATGTACGGCAAGGTCGCCTGGGTCAGGGCGAAGGTGGAAGTGCGTGGGTAAGCTCCGGGCATGTTGGTAACGCAATAATGGATCACCCCGTGCTCGACGAAGATCGGATCGGCGTGGGTGGTGGGCCGAGAAGTGGCCACGCACCCTCCTTGGTCGATGCTCACATCCACGATCACCGCGCCTTCAGGAAGGTGTCGGACCATGGCTTCGGTGATCACCTTAGGCGCCCGCGCTCCGGGCACCAACACCGCCCCGACGACGAGGTCGGCATCGGCCATCTCGGCGGCGATCGCCTCGGGGGAGGAAAGAAAATAGCGCAAGGCTCCAAGCTCTGCTTGCAGCGCTTGGCCGCGTTGGAGATGGAGGCCGGCCATGGCGACTTTAGCCCCGAGGGCGCAAGCGCGCCGCGCGGCGTGTTGCCCCACCACGCCGTCGCCGACGATGAGCACCTTGCCGTACCCGCTCCCGAGCACCTCGCCGAGCAAGGTTCCCCGCCCGCCGTGAAAGCGAGCCAAATAAAACGCGCCCACCAACGTCGCCATATTCCCAGCCACGGCGCTCATCGGCGCCAAAAGCGGCAAGCGCCCTTCGGCGTTTTCCAAAGTCTCGTACGCAAGCGCTGTGGTCTCGGTCGCCAACAAGGCGGTGAGCAACTCTTTGGGCGCGGCGGCCAGATGGAAATAGGCAAACACGATCTGGCCGCGCAAGAAAGAATACTCTTTAGGCTGCGGCTCCTTGACCTTGAGGACCAGATCGGCCGCCCATGCTTCAGCGGCGCTGCCAAGGCGAGCGCCTGCGGCCAGATACTCCGCATCGCCAAACCCTGCCCCCAAACCGGCTCCGCGCTCGACCGTCACCGCACAACCTGCCTTGATCAGCGCGCCAACGCCCTCCGGGGTCAGCGCGACCCGATACTCCTCCGGCTTAGTCTCTTTCGGCACCCCCACTCGCATCATTTGTGCTCCCCTCGCCTTAGAGGCATCCATTCTATCCGCCCTCGCCCAGGCGCTGCAAAGCCCAGGCTTGCGCGCCGAGCAGGACGACTTCCGTAGTCAACACCACTTTGACCGGAACCTGCGCGAGCAGCTCGGAAAACCGCCCTTTCGCGGTAAATCCCGCCATAAACTCCCCTTCCGCCAGCACGGGCAGAATTTTCGGCGCGATCCCGCCGGCCACGTAGAGGCCGCCCAGCGCCAGGCTTTTCAACACCAAATTGCCGGCTTCGGCACCGTAGATCCGCGCAAACCAACGCAAGGCTTGGTAGCACAAGGCATCGCGCTTGGCGGCGCCGTGCTCGCCGATGACCGCCGCCGGATCCTGTTCCCGCAGCAGCCGAACCAGCTCTGGGTTGATTCGTTCGGGAGAGCGCGCGCTTAAAAAGCGATAAATTTCCACAATTCCCGCGCCGGACAGCACCCGCTCGTAGCTTACGTGCCCAGGGTAACGCGCGCGCAGCCAGGCAAGCAACCTGTCTTGCTCGGCGTCGAGCGGCGCAAAATCGCAGTGCCCCCCTTCGGTGGCGACGACCATCGGCCCCTTCTCGGCATTGAGGATCAATGCCTCGCCCAAACCCGTACCGGCCGCGATCACCGCCCGGTGAGCGTGGGGGCGAGGTTTGGCCGAAGGATTGAGCTCGACCAGCTGCGCCTCGGGTAGAGTGAGGACGCCGAACCCCGTCGCCTGCAGGTCGTTCAACAGCCAAACCTTCGCCCCTTCAAGCTGCGCAGAAAGCGCTTTGGCGTCGAGCCGCCAAGGCAGGTTGGTGGTTTGGCAAATCCCCTCGACCACGGGACCGGCCACCCCGAACACGGCCGCTACGGGCTGAAGAGGTCCTAAAAATTCGTCCAAAAGGTCTTCGAAACGGGCGTATTCGCTGCTGGCAAACCGTCCCTCGCGCCGGGGATGAAATTCTCCCCGGTGAACTTCCCCAAGCCGGAGCAAAGTCTTGGTGCCGCCGATGTCGGCTACAAGGACAAGGGGCGCGCTCATTCGCCAACCAAGGTGGCGATGATGGTTCTAGGCCCTGCGCGGTCGCGGTGCTCGCCTAGGTAAATCCCCTGCCAGGTGCCGAGCAGCAGCCGACCGTTGCCGATGGGCACGAGCACCCCCGCCCCAAGCAAGGAAGCCTTGATGTGCGCGGGCATGTCGTCCGGTCCTTCCAGGGTATGCCGGTAATAAGGGGCGTTCTCGGGCACCGAGCGGGAAAAATGCGCCTCCATGTCGGCGCGCACGCTGGGGTCGGCGTTTTCGTTGAGGGTGAGCGAGGCGGAGGTGTGGCAGAGGAAAAACTGCGCCAGCCCCACCCGAAATTCCTTAATCTCGGGGAGCTGGGCGAGAAGCTCGCGGGTGATGAGGTGAAATCCTCGCGGTTTGGGAGACAGGACGATTTTCTTCTGCACCCACATCAAGGCCTCCCTTTGCATGGCGGAGAGGGAGGGATTTGAACCCTCGGTACGCAGCAAGGCGTACACCTGATTTCGAGTCAGGCCCGTTCGGCCGCTCCGGCACCTCTCCGGGATCGAGTGCGCAGAACCCAAGCGCGTTCAACCAAACGCCAAACAGTGTACCACAACGACCGCAAATAGAAACCTCCTCGCTTTTTAAAACCGCCGCCACAGCGCCCAAGCCATCCCCAGGCAGGCAAACAAGGACCCCGTCGCGCTGCTCCTGCTCAAATCGCAATTCGCGCTTGCACACCTCCACCAGCTTGGACAACTCCTCGTGGCGCTGTTTGAGCAGCGCGCCGAGCTTGGACCGGCCCTGGAAAACCGCGCGTTTTAAGGCGACCACCCCGTAGATCAAGAGGACAAACCCGGCGGCAATCAGTACACTTAAGGCGATGAACATGGCAGCTCGTAGCGTGTTGAAAACTCCATTCAAGTAGAGTCAGGAAGGAGGCGCCCTTTGACCCGGCAAGCTTTTGCAGGCCATTTTCCTAAGCTGGGGCAGCGCGTGTACATCGCCGAAAGCGCCTTGGTCATCGGCGACGTGCGCCTGGACGACGACGTCTCGATCTGGCCCGGGGCGGTGGTGCGCGGCGACGTCAACCACATTCACGTCGGCGCCGGCAGCAACGTCCAGGACGGCTGCGTGCTCCACGTCACCCATCCCGGCCCCTATACGGGCGAGGGGTTTGCTTTGACCATCGGCCAGTTCGTCACCTTAGGGCACCGGGTGGTCGCGCACGGCTGTCGGATCGGCGACCGGTGCCTGCTCGGCATCGGCGCCATCGTCATGGACGGGGCGGTGCTAGGAAATGAACTCATCTTAGGGGCGGGGGCTTTGGTGCCTCCCGGCAAGCACCTGGAAGGAGGGTATCTGTACGTGGGCGTTCCCGCCCGTCAAGTGCGCCCGCTGACCGAGCAAGAGCGCGAGTTCTTGCGTTATTCCGCCGACCATTACATCGAACTCAAGAATCGCTACTTGTCTCCTTAGGATGCTCAGTTTTCACGACGTTTCCTTGCACCGCGGTGGCCGGCCGCTGTTTGAGCGCGCCAGCTTCACCCTCAGGCGCGGCAGCAAGACCGGTCTTGTCGGACCTAACGGCGCCGGCAAGTCGAGCTTGTTCGAGCTCATCTGCGCTAAGCTGAGCCCTGACCGCGGCCAGGTCCGGCTGCCGCCCGATTGGACTCTCGCCGCCGTCGCCCAGGAAATCACCGCGCTGGATCGTCCGGCCATCGAGTTCGTCCTCGACGGAGATCGCAAGTTGCGCGAGGTTGAGCAAGCGCTGGCGCAGGCACAAGCGGAAGGCTCGCCCCTGCGTGAGGCCAAACTCCACGCCGAGCTGGAAGCGATCGGCGGTTACCAGGCCCGCGCCAAAGCAGCGCGCCTGCTCGACGGCTTAGGCTTTGCCGAAGCCGATCGGGAGCGGCCGGTGCGGGATTTTTCCGGCGGCTGGCGGATGCGGCTCAATCTGGCGCAAGCGCTCATGTGCCGCGCGGATCTTTTGCTTCTGGATGAGCCTACCAACCACCTCGACTTAGACGCAGTGATCTGGCTCCAAGAATGGCTTAAAAGTTATTCCGGCACCTTGCTGCTGATCTCCCACGACCGCGACTTCCTGGATGCCGTCTGCGACCACATCCTCTACTTAAAGCACGGCCGGATCGAACTCTACCGCGGCAATTACTCGGCCTTCGAGGCCGCGCACGCCCAGCTTCTCTCCCGCCAGCAGGCCAATTATCGCAAGCAGCAGCGCGAAAAAGCGCGCCTGCGCGCGTTCATCGACCGCTTCCGCGCCAAAGCCACTAAAGCGCGCCAGGTCCAGAGCCGGATCAAAGCGCTCGAACGGTTGGAAGAAATCGCCCCTGCTCATATCGACTCGCCGTTCCATTTCCGCCTCGGCCAACCTGAACACTTGCCGTTCCCGCTCCTGCGTCTGGAGAAAGCCGATCTTGGCTACGGCGCGCGCGTGGTGCTCAAGGGGGTGACGCTTGCCTTAAACCCCGGCGACCGGCTGGGGATCCTAGGCCCTAACGGGGCGGGTAAATCCACTCTGATCAAGGCCCTGGCGGGCGCCTTAGCTCCTCTCGCCGGGCGGCGCGAGGCCGCCGAAACTTTAAACGTCGGCTATTTCGCCCAACACCAATTGGAGCAATTGCGCCCGGAGCTTTCGGCGCTCGAACACCTCCAGATCCTCGATCCCCGCGCCCAGGAACAGCCTCTGCGCGCTTTCCTGGGAGGCTTTGGTTTTAGCGGCGAGCGCGCCACGGCCAAGATAGCTACCTTCTCGGGCGGCGAGAAGGCGCGCTTGGTATTGGCCATGTTGGTTTATCAAAGGCCCAATCTGCTCCTGCTCGATGAGCCCACCAATCATCTGGATTTAGAAATGCGCCACGCCCTGACCGTCGCGCTGCAGGACTATCCCGGCGCTTTGGTCTTGATCGCCCACGACCGCCACCTGCTGCGCTGCACCTGCGATCGGTATTGGCTGGTGGCCGACGGACAAGCCCGGCTCTATCCCGGCGATCTGGAAGATTACCGGCGCTGGCTACTCGAATCCCGCACCCGGCCGCCGGCTTTTGCCAAGGCAAGCTCGCCCTCGCGCAAAGAGGAGCGCCGCGCAAAAGCGCAACGCCGAGACCGCCTACGCCCCCTGCAGCGCGCCTTGGAAACAGCCGAAGCCGAATTGTCCCGCTTGACCGAGGCCAAAGCCGTCCTCGCGCAGCAGCTCGCCGATCCGGCGTTGTATCAAGAACCCGCGCGCCTCAAAGCGCTGTTGCTGGAACAGGCCGAACTCGATCGGCGGCTCGCCAGTGCTGAAGAGGCTTGGCTTAAGGCGTTGGCGGAACTGGAAGCGGCCGGACGGTAAGTTTTGCTATGATGCAAAGCGTTTTAACACCGGGGAGAGGACGTCAATGCAACCTTATCAAAACATCCTTCTGGCTACCGACTTTTCCGCGCACGCCGAGCTTGTGGCCGAACGCGCCAAGGACCTGGCCGACCGCTACCAGGCCAAGCTTTCCGTCCTGCACGTGGTCGATAACCTGCCCATCACCGATTCCACCTACGGCCCCATCATTCCTTTCGACGTGGACATCACCGAGCAACTGATCGCGGCCGCGAAACAGAAACTGGCCAAGATCGCAGAAAGGCTCAAAATCCCTGAGGATCGATGCTGGATCGAGGTGGGCAGCCCCAAGGCGGAGATCGTGCGGGTGGCGGCGGCGGAAAACATCGATCTCATCGTGCTCGGTTCCCACAGCCGCAAGGGGCTCGGGATCCTGCTCGGATCGACTGCCTCCAGCGTTATCCTCCACGCCAAGTGCGATGTCTTGGCGGTGCGCTTAGTGGAGTGAAGCTATTCTAGATCCAACAGGCGATACAAGCCGTCCAACACCAGGGTGTTGGGGCTGACGATGCCGATCACCTCGCGGCCTTCGACCACCAACGCCCGCACCAGATTGTATCTGGCGAACAGGCGCGAGCAATAGCGGATGTCCATGTCGGGGTGGATCAAAATCGTCGGCTTTTCCATCACTTCGTAGACGTTGACGCGCTCGGGCGAGCGGTCGCGGGCCAACACGTGGCGGGCGATGTCGCCGGAAGTGACCAGGCCGTATTCGTCGTCGGCGTGGCGCTTGTTCACCACCAGCACCGAGGTCTTGAGGGCCTTCATCTGGCGCAGCGCCTCGCCTACGGTGGCCAGGCCGTCGATGGTGCCAAAATCGGTGCGCATGATCTCGCGCACCCGAATCAGCGGTTTTTTCTTGTCCACGCTCAGATTTCCTCCTCGACTAGGGGAACCAGTTTCTCCATCTGATGGCGCACCCCAACGGCGTCTTCCACATCGATCTGAAACGCGATCCCGGTGCCTGGGGTGGCGTCGAAGCCCGCCGCCTCGGCCACCGCTTCTAGGATCGTGCGGCTCAAGTGTTCCTCGACCAGCATCAGCACCACGTCGCGCTGGGCTTCCAAGGCCAACCCTAGAAAGGTCTTGGGACGTTCGATCCCCTCGCCGCGGGCGCTGGTAATCACGGTCGCCCCCGTCGCGCCGAAATCGCGGGCGGTCTTCAATACCAGATCGGTTTTGTCGTCCCCCACAAACGCAACGATCAACTTAAAACGCATCAGGATTACCTCCTCTTCCGCCCCAGGAAAGCCGCCAGCTGGGCATAGCCCAGCACGGTCATGATCGGAAACACGCTGGCAAACGCGATCAACCCAAACCCATCGAGCAAGACGCTGCGTCCTGGCACCGCTTTGGCCAGACCCAAACCGAGCGCGGTGACTAAGGGGACGGTCACGGTCGAGGTGGTTACCCCACCGGAATCGTAGGCCAACCCAACGATCACCCGTGGCGCAAATACGGTTTGGACCAGAACCACCAGATACCCGCTCAAGATATACCAAACCAAGGAGCCCCCGCTGACGATCCGATACGCTCCCAGAGCGATGCCTATGGCCACTCCCACCGATACCGCCAGACGCAACCCCCAAGGCCGAATCGCCCCGCCGGAAATCTCCCGCGCCTTGAGCGCGACCGCAATCAAGGCCGGCTCGGCGAGCGTGGTGGTCAGCCCTAGGCTGGCGGCAAACAGGTATACCCAAAAATAGTCGCTAGGATTTGCTCCCGAAGCGGAGAGGAAGCGGGGTCCAGTCAGCTGCAACGCCATCTCCTCCCCCAAGGGGAACAGGGCCATCTCCAGCCCTTTAAGGAACAAGGCCATACCGAAGACCACAAACCCAAACCCGAGGATCACTTGGCGCAGGTGCGGCAGAGGACGGCGGATCACCCCCAGTTGGAAGATGAGGATCGTCGCCACGATAGGCGCGCAATCGCGCACCGCGGTCAGCAGGCTGGCGCCGAAACTTACGCCTTCCATAACAGGCCAAACAGCATCACAAAGATCATGGGCGTCAGCGAAGCAAACGCGATCAGTCCAAACCCGTCCACCAGCGGATTGCGCCCCTCGACGGAAGAAGCCAATCCCACACCTAAAGCCGTCACCAGCGGCACGGTGATGGTCGACGTGGTCACTCCGCCGGAATCGTACGCCACGCCGATGATTTCGGGCGGCGCCAACGGCGTTATTGCCAGCACTACCAAATAGCCCCCCACCATCACCCAGGGCAGCGGCCAGCCTTTGATGATGCGGATGACGCCGATCACCAACGCCACCCCCACCGCCACCCCGACGCTCAAGCGCAAACCCAAGGCATACCGCTGCCGCAGCGCGGCATCGTCGCCGAGCAAACCGCCGGCCGCTGCCGCCTCGGCGGCTTTGGCGGCCACCGCGATCAACGCCGGCTCAGCTACGGTGGTGGCAAAACCCAGAAAGAAGGCAAAGCAAAGCAGCCAAGCAAGGCTTCCCTTGCGGGCAAAGGCATACGCCATCGACTCGCCGAGCGGAAACAGCGCAAGTTCCAGGCCCCGTACGAAAAAGGTCAATCCCAAGACGGTCACCGCCGTGCCTGCCGTCAACCCCCAAAGATTCGGCAGCGGCCGGCCAATCACCAGCGTCTGAAAGACCAAAACGACCGCCAGCACGGGGGCAAGGTCGAGAAAACTCAACCCCAGCTGCCGCAGGAATGCATACATACCGCCCCCGAACCGGCGATCGTCCCGAATTTATGGATGCGTCTCCTGCTCCTGCTCCTTGAGCACGTGGTCCAGCTTGGTTTCCAAAGCCTTAAGGCGCTGATGGGTCTCCTCTTCTTGTTCGCGCATCACGTGTTCCAGCTTGGACTCGATTGCGCCCAAGCGCTCGTGAGACTCCTTTTCTTGCTCCTTGAACAGGTGGTCGATCTTCTTATCCAGATGCTCGAGGCGTTCCATCACCTTTTGATGCATCTGCATGCACTGCTGCATCATGGGCATGCCCATCGTCCCTTGCTGCCCCTCTTGCATCCCCGGCATGGCCATACCGCCTTGTTCTTGCGCCGGCCGGATCTTGATCTTCGCCCCACCCTCTTGTTCGGCGCCTGCCCACGCTGCCGCGCTTAAGGCCACCGCGCTCCAAGCCACAGCCCACTTTAACGTTTTACGCATAACCTCGTCCTCCTTAAAAATAGTGATCGTTCAGGCGAGCCGAAACACCTCGGTTCGCCCATCTCGCTCAATAATCAGCTTCCCTTCCCGCGCTAACCAGCCGATCGCGCGTTGGACCTCCTTGCTGTTTAAGCCGGTTTCTGCCTCCAATTTGGTGGAGGAGGCTTCGCCGAGCCGATCCAGACAATGCCATACTTTGCCGGCCGCCAGGCCGATCTCCTCGCCGCGGGTAGTCTCTACACTCGCTTTTGGCTTGGCCGCCCCACCGGACTTAGCCGAACTTTTTTGCGCGCTCATTTTATCCCCCATTTATAACGCCTACGGTTTTAACCTCTTCCCCCTACGCCATCCTCAGGCAACACGATGTTGACCTCGAGAATTTCGCGGTTTTCATCCTGCTCCATCTGGATCGAGATCGCATCGAGGTCCACATTTACGTACTTACGGATCACCGCGAGCAACTCTTGCTGCATTTGCGGCAAATAACTCGGGGCATTGCGCATGCTCCGCTCGTGAGCGACCAGGATCTGCAGCCGCTCCTTCGCCAGCCGCGCGCTGCTTGGCCGAGACGAGCGAAAATAATCCAAAAGTCCCATACTCAACCTCCCAACAGCCGGCTGAAGAGGCTCTTCTTGACAGGGTTGATAAATCGATGCGGGACTTCCTCACCCAGATAGCGCGCCACCGCATCCCGATAGGCTTGGCCGGCGTCGCTCTTCTCGTTTAGGATCACCGGCACCCCTTCGTTGGAAGCGCTGAGCACTGCCTGCGATTCGGGAATGACGCCAAGCAAAGGCAAAGCCAGGATCTCCAGCACGTCGTCCACGCTCAACATCTCCCCCTTCTTGACTCGCTCGGGTACGTAGCGGGTGAGCAGCAAGTGCTCACGGATCGGCTCCTCACCCAGCTCAGCGCGGCGCGATTTGCTCGAAAGAATGCCGATCATCCGGTCGGCATCGCGGACCGAAGACACTTCCGGGTTGGTCACCACGATCGCATCGTCGGCGTAATACATGGCCAAAAACGCACCCTTTTCGATCCCGGCGGGCGAATCGCAAACCACGTACTCGAATTCTCGCGCAAGCTCCTCAAGCACCCGACCGACCCCTTCCTTGGTCAGAGCCTCCTTATCGCGGGTCTGGGACGCCGGCAGGATATATAGATTCTCACAGCGCTTGTCGCGAATCAAAGCCTGACGCAGCGTCGCTTCCTCGTTAATGACGTTGACGAAGTCGTACACCACTCGGCGTTCGCACCCTAGGATCAAATCCAAGTTGCGCAGCCCCACGTCAAAGTCGATCACCGCGGTGCGGTACCCGCGCAAGGCCAACCCCATCGCCAAAGACGCCGAGGTGGTGGTCTTGCCGACCCCGCCTTTGCCCGAGGTCACCACGATAATTCTCGCCACAGATCAATTACCTCCTGTTCGTCTCTAAAGTTCACAAACTCTCGATGACCAAAGCCGTATCTTGCATGTAGATTTGGACCGAACGGCCGCGAACCGACTCGTCCAGATCTTCGCTGATCCGGTAATGCCCGGCGATGGAGACCAACTCCGCCTGCAAATCCCGGCAAAAAATCCGGCACGCGGTATCGCCGCGCACGCCGGCTAGGGCCCGTCCGCGCAAAGCGCCATAGATGTGGATATGGCCATCGGCTAAAACTTCCGCACCGTGACCTACCGAGGCCAGCACGATCAGGTCGCTGCCCTTGGCGTACACGCGCTGGCCAGAGCGCACCGGTTGGGTGATGAGCAGCGACCGCGCCGGCCGAGGTTCGGGGACGGCTTCAGGCTTTGGCGCGATCTCTACCAAGGGAGCTGCACGGCCGGGCGTATCGGCCAACAGCGCGAGTTTGCAGGCAACGGCGCGTCGGCGCAAGGCGTCGTCGCCTCCCCGCAGACCCACCGGGATCATTCCCAGCCGATCGCATTGCTCCAGCAGCGCCACCAGATCGAGCTTGGACGGGTCCGCCAACGCCGACACGTCGATCACTACCGGGGCACTGCGAAAAAACTCAGGCGCTTGCGCCACTTTTTGGCTTAGTTGCGCCACGACGGCCGCTAAATTGCTGCTCAGCAGCCGCACGCTGGGCAAAGTCACCGACCCTCCCTTGATCTCTACCGCCGGCGGAAATTTAAGCTCGTCGTGCATAAGGCCGAAAGGCTCAGTCGGTGGGCAATATGGCGTAGTTTTGGATTGTAGCACCCTTGCTTTCCTCTGGTAAATGCTTCGCAGCGCAGATTTTTCTTAGCAATTTAGTATGCTTTAAGGCTTGCAATCACGGGCTCGATGCTTTAGCTTAACGCTTGGGCTAGGGGTGCACTGCCTAAGGCCCGGGGCGGTGCTGAGAGATACCCTTGGAACCTGATCCGGTTCGGACCGGCGTAGGGAAGCCCGGGTCTTTCCCTGCGCTCAACGTGACAGTGTGGAGAGACCTTATGAACTCTGGCAAAGCACTTCGGCAAAACCTCCGCGTCAAACAGCTTACCATCCCTCCCTTTCCTGCCTCGACCAAGGTTTACCTCCAAGGCAGCCGTAAAGACTTACGCGTGCCTATGCGGCGGATCGATCAAAGCCCTACCCAAACCCCGTCTGGGCCGGTGGAAAATCCGCCGGTCTATGTTTACGACACTTCCGGCCCTTACACCGACCCGAACGCCGAGATCGACCTAACGCGCGGCCTGCCGCCGCTTCGCCTCGGCTGGATCGAGGAGCGCGGCGACACGGAAATTTTACCCGGGCCGACTTCCGAATACGGCCAAAAACGCCTAAACGACCCCAAAACCGCCCATTTGCGCTTCTCTAACCTGCGCCCGCCTAGGCGCGCCAAACCCGGCGCCAACGTGACCCAGATGCACTACGCCCGGCGCGGGATCATCACCCCGGAGATGGAATTCATCGCCATCCGCGAGAATCAGAATCTCCAAGCGATGCGCGAGGCTTACGGGCAGCGCCTCCATGCCGGGCAGCCGTTTGGCGCCCGCTTGCCCAAAGAGATCACTCCGGAATTTGTGCGCCAAGAAGTCGCCGCCGGCCGCGCGATCATTCCGGCCAACATCAACCACCCCGAATCCGAGCCGATGATCATCGGCCGCAATTTTCTGGTCAAGGTCAACGCCAACTTAGGCAACTCGCCGCTGCGCTCCAACATCGAGGAAGAAATCGAAAAAATGCTGTGGGCGATCCGCTGGGGCGCCGATACGGTGATGGATCTATCCACCGGCAAACACATTCATGAGACGCGCGAGTGGATCCTCCGCAATTCGCCCGTCCCCGTCGGAACGGTGCCGATCTACCAGGCGCTGGAAAAGGTCGAGGGTCGGGCGGAAGAGCTCACTTGGGAGATCTTCCGCGACACATTGATCGAGCAGGCCGAACAAGGCGTGGACTACTTCACCATCCACGCCGGCGTGCGTCTGGCCTACATTCCCCTCACCGCAGGCCGCGTCACCGGAATCGTCTCCCGCGGCGGGTCGATCATCGCCAAATGGTGCCTGGCCCACCATCAGGAGAACTTCCTTTATACGCATTTTGAGGAAATCTGCGAGATCATGAAGGCTTACGATGTGGCCTTCTCCTTAGGCGACGGTTTGCGGCCTGGGTCCATCGCCGACGCCAACGACGAGGCTCAGTTCGCCGAGCTCAAGACCTTAGGCGAATTGACTAAGATCGCCTGGAAGCACGACGTGCAGGTGATGATCGAAGGGCCGGGGCACATCCCGCTCCATCTTGTCCAGGAGAACGTGGACCGGGAATTGGCCGAATGCTTTGCAGCCCCGTTCTACACCCTAGGGCCTTTGGTCACCGACATCGCTCCCGGCTACGACCACATCACGTCCGCCATCGGCGCGGCCAACATCGGCTGGTACGGCACCGCCATGCTGTGCTACGTGACGCCCAAAGAACACCTGGGCCTTCCGGACAAGGAAGACGTACGCGCTGGGATCGTCGCGTACAAGATCGCCGCCCACGCCGCGGATCTCGCCAAAGGCCATCCTGCCGCGCAATACCGCGACAACGCCCTGTCCAAAGCTCGGTTCGAGTTTCGCTGGCTCGATCAGTTCAACTTGAGCCTCGATCCGGAAAAAGCGCGGGAGTTCCACGACCAGTCCTTACCTCAGGAGGCGGCCAAGCTCGCCCATTTCTGTTCGATGTGCGGCCCGCGCTTTTGCTCCATGCAGATCAGCCAGGAAGTGCGCGCGCTCGCCGAGGCCGAGATCGAGCTTGGGATGCGCGAGAAGGCGGAGGAATTTCGTAAAGCGGGCGCCGAGCTTTATGTGCCTCTGCCAGCGGACGCGCACGCAGGCTAAGCCCGCCGGTCAGGCAAAAAACCGATGCAGCATCTGCTCGACCATCCCCCAAGTCACGAAGGGGGGTTTTTTGACCACGGTGACGATGAGGGTATCTTGATCGAACCGGTAAGTGCCCTCCAAACCCCGGCCGGAGAAATGGCCTTGCATTTGGTCGGCGATAAAGTGGATCGCGTTTGCCAAGGCCATTTCTTGGGCCTTGTTGAGCAGAATTTCAGGATGCTGCTTGAGGGGAATCGCAAAAGTTCGGGGCATAGCCAAAATCTGCGGTTAAACACGTTTTCATGATACCGTCATGGTCGAGCCACGCCAATTCATCCCGCTCAACATCGCTGTCCTCACCGTCTCCGACACCCGCACCGAAGCCACCGACGGCTCGGGCAAACTCCTGGTAGAGCGCCTGCAAAGCGCAGGTCACCGCCTGGCGGGAAAACGCATCGTACCGGACGATATCTATCAAATCCGGGCGCAGGTCTCGGCCTGGATCGCCGATCCTGCCGTAGATGCGATCCTCACCACCGGCGGCACGGGGCTAACCGGCCGCGACGGCACGCCCGAGGCCATACGGCCGCTGTTGGACAAAGTGCTCGACGGCTTCGGCGAGATGTTTCGCTTTCTCTCCTATGCGGAGATCGGCACCTCCACTATCCAGTCGCGGGCGCTGGCCGGGGTGGCCAACGGCACCTATGTCTTTTGCCTGCCCGGCTCCAAACACGCCTGCGCCACCGCGTGGGACAAGCTCATCCAAGCGCAGCTCGACGTTCGCACCCGCCCTTGCAATCTGGTAGAGTTAATGCCGCGTCTTCGCGAAAAAGGATAGCTATGCTGCAACTGATATTGGCCAGCGCGTTTTTCCTCGGCGTGCATTTAGGCATTTCCGGCACCCCTTTGCGCTCTTGGCTAATCGCGCGCTATGGGGAAAAAACCTACCGCCTAGGGTTTTCGGTGGCCGCTTCGCTGGGTCTTGTTTGGCTGGTCTTTGCCTGGCGCCAGGCGCCTTATGTTCTTCTGTGGGGTTCGCCCAACACCTTCCGCTATCTGGCGGTGCTGCTCATGCCCGTGGCCTTTTATCTGGGCGTGGCGGCGCTGACCACCAAGAATCCAGCGCTGCAAACCGAGCTGCCGGCCGAGCCGTGCGCGCATGGGGTGCTGCGCATCACCCGCCATCCTTTGATGTGGGGCATCGCCCTGTGGGCGGGTCTGCACCTTCTGGCCAACGGCGACCTGGCGGCGGCGATCTTTTTTGGCACGTTCCTGGTGCTGGCGGTCAAAGGCAGCTTCGACCTCGACCGCAAGCGCCGCCAAGACGGGGGCGAGCGCTGGCAGCGCTACCTTGAGGTCACCTCCAACCTGCCGTTTCAGGCTATCCTTGAGGGCCGGCAAAAGCTGATTTGGCGAGAACTTGGCGGGTGGCAGATCGTCCTCGCCCTGGCGTTGTACGGCGGGCTGCTCCACGCCCACGCTAGGCTGTTTGGCGTGGCTCCATTAGGATGAGCGCTAAGTTTCTCTTGCCCGCCGCCTTGCTCGGAGCTTTGGGCGTGGCCGCCGGCGCGGTGGGCGCGCACGCTCCTTGGCTGCCCGAGGCAAAGCGCGCGCTCTGGGAGACGGCGGTGCGTTATCAGCTGTGGCACGCGCTGGGGCTAGGGCTGATCTCCCAGTTGAAAGATGCCCCTTTGCTCGCTTGGAGCGGCTACTTGATGCTCGCCGGGGTTGTGTTGTTTTCCGGCAGCCTCTATCTTTTAGCGATTAGCGGCCAGGCGGCGTTTGGCAAAATCACTCCCTGCGGTGGCCTGGCGCTCATCGCCGCCTGGCTGCTGTTGGCTTGGCATGCGTGGAGGAATTTATGAACGAGGCTACTCCCCGCCCCGTGCGACTTGAGGATTATCGCCCCCCGGCTTACCTAGTCGACCGCATCGAGCTGGATTTCGACCTCGAGGCCGCCACCACGGTGGTGAAGTCCCGCCTGCAGCTGCGCCGCAATCCCCAAACCGCCGGCGCTGCCCCCTTGGTCCTGGACGGCGAGGAATTAAAATTGCAAGCCATCCGCCTCGACGGCCAACCCTTGCCTCCCGACCGGTATCGGCTCGAGCCTGACCGCCTCGTCATTCCTGAAGTTCCTGCACGCTTCGAGCTGGAAACCGAAGTGCAGATCCACCCCCAGGCCAACACCCGCCTGGAGGGCTTGTACGTTTCCAAGGACTTGCTCTGCACCCAGTGCGAGGCCGAGGGCTTTAGGCGGATCACTTATTTTCCCGACCGTCCCGACGTGATGGCGCGCTTTCGCGTCACCTTGCGGGCGGATAAAACCCGGTATCCCGTGCTTCTGAGCAACGGCAACCTCATCGCGCAAGGCGACTTAGAAGACGGCCAGCACTTTGCCACGTGGGAGGACCCTTTCCCTAAGCCTTGTTACCTGTTCGCCTTGGTCGCCGGCAAGCTGGCCAAGCAAACCGACACCTACACCACCGCCTCTGGACGCAACGTGCTGCTGGAGATCTACGTCGAACCCCAAGACTTGGACAAATGCGCCTACGCCATGGAGGCGCTCAAGCGCGCCATGCGCTGGGACGAGGAAAAATACGGCCGCGAGTACGATCTTGACCGCTACATGATCGTCGCGGTCAGCCACTTCAACATGGGCGCGATGGAAAACAAGGGCTTAAATTTATTCAACGCCCAGTACGTCCTCGCCAAGCCGGAAACCGCCACCGACGCCGACTACGACCATATCCTGGCGGTCGTTGGCCACGAGTATTTCCACAACTGGACCGGCAACCGCATCACCCTGCGCGACTGGTTCCAGCTCTCTTTGAAAGAAGGCCTGACCGTGTTCCGCGAGCAGCAGTTTGCCGCCGATCAGGGCTCGGCGGGGGTGCGGCGGATCGAGGACGTCAATCTCTTGAGGACGCGCCAATTCCCTGAAGACGAAGGCCCCTTAGCCCATCCGGTGCGGCCTTCAGTCTACCTGGAGATCAACAATTTCTATACCCTGACGGTGTACGAAAAAGGCGCCGAAGTGGTTCGCATGCTCCATACTTTGCTGGGGGAAGAGGGCTTTCGCCGCGGGATGGATTGGTATTTTTCCCGCCACGACGGCCAGGCGGTGACCTGCGAGGACTTCGTGCAGGCGCTGGCGGACGCCAACCGCGTGGATCTTACGCAATTTTTGCGCTGGTACACCCAGGCCGGCACCCCCAAGGTTACAGTGCATACCGCTTACGATCCTCTGACCAAGACCTTCGCCTTGACCTTGCGCCAAAGCTGCCCTCCTACTCCCGGCCAGCCGCACAAAGAACCCTTCGTGATCCCGATCCGGCTGGGGCTACTGGGACAAGACGGGTGGGAGCTGCCGCTCAAGTTGCAAGGCGAGCGCGCGCCTGGTGGAACTTGCCGCGTGCTGGCGCTGACCCAAATCGAACAAACCTTTGTGTTCGAGGACGTGCCGGAACCGCCGATAGTCTCCTTGCTGCGAGGGTTTTCCGCGCCGGTCAAACTGGATTACCCAAGGCCGCGCGCGGAGCTGGATTTTCTCTGGCGCCACGATCCGGATCCCTTTGTGCGCTGGGACGCCGCCCAAACGCTGATCTCCGATTTGCTTCTGGAACAACTCAAAGGCGCGCGGTTTCAACTCGACTCCAGGCTTAAAGAAGGCTTCCGTGCGCTGCTGACCGAACCGCTTGAGGACTTATCTTACACCGCCTTGCTTTTGACCTTGCCCGAGGAGGACTACCTGGCTGAACAACTGCCGGTGATCGACGTGGACGGCGTCCACCGCGTCCGCGAGGAAGCCAAGCAGGCGCTGGCGGAGGCGCTGGCGGAGGCGTTTTGGGGCGGCTACCGGCGCCACCACCGCCCCGAGGAAGCCTACGACCTCTCGAGCGCCGCAATCGGCCGCAGGCGGTTGAAAAACGTCTGTCTCGAATACTTAGCTTGTCTCGGTACAGACGCTGCCCGCGCACAGGTCTTGGAGCAGTTCGACAAGGCCTGCAACCTCACCGACCAGCTCGCCGCGTTGAAGATCATCGCGCACACGCCGCACCCCCACCAAAGCGAGTGTTTGGAAAGGTTTTATCGACGTTGGCGGGAGGAACCCTTGGTCATCGACAAGTGGTTTGCGGTCCAAGCCACCTCCCCGCTGCCTGGGGGGCTCGAGCGAGTTAAAGCGTTGCTCTCGCACCCCGATTTCGATCTCCGCTACCCCAACCGCGTGCGCGCGGTGCTGGGAGCGTTTGCGCAGCGCAATCCGATTCACTTTCACCGCGCCGACGGCGCCGGCTACAGGTTGCTCACCGAGCATCTCATCGCGCTCGACCGCCTCAACCCCCAGCTCGCCGCGCGCTTGGCTCAGCCGCTGGCGGCCTGGCGGCGCCACGACTCGACGCGGCAGCAGCATATGCGCGCCGAACTTACGCGTTTGCTGAACACGCCCGGTTTGTCTAAGGACCTATTTGAAATCGCGAGCAAAGCCCTGGCGGTAACCTAACTGTAATAAACTCGCGGCAAAATAACGCGGTTAAAAACCTTTTAAGGAGTCTATCGTGAAGATAAGATCGTCTCTCGTACTGCTCGGATCTTTGGTTTTGAGCGCCCAAGCGCTTGCGCGCGATTTCATTTACGTGGTCGGCTCTTCCACCGTTTATCCGTTCACCACCACGGTTGCCGAGCACTTTGCGAAAAGCACAAAGTTTCCTGCCCCCAAAGTCGAATCCACCGGCACCGGCGGCGGAATGAAGTTGTTCTGCGAGGGCGTGGGCGTCCAGCACCCGGACCTCGAAAACGCCTCGCGCCGGATCAAGCCCTCCGAGTTCGAGGCCTGCCGGAAAAACGGCGTCAAGGAAATCGTCGAGATCAAGATCGGCTACGATGGCATCGTTGTGGCTCACGCGCGCCGATCCCCACCTTGGAACGGCCTGACTTTAAAACAGCTCTGGCTGGCGTTGGCCAAACAGGTGCCCGACCCGAAGGGAGGAGAAAAGCTGATCGCCAACCCGTACAAGACCTGGCGCCAGATCGACCCTTCCTTGCCCGATCTGGCCATCCGGGTCTATGGCCCGCCGCCCACCTCCGGCACCCGCGACGCCTTTGCCGAATTGGCGCTCGAAGGGGGCTGCAGCCAATTCCCCTGGATCCAGGCCTTGAAAGAAAAGGACGAGGCGCGCTTTAAGCAAATCTGTCAGACCGTGCGCGAGGACGGCGCCTACATCGAGGCCGGCGAGAACGACACCCTGATCGTGCGCAAACTCGAAGCGGATCCAAGCGCCTTGGGCGTGTTCGGCTACAGCTTCCTGGATCAAAACCTCGACCAGATTGCGGGTGTGCCTATCAATGGGGTTGAACCGAGCTTTGAGAACATCGCTCAAGGCAGCTACCCGGTTTCGCGGCCGCTTTACATCTACGCCAAAAAAGCCCACGTAGGGATGATCCCGGGACTTGCAGAATTCCTGCAGGAATACACCAGCGAGAAGGCGTTTGGAGAAGAGGGCTATCTAACCGACAAGGGGCTGATCCCGATGCCTAAGGAGGAGCGCGAGAAGTATCGAAATGTCGCCCGTAATTTGATTCCCTTGGATACCCTGTAATCGGATTTGGGGGAAAATCAAGTAAAATAGCGCGCGGGCGCCTTTCGGTTTCCCGCGCGTTGTTTTGCTAAAGCCCAAATCACGCATGCAACTTAGCACCTTAGTTTTGCTTCTCTTGAGCCTCAGCGCCTGTGCCTATTACCTTGGGTTGCGGCGGGCGCTCGCCAGCGGCGGCCGATTGCACTCGCTGCCGCAGTACTACGGCTATTATGCCGCCCTTTGGTGCGGCTTGCCGGCGCTTTTCATCTTAGGCTTTTGGCTCGTCCTAGACGACCATCTCATCGCCCACCGGGTCATCGCCGCGTTGCCAGAAAAAATCCACAACCTACCCCCATCGCAACTACGTCTGATGCTCAAGCAACCCCCTAGCACCCTCCTTATCGGAGACCCAGCCATCCAGGCGGCAGTCGAGCGCTACCGCGAGCTTAAAACCTTGAGCGATCGCTGCCTGGCTGGGCTGGTGCTGGCTGCGGCAGGAATAGGCGCGGCCTGGGCCACGACCAGGATCCGGCCCCAGCTTCAGGCCCGCAATCAAGTAGAAAGAGCGCTGGAGATCTTCTTGATTGCCAGCGCCGCCTTGGCCATCCTCACTACCGTCGGGATCGTGCTGTCGGTGCTGTTCGAATCGCTGCGCTTTTTCCGCCTGGTGCCGGTGGGTGAATTTTTGTTCGGTCAAAGCTGGAGCCCGCAGTTGGCTATCCGCCCGGATCAGGTGGGCGCCTCTGGAGCTTTTGGCTTTCTCCCGCTGCTCACCGGCACGCTTCTGATCGCGGCAATCGCCATGGCGGTGGCGGTGCCGGTAGGTCTTTTGGCGGCTATTTATCTGGCCGAATTTGCGCATCCCAAGCTGCGAGCGGTGGCCAAGCCGCTTTTGGAGATCCTCGCCGGCGTGCCCACGGTGGTCTACGGGTTCTTCGCCGCCCTCGTGGTTTCCCCTTTTCTGCGCGCTTTGGGCAGCGCCTTGGGTCTTGACATCGCCTCGGAAAGCGCCTTAGGCGCCGGTCTGGTGATGGGGATCATGATCGTGCCCTTCGTCTCCTCGATTTCCGAAGACATCCTCCACGCCGTCCCGCAGTCCCTGCGCGACGGCGCCTACGCTTTGGGAGCTACCCGCGCCGAGGCCATCACCCAGGTGGTGATCCCGGCGGCGCTGCCGGGGATCGTCGGCGGGATCCTGCTGGCGGTATCGCGCGCCGTCGGCGAAACCATGATCGTGGTGATGGCCGCCGGCCTCACCGCCAAGCTGACGCTCAATCCTCTCGACTCGGTCACCACCATCACGGTGCAGATCGTCTCCCTGCTGATCGGCGATCAAGAATTCGACTCCCCCAAGACGCTGGCCGCCTTCGCCTTGGGGCTAGTATTATTTGTGATCACCTTGGGGCTCAACGTCCTGGCGTTGTACGTGGTGCGCAGATACCGGGAAAGCTATGAATAGAACCTCTTTAGCGGAGCAGATCGCCGCCGGCCTACCCCGCCGCCGCGCCCGGGAAATCCGCCTGAAGCTGTACGGAGTGCTGGCCGTGGCTTTGGGCCTCTTTCTGCTAGGAAGCCTGCTGACCAGCATCGTCGCTTTGGGCTGGCGTGCTTTCCAACAGAGTTATCTGGCTTTGGACGTTTACTTCGACCCCGAGATTATCGCCCCCCAAGGGCGTATGGACGAGGATTCGCTGCGCCAGGGCGACTACGAGGCGCTGGTAAAACGCGCCTTGAAGGACGCTTTCCCGGAGATTGCCGACCGCCATGCAACCCGGGCGCTGTACCGACTGGCCAGCGTCGGCGCGGCGGATCAACTGCGCCGGATGGTGCTGAGCGACCCTCGCGTGATCGGCACCAGCCAGCGGGTCTGGCTGCCGGCGAGCGGCGACGTCGATACGTTTCTGAAAGGCTACTTCAAGCGCACCGACCCACCTGAACAGCGCCGGCTGACGGATCTTCAGATCGCCTGCCTCGATCGCCTGGCCGCCGACGGCCGCCTCAAGCTGCGTTTCAATTCCGTTTTCTTCACCGCCGGCGACTCGCGCGAACCGGAACTGGCCGGCATCCTGGGAGCGCTTCTGGGCTCGTTCTACACCATCGTCTTGACTTTGGCCCTGTCTTTTCCTTTGGGTGTTGCAGCCGCTGTATACCTGGAAGAGTTTGCGCCCAAGCAAAACTTTTGGGTCGATCTGATCGAAGTCAACATCAATAACCTGGCGGCGGTCCCCTCGATCGTCTTCGGCCTTTTGGGGCTGGCGGTATTTTTGAACTTTTTCGGCCTGCCGCGTTCCACCCCGCTGGTCGGCGGGCTGGTTCTGGCTTTGATGACTTTGCCTACCGTCATCATCGCCTCCCGGGTGGCGTTGGCCGCCGTCCCGCCTTGGATTCGCGATGCCGCGTTGGGGATCGGAGCCTCCAAGATGCAGGTGGTTTTTCACCACCTCTTGCCCCTGGCCCTGCCGGGGATGCTCACCGGCGCCATCATCGGCACGGCCCGCGCCTTGGGGGAAAGCGCTCCGTTGCTGATGATCGGGATGGTGGCGTTTATCGTCGACATCCCCAAAGGATTTGGGGATCCGGCCACCGTGCTGCCGGTGCAGATTTACCTGTGGGCCGACAGCGCCGAACGCGGCTTTGTCGAGCGCGCCGCGGCTGCGATCCTAGTGCTGCTCTTGTTCATGCTGCTCATGAACGCCTTGGCCATCGTCTTACGCAAACATTTCGAGCGGCGCTGGTAACCGTTCAACCACTTAAAGTGCAAACCATGTCAAACTGGAGCGAGACTCAACTTGCCACCGTCCCCCTAACCCCCCCGGCGACTTCGGCGGAACCGGCCGCGCGCGACCGGCTGGAAGAACTGCCGCAGGTCACCATCGGCGATTACACCGTCCCCGAACCGCGCATGACCTGCCGGGGTGTCAACGTGTTCTACGGGGAAAAACAGGCGATCTTCAACGTCAACTTGGACATCGGCCAGCGCGAGGTGATCGCTTTGATCGGCCCTTCCGGCTGCGGCAAATCCACCTTCTTGCGCTGTTTGAATAGGATGAACGACACCATTTTGGGCTGCCGGGTGGAAGGCGAGATCAAGCTTGAAGGCGTAGATATCTACCGCGACGGGCTCGATCCTGTGATCCTGCGCGCCCGGGTGGGGATGGTGTTCCAAAAACCCAACCCCTTTCCCAAATCGATTTACGCCAACGTCGCTTATGGTCCGCGCATCCACGGCCTGGCCCGCAACCGCACCGAGCTCGACGAGATCGTCGAGGACTCGCTGAAAAAAGCCGGCCTCTGGGAAGAAGTCAAAGACCGCCTCGATCAGCCCGGCACCAGCCTCTCCGGGGGCCAGCAGCAGCGCCTGTGCATCGCCCGCGCGATCGCGGTCAACCCGGAAGTTTTGCTCATGGACGAACCTTGTTCGGCGCTCGACCCCATCGCCACCGCCACCATCGAGCAGCTCATCGACGAGCTGCGCGAGAAATATTCCATCGTCATCGTCACCCACAACATGCAGCAGGCCGCGCGCGTCTCCCAGCGCACCGCCTATTTCCACTTGGGAAGGCTGATCGAGATCGGCCCGACCGCCAAGATCTTCACCAACCCGCGCCACCCTCTGACCGAAGATTACATCACCGGACGCTTCGGCTAAGCCGGTCTATACTTACCGGGGTAACGGCCAATAAGGAGACCCCGGAGAGATGCAAGTTTCGCCCGAATTACGCCAGATCCTCGACGCCTGCGCCGAGATGATCCTAATCACCGGCGCCCAAGGCCGGATCGTATACGCCAATCCGGCGCTTTGCCGTGCTTGCGGCTTTGGCCTAGACGAGCTGCTCGGCCAGAGCCCGCATCGGCTCGACAGCCCCAAAGCCTGCCGCAAGACCCTCAAGGCGATGACCGCGCAGCTCAAAGAGGGCCGCTCGTGGTCGGGGCGAATCCTGCAACGGCGCAAAGGCCCTCGGCCTTTTCCCATCCCCATCGAAGGCCAGGCCGCTCCCCCGGACCCTTTGGAATACTGGGCGGAAATCACAGTCTCGCCGATCCTCGGTGAGGATCAAACGCTTTTAGGCTACGTTCAGATCCAGCGCGATGTTTCGGCCGAAGTCGCCGAGGAGGCGCGCCGCCGGCAAGAAGCCCAAGACACCCAGGCGCGCCTGGCGATCGCCCAGGCTCTGGCTTCCCCCAAGCCCCTCTCGGAACGCCTGATCGAGGCGCTGGAAATCTTGTTTGCGCTTTCGGGCATGGAGCTCCAGCGCAAAGGCGGGGTGTTCGTGCGCCAGGACGACGGCCTGCGCCTTTATCTGCTGCACGGTCAGTTCTCCGAGGAATTCCGCGCCCAAGAGCAGTTCGTTCCCTTGGGCGAATGCCTGTGCGGTCGGGCGGCCCTATCCGGGGAACTTTTGATCTCGGACGATTGCTTTTGCGATCCGCGCCACGAGCGCCAATTTGCCAACATGCAACCCCACGGCCACTACATCGTCCCCTTGCGCTATCGAGAAACTATCCTAGGCGTATTGTTCCTCTATACCGCCCCTTACCCAGCGCAAGATCCAAATCGCCTAGCGTTTTTGGCGCACGTGGGGGAAATGCTCGCAACCGTCTTCCTTCAAGAAGAAGCCATGGCAGCGCTTGCTGCCGCGCGCGACGAAGCGCTCAAGGCGGCTCAGGCCAAAGCGGCGTTTTTGGCCAACATGAGCCACGAGATCCGCACGCCCATGAACGGGGTGTTGGGAATGCTGGAGCTGCTTAAGGATACCCCGCTCACTTCCGAACAGCGCGATTTGGTGGAAACCGCCGCCGCCTCTGCGGAAGCGCTGCTCGACATCCTCAACGACATTTTAGACTTTTCCAAGCTCGAGGCCGGCAAGCTCGAATTGGAGCAGGTGCCGTTTGACCTGATCCACCTCGTCGAAGAGACGGTCGCAGCCTTGGCCCCCCGCGCCCACAGCAAAGGCCTGGAGCTGAACCTGATCCTCCCGCCCGCTTTTCCCGCCCACCGCCTGGGCGATCCGACCCGGATCCGCCAGGTGCTCAGCAATTTGCTCGGCAACGCGATCAAGTTCACCGAGCGCGGCGAGGTGACGGTCGAGGTAATGGACTTAGGCGGGCGCGTCCGCTTTCAAGTCCAGGACACCGGCATCGGCATTCCTCCAGAAGCCCAGGCGCGCCTGTTCCAGCCCTTCACCCAGGCCGACGCCTCCACCACCCGCCGCTTCGGCGGCACCGGCTTAGGTTTGGCGATCTGCCGCCAGCTGGTCGAGGCGATGGGCGGCCGGATCGGAGTAAAAAGCGCAGAAGGCCAAGGCAGCGTCTTTACCTTCGAACTGCCGCTCAAGACCGCCGGCGTCACCACCGCCCCGGCTTCCCCTCAATTTGCCGGAAAAAGCGCTCTGGTGGTGGACGACAACGCCACCAACCGCAGGCTTTTGACCTCGTACCTTGAGCACTTGGGCTTTGCGGTCGAAACCGCCGCCGACGGTCTGCAAGCCCTCGCCTGGCTGACCACCCACGAACCGCCCGAACTCATCGTGCTCGACGGCCACATGCCCGGTCTCGACGGGGTCGCGCTGGCCAAAGCCCTGCTCGCGATCCCCAAACTCGCCGCGGCCAAACGCCTGCTGTTGACCTCCGGCACCTGGCTGGACTCGCAACAGCGCCAAGAGGCCAAAATCGACGCTTGCCTGCTCAAACCGGTGCGCCGCACCCGCCTCATCGAGGCGCTCACCCAACTGTTTGCCGAAAGCGAAGGCGCCGCGCCCCCGCCCCTTGCGGCCGCGCCGGCTTGGCCTAAGGCGCGCGTGCTCGCGGTCGAGGACAATCCGGTCAACCAGAAGGTGATCGCCAAGCTCTTGGCCGGCTTTGGCGTCACCTTTAAGCTGGCCGCCAACGGCCAAGAGGCTTTGGCCATCCTGGACAAGGAGCGCTTCGATCTGGTCTTGATGGACTGCCAGATGCCGGTTTTGGACGGCTATCAGGCCACGCGCGCCTTGCGCGCCAGGGAACGCGCCCAGAACCTCCCGCCCACGCCGGTGGTGGCGCTCACCGCCCACGCCGGCGCGGACGAACGGGAAAAGTGCCTGGCGTGCGGCATGGACGAATACCTGGCCAAGCCGCTCACGCGCCGAGGGCTGGAACAGATGCTGGGGCGTTTTTTGGCAACGCCTAAAGCCGCCCCCTCCCCAGCGCAGTTCGACCGCGACCTCGCCTTGCGCCACCTCGACGGCGACGAGGCGCTGTTGGAGGAACTGATCGCCCTGTTTGTGGACGAAGCGCCCAAGCGCCTAGAAGCGCTCAAAGCAGCGCAGCAAAGCGCCGACTTGGAGGCGCTGCAAGCGGCCGCCCACGCGCTCAAAGGCATGGCGGCGCAGATCGGCGCGCTGCGCCTTAAAGAGGAGGCCGCCGCCTTGGAACAAGCCGCCAAACAGGGCCAAGGCGACCCCGACGGCGCGCGCACAGCCGCCCTCGGCCAGACGCTTGCGGCGCTGCTCGCCCAGCTTAAGGAGAACGCCCATGTCGGATGAAGACTTGCTGTTTGCCGAACTCAAAGCCGCCGAGCGCCTGCCTTCGCCGCAAGGGGTGGCGCTTAAGGTTTTGGAGCTGAGCAGCCGGGAAGACACCCCTTTAGAAGACATCGCCCGCCTGATCCAAACCGACCCGGCTTTAAGCGCCAGAGTCTTGAAATTCGCCAACTCGCCCCTCATCGCGCCGCGACGGCCCATCGTCTCCCTCCACGAGGCGCTCATCCGCATCGGCCTCAAGGCCGCCCGCGCCTTGGTTTTGTCCCTGTCCTTGCTCAGCCGCCACCCGATCGTCCAATGCCCGGCCTTCGACTACCCGAGGTTCTGGGCCAAATCCTTGGCGCGCGCAGTGGCTTTGAGCCAATTGGCCGAGCGCCGGCGCGCCTTGGCCCCGGAGGAAGCCTTCGTCTTGGGGCTTCTTTCCCGCATCGGCCAATTGGCTCTGGCCACTGCCTGGCCCGAGGAATACGCCCGCTGTCTGCGCGAAGCCCAAGGCGCCGAAGACCTAACCGCCCTAGAACGCAAGTATTTCGCTTTGGATGCGCGCAAGCTGACTGGGTTTTTGTTTACCGACTGGAAATTGCCCGAGGTGTTTGTCGACGCCATCGCCGCCGAGCCTGCGCCCGAGGAGGCAAGCGACCCCCGCACCCAAACGCTTGCTTTTCAACTTGCCCTGGCCGAGCGGCTAGCCGCCTGGTGCCTGGGCGAGGAAGAAGCGCCGGACTTAAGCTCGATTGGAATCGCCAAGGAGCAAGCCGCAAGCTTTCTTGAAGATCTTAAGACCGCCTATCACGCCTGGGCCAAGTTGCTTGAAGTACCCACCGACTTCCCTCGGCCCAAAGCCCAAGCCGCGTCTACGGAAGCGAGCTTGCCGGGGCTGGATATTCTGGTGGTGGACGACGATCCCTTGACCTTGGCGCGGTTGAAAAAACCGCTGGCCGACTTGGGCCACAAGGTGCGCACCTGCACCAGCGGGCCAGAGGCTTTGCAGGAAATCCTCAGGCAGCCGCCCGAGCTGGTACTCACCGACTGGTCGATGCGCCCTATGGACGGTCTGACTTTATGCCGCACGCTGCGCGAGTCGGACTGGGGCAAGCGCTTGTATCTCATCATGCTCACCGCCAACGAAACCGAAGACGCTTTAGTTGAGGCTTTCGAGGCCGGCATCGACGATTACCTGGTCAAGCCAATCAACCTCAAAGTGCTCTCGGCCCGCCTGCGCGCCGGCCAAAGGATCGTCCACCTGCAGCAGGAACTGGCCAAAGAGCGCTCCGAACTCGAGCTCAAGGCCAAGGAACTCACGCTTCTGAGCCGCAAACTCGAGCAGCTGGCCAACACCGATCTCTTAACCGGCCTTCCCAACCGCCGTTACGCGCAACAGCGCCTCGTCCAAGAACTGGCCCAGGCGCGCCGCTACGGCCGCCCCTTGAGCGCGATGATATTGGACCTAGACCACTTCAAGAGCATCAACGACACCTTAGGCCACGCGGCAGGCGATGCGGTGTTAAAACACGCCGCCCAAGTCCTGCAAAACGCCTTAAGGGCCTCGGACGTATTGTGCCGCTGGGGCGGGGAGGAATTTCTGGCCATCGTGCCCAACGCCGACCTGGCCGCTGCCGGCAAACTGGCCGAGCGCCTGCGGCAAGCCCTCGCCGCCAAGCAACCTAAAGCTCTGGCGCTCAGGCGGCCGGTGACGGTCTCGATCGGCGTGGGCGCTTGTCCGCCGGCGCGCGATCTGGACTCCTTGCTCCACGCCGCCGATCAAGCCTTATACCGCGCTAAGGAAAAAGGCCGCAATCGGGTGGAACTGGCCTAATGCGGTGGTTGCAAAACTTGCGCCGGCGAGTGCGGCGACCTACTTCGGACTGGTTCGCCACCCTGGTTGAAGCCGCTCCCGACTGCATCCAGGTGCTCAACCCCGACGGCACCCGCCGATTCATCAACCGCGCCGGGATCGCCCTGCTCGGGGCCAAAAGCTGGCAAGACATCGCCGGACGCCAAGCTTGGGAATACCTCGCCCCGCCCGACCGCCCGCGCGCTAGGGCTTGGTTGGCCAAAATCCTGCAAGGAAAGCCAGGCGAACCGATCGAGTTGCTCTTGGAAGGGCTGGACGGAATCCAGAGGCGGGTCGAGTCGCACGGCGTCCCTTTATTTGACCGCAGCGGCCGGATCGAAGGCGCCCTCGTCATCACCCGCGATTTAAGCGAGCACCACCGCATCCGCTCGGACCTGGAGAAAATCCACCGGCTCTATCGGCTGCTGTCGCAGATCAACCAACTCATCCTCCGCCGTCCAGGGCGTAAGGTCTTGCTCGAACGCATCGCCCAGATCATCCTTCACGAAGGCGGGTTCGAATTGGTTTGGATCGGCCTCGGCGATGCCCACGGTCAGCTCCAACCGCAAATGCTGGTCGCCGCCACGCCTTGCACCAACGCGTCCCGCCTGCACAAAACCCTGCCGTCGCTGGCCAAAGAGCTTTTAAACCACAACCGGCCTTGGCTGGCCAACGTCCCTGAGACCATCGGCGATGCGGCGTTGCGCGCGGAGATCGGCCGCTGCGGGATCGAGGCGCTGGCGCTGCTCCCCATCCGCGTGCGCGGCCGAGCGATCGGAGTATTGGCGGTGGGCGCCAAAGAGCGCGGGTTTTTCGAAGCCGAGCACCTGAGATTGCTGGAAGAGCTTGCCGCCGACATCGGTTTCGCGCTGGAATTCGAGGCGATTGCCTTGGAACGCAAGCTTCAAGAGAAAGAACTCGAATTTCTCGCTTACCACGACCCTTTGACTTCGCTGCCCAACCGCCGTCGGCTGCTCGAGCACCTTTCCCAGACTATCGCCCACGCGCGCCGGCAGGGTACGAAGTTCGCTTTAATACTGCTGGACCTGGATCGGTTCAAGGACGTCAACGATTGCTTTGGCCACGACCTAGGCGACCGCCTTCTGGCCCGAGTCACCGCCTGTTTCCAGCAACGCCTGCGCGCTACCGACCTGCTGGCCCGCTTAGGCGGCGACGAATTTGCTGTGGTTTTGGCCGAGCTCAACGCCCCCGAGGACGCTGGGCGCGTAGCCGCCGACCTAATCGATGCGATCGAACGCCCCTGGCGGTTGAGCCCGGAGATCGAGGTGCGGATCGGAGTCAGCTTAGGAATTGCCGTCTATCCCGATCACGGCGACGACCCCAGCCTCTTGCTCCAGCACGCCGATGCCGCCCTATATCAGGCCAAAGCCCAAGGACGCGGCCAATTTTGCTATTTCACCCCGGAACTTACCGAGCGCACCCGCCGCCGCCTCCACCTCGCCAGCCAACTGCGTCGGGCGCTTAAGGAGCAGCGGCTCGTGCTTCATTTCCAACCGCAGTGCGACCGCCAGGGCAACCTCGTCGGGGCCGAAGCCTTGGTGCGCTGGCCGAGCGCGAATAGGATGATTCCGCCCAGCGAATTTATTCCCATTGCCGAGCAGACCGGCCTCATCGCCGCACTGGACCTGTACGTCATCGCCGCGCTGTGCCGTCAGGGGCGCGCTTGGCTGGAGCAAGGTCTGCGCGTGCCGACCCTGGCCGCCAACCTCTCGCCTAAGGAGCTACACCGCTGGCGGTTCGATCAGGCGATCGCCGAAATTTTAGACCAAACCGGTTTCCCCCCGCGCTTGTTAGCGCTGGAGTTGACCGAAACCGCACTTCTAGAACAAGAACAGACGGCCGCCGGATTGTTAACCGCCCTACGCGAGCTTGGAGTGACTTTAGCCTTGGACGACTTCGGCACGGGCTACTCGTCGCTCGCCCAGATCAAGCGGCTGCCTTTGGACCTGATCAAAATCGACAAGTGTTTCGTCGATGACCTGCCCTCTTTGAGGGAGGACTGCGAGATCGCCTCCGCCATCATCGCCATGGCGCACGCTTTAGGGATCAAGGTCCTCGCCGAAGGCGTGGAAACCGCACCCCAACTGGACTTTCTCGCCCAGCAGGGATGCGATTTTTATCAAGGTTATCTCTACAGCCAGCCGCTTCCGGCGGAAATTTTCGCCGAACGCTGGTTACAGATCGAGAGACGCCCCTAACTACCTAGGGGGTTAAGAT
>NZ_BAAHXK010000016.1:0-27878 GCF_054656915.1 Methylothermus subterraneus
AATGTTTTTCAGCATGTTGTTCATACGCGCTTTCTCCTAAAAATTGCGCCTGATTATCGGATTACCCTCGAAACCCTTGGGCCAGAAGATACACCTCTCGACTGCGGGATCGCGAGGCTTTAGGCTTACGGGTCGTGACTTTGGCAAATCGGGTGCGCAGGCGCTTCTGAAATGCTTCGAACCCTTCTCCTTGAAAAAGTTTCGTCAGCAAACACCCGCCTTCCACCAAAAGCTGTTCCGCGGTGTCCAGAGCCAGCTCGGCAAGATGGACGGCGCGCGCTTGATCGACGCTGCGATTGCCGCTGAGGTTGGGAGCCAGGTCAGACAGCACCACATTTACCGGCCTCTCTTGCAAAACAGCCTTTAAACGTTGCCAGGTCTGCTCTTCGGTGAAATCGCCTTGGAGAAAAGTCACTCCCGGCAAGGGGTCCATGGGCAAGATATCTACGGCGACGATTTTTCCTCCTGGCTTGATCTGGTCTGCGGCAAACTGCGACCACCCCCCAGGAGCCGCGCCCAGATCGACCACCGTCATCCCCGGCGCCAAGATTCGATCGCGGGCTTGGATTTCCTGCAGTTTGAATACCGCCCGGGAGCGATAACCCTGCGCTTGCGCCAGGCGCACATAAGCGTCGTCGAAGTGCTCTGCCAGCCAGCGCCGGCTGCTCGGGGTTCTTGCCATAAGGCGTTAACTTAGCATTTTATTTCACTTTTAGACGCTTGGGCTTTGCCTTAGGTTCATTCATAACGCACTGCCAGGATTTCGTATTCGCGCGTGCCCTTAGGTGTTTTTACTTCCACCACGTCCTCAGCCTGTTTGCCGATTAGCGCTCGGCCGATCGGGGAGGAAACCGAGATCAGGCCTTGTTTGAGGTCGGCTTCGTCTTCTCCGACGATCTGGTAGATTACGGTCTCGCCGCTCTCCAAGTCGCAAAGTTCGACGGTCGCGCCGAACACTACTTTGCCGTCGGCATCGATTTGGGTCACATCGATAATCTGCGCATTGGCCAGTTTGGTCTCGAGTTCGCGAATCCGCCCTTCGACGAAGCTTTGCTGTTCGCGTGCGGCGTGGTACTCGGCGTTTTCCCGTAAATCGCCGTGCGCCCGAGCTTCGGCGATGGCTTGGATGATCTTCGGTCGCACCACGGTCTTGAGTTCGTGCAATTCTTGTCGGAGCTTTTCTGCACCTTTGACCGTTAAAGGCACTTTTTTCATCGACCTACCTCTCCTGTTCCGAATCGATCCACTGTCGATGCAAATCCTGCAGACTATAGACTTGACCGGTATTTAAGGCATCCAAAGCGTGACAGATGGCGAAAGCCCCAGCTAAGGTGGTGGTGTAGGTGATCTGGCGTTGCAAGGCCTCGCGCCGGATCAGGAAAGAGTCGGCGATCGCCTTTTTGCCTTCGGTGGTATTGATGATTAATTCGACCTCGCCGTTCTTGATGAGATCGACCACGTGCGGCCGCCCTTGGCCGACCTTGTTTACTACCGCGCAGGCGATTCCAGCCGTTTGTAAGGCTTGCGCCGTTCCAGGAGTCGCTACGAGGGTAAACCCTTTTTCCACGAGATTCTTCGCGATGCCGACCAGGCGGGTCTTGTCACGATCGCGCACGCTAAGCAACACCCGACCGCTGCGCGGAAGGCGACTGCCTGCCGCCTGTTGCGCCTTGGCATAAGCTTCGCCGAAGCTCATCCCTACACCCATCACTTCGCCGGTGGATTTCATCTCCGGCCCCAAGAGGGGGTCCACCTTAGGGAATTTGATGAACGGAAACACCGCTTCTTTGACCGCATAATAGCGGGGAACGCGTTCCTGCGTCACCCCCTGGGCGGCAAGGGATCGGCCGACCATGCAGCGGGCCGCGATCTTAGCCAAAGGGAGGCCTGTGGCTTTGGATACGAAGGGAACCGTACGCGAGGCGCGCGGGTTGACTTCTAAGATATAAATTTCCCCGTCCTTGACCGCGAACTGGGCATTCATCAGGCCCACCACGCCCAGCGCCTTGGCCAGGCAGCGGACCTGATCGCTCAGCTGCTCTTGCACCGCGCGTGCAAGCCCAAAGGGAGGGATGGAGCAAGCCGAGTCCCCGGAGTGGATACCGGCTTGTTCGATGTGCTCCATGACCGCGCCGATGAAGACCTGGTCACCGTCGCTGACGGCGTCCACGTCCACTTCCACCGCGTCGTCCAAAAACCGGTCCAAAAGCACCGGCGAGCGATTGGAGACGCTCACCGCCTCGACCATGTAGCGGCGCAGCTCCTCTTCGTTGAAGACGATCTCCATCGCCCGCCCCCCGAGCACGTAGGACGGCCGCACCACGAGCGGAAATCCAAGCTCCCGCGCGGCTAGAATCGCCTCTTCCAGCGACCTGGCAGTCCGATTTTCGGGTTGTTTGAGCTTTAGGCGTTCGACGAGCTTTTGGAAGCGCTCGCGGTCTTCGGCCAGATCGATGGAGTCGGGGGAAGTGCCGATGATAGGCACGCCGGCGGCCTCAAGGTCGCGCGCCAGTTTCAGCGGCGTTTGTCCGCCGTACTGGACGATCACCCCTTGCGGTTTCTCCAGCGCGACGATCTCCAACACATCTTCTAAGGCCAAAGGCTCAAAGTACAGCCGGTCGGAGGCGTCGAAATCGGTGGAGACGGTTTCTGGGTTACAGTTGACCATAATGGTCTCAAAGCCATCCTCTCTAAGGGCCAGGGCGGCGTGGACGCAGCAATAATCGAATTCGATCCCTTGGCCGATGCGGTTGGGGCCGCCGCCGAGCACCACGATCTTGGGCCGCGCGGACGGGTTGGCTTCGCATTCTGTCTCGTAGGTGGAATAAAGATAGGCGGTAGTGGAGGCAAACTCGGCCGCGCACGAGTCGATGCGTTTGTAAACCGGCCGAATCCCGTACTTGTGGCGCGTGGCGCGCACTTCGGCCTCGGAGCTGTCAAGCAGGTACGCCAGGCGTGAATCGGCAAAGCCCATGCGCTTTAAGCGATATAATTCTTCGGCGTCCAGAGCCGCTAGGGTCTTGGCTTTAAGGGAATCTTCCACGCGCACGATCTCCTCGATCTGCGCCAGGAACCAAGGATCGATGCGGCTGTAGCCGTGGACTTCTTCCAGGGTCATGCCGAAGCGGAACGCATCGGCCACGTACCAGAGCCGATGCGGGCCGGGGCTGGAAAGCTCGCGCACCAGCCGGTCGCGGGCATCCTCCGCGTTGAGATCGAGTTTTTCGGTCAGCCCGTCGACGCCGATCTCCAGTCCCCGCAAAGCCTTCTGCAAGGACTCCTGAAAAGTGCGGCCGATCGCCATCACTTCCCCCACCGACTTCATCTGGGTGGTGAGGCGGTCGTCGGCGTCGGGGAACTTCTCGAAAGCAAAGCGCGGCACCTTGGTCACCACGTAATCGAGCGTAGGCTCGAAGGAGGCGGGAATCAAGCCGCCGGTGATCTCGTTGCGCAATTCGTCCAAGGTGTACCCCACCGCCAGTTTGGCCGCCACTTTCGCGATGGGGAAACCCGTGGCTTTGGAAGCCAGCGCCGAGGAACGCGATACCCTGGGGTTCATTTCGATCACCACCAGCCGGCCGTCTTTGGGATTGAGCGCGAACTGGACGTTGGAGCCGCCGGTATCGACGCCGATCTTGCGCAACACCGCGATCGCGGCATCGCGCATGCGCTGATATTCCTTGTCGGTCAAAGTCTGGGCGGGGGCGACGGTGATCGAGTCGCCGGTGTGTACCCCCATGGGGTCTAAGTTTTCGATCGCGCAGACGATGATGCAGTTGTCGTGGCTATCGCGCACCACCTCCATTTCGAACTCTTTCCAGCCAAGCACCGACTCTTCGATGAGCAGTTCGCGCACCGGCGAGAGTTCCAATCCGCGCTCGCAGATCTCGACGAACTCCTCGCGGTTGTAAGCGATGCCGCCGCCGCTGCCGCCTAAGGTAAAAGACGGGCGGATGACTGCCGGAAAGCCGATCCTCGCCAACGCGTCCAGGGCTTCCTCTAGATTGTGGGCGATCTCGGACTTGGGCACTTCAAGCCCGATCTCGACCATCGCCCGGCGGAAGAGGTCCCGGTCTTCGGCCTGTTCGATCGCCTTGGGGCTGGCGCCGATCAGCTCAACCCCATATTGTTCCAAGAGGCCGCGGCGGTATAGGTCCATCGCGCAGTTCAAGGCCGTCTGTCCACCCATCGTGGGAAGCAAGGCATCCGGGCGCTCGCTCTCGATGATTTTGGCCACCGTCGGCCAATCCACCGGCTCGATATAAACGCGATCCGCCATATTTGGATCGGTCATGATGGTAGCCGGGTTGGAATTTACCAGGACGGTCCGGTAACCCTCTTCGCGCAAAGCCTTCAAGGCCTGGGTTCCGGAGTAGTCGAATTCGCACGCCTGGCCGATCACGATGGGGCCGGCGCCGAGTACGAGAACAGTGTGGATGTCGGTTCTTTTAGGCATGAAACATCAACGTCGATTGGCCATCATCGCGATAAAACGGTCGAACAGGTTTGCCATGTCATGCGGCCCGGGACTGGCTTCAGGATGACCTTGGAAGCCGAAGGCGGGAAGCTCGGTGTGTTCGATGCCTTGGAGGCTGCCATCGAACAGGGAGCGATGGGTGGGCTTGAGGGAGGGCGGAAGGCTCTCTTCGTCTACGGCAAAACCGTGGTTCTGGCTGGAAATCATCACCCGCCCCGTGGCGAGCTCCTGAACCGGATGGTTGGCGCCGTGATGGCCAAACTTCATCTTGACCGTTTTCGCTCCGCACGCCAAGGCCAACAGTTGATGGCCCAGACAGATGCCGAATATCGGCACCCCGGCCGCCAACAACTTCCGAATCGCCGAAATCGCGTAAGTGCAAGGCTCCGGATCTCCCGGCCCGTTGGACAACAAAACGCCGTCCGGCGCCAAGTCTAGGACTTCGGCAGCCGGTGTGGTCGCTGGCACCACCGTCACTTCGCAGCCGCGCTCGGCAAGTTCGCGTAAGATGTTGAACTTGACGCCAAAGTCGTAGACCACCACCCGATAGCGGGGGCGATCCAGTTCACCGTACCCAGTTCCTAGTCGCCAGCGGGTCTGGTTCCAGGCATACGGCGCGTTGCAGCTGACCTCGCGCGCTAAATCCATGCCTTTGAGACCGGGGAAAGCCCTCGCTTTCGCGATGGCTTCCTGAGCGTCTAGGTCCGGGCCAGCCCATAGACAGCCCCGCAGGGCGCCTTGATCGCGCAAGATGCGGGTGAGTTTTCGCGTGTCGATCCCCGCCAGCCCGACGACGCCTTGGCGCCTGAGATACTCCGGCAAAGTTTCGGTCATCCGCCAGTTGCTGGGGAAGGGCGGTACGTCCTTCACCACCAGCCCGGCTGCATGGATGCGGGCGCACTCGACGTCTTCTGAGTTCACGCCGGTGTTGCCGATATGCGGGTAGGTCAAAGTCACGATCTGGCGCGCGTAAGACGGATCGGTCAAGATTTCCTGATAACCCGTCATGGCGGTGTTGAAAACGACCTCGCCGACCCGAAATCCGGCCGCTCCGATCGAGATGCCTTGAAAAACTACCCCGGTTTCCAAGGCCAAGATGGCTGTTTTTTTCACGTCTCCCTCGAAGGCATGTCAAACCCGGCGGGATGGCTAAAACGATACCAAGCCCGGGGATCAACTAGTTCTGGGATATTCTACGGCATCCTAGAGAAAGCTAAGGCAAAAAAGGCAAGTACCGATTGGGGTACTTGCCTTGGCTTGCAAAGGGGATAGAAACTGACCGCTGTCACTCCAAGACGGCGTGGCGTGAACGCATCTCCTCTTCGGGAATGTTCTTCTCATGAATCACATGAGAAATCTGCGCTTCCAGGAAGATCAGCGCGGACAGCTCGAACATCGTTCCCATCGGCAGCCCAAATACCTTCTGGTAGGAGCTGTCGGTCCCGATTTGCAGGACCTCGTCCGCGATGTCGCCGATGGTCGAACTGCTCTTGGCCGTGATTAGGACGACTTTGGCGCCGATTTCCTTGGCTTTCTTGGCGTTGGTGATCAGCGAGCCGGTCTCGCCGGAGCCGGAGATCACGATGAACAAGTCTCCGGCGCGGATCGCCGGGGTCACCGTCTCGCCCAGCGCGAACGCCTTGTAACCGGCGTGCATCAGGCGCATGACAAAGAACTTGGTGACCAAACCCGACCGCCCCTGACCGCCGACGAACACTTGGTCGGCGGCATCGATCATTTTGGTAAGGCGATCCTCGTAGTCGTCCGGGGTTGCGGCCAGAATCTCGGTAATTTTATCGAGAACGAGCTTCCGGTGCGGATTCATTCCTCAGGCCCTCAAACCGCATCGACCAGTTCGCGGAACTTCTTGGCTGCCGCCGCAGGATCCGGCGCACCGTAGATCGCTCCGCCAACCACCACGATATTGGCGCCGGCGCGCACCACATCCTGCACGGTTTCGTGCTTGACCCCACCGGCGCAGGAGATCATGACGTTCAACCCCAAGCTGGAAATTAGGTTGAGGTCGGTAAACGGGGTCATGCCGGCCGCTTGCTGATCCAGACCGGTATGCACGCCCACGATGTCCGCGCCGGCCTCGACTACTGCTTTGGCGCAGGCGGCTTTGTCGGGAACGTTCATCAGGTCGACTTGAGCCCAACCGTTGTGCGCGTGGGCCGCTTTGATCACGCCTTTGATGGTCGCCAGTTCCGCTACTCCCAGCACGGTGGTGATGTCGGCGCCCGCCTCAAAGAAAGGCTTGGCTTCGTATTCGCCAGCATCCATGGTCTTGAGATCGACCAGAACCTTCTTGTCCGGGAAGCGAGACTTCATCTCTTTGACGAGGGAGATACCGTTGTACTTGATGCACGGCGTCCCGATTTCCAGGATGTCGACGTACGGGGCGGCTTTAGCCGCCAGATCCAAAGTGACTTGCGGGTCTAGAGAATCGAGCGCAAACTGAATCATCACTTTTTTTGCCATGTGCTTGCTCCACTTGATATTTACGAGTTATGGTTTTTGAACGTCGCTGGCTTGAGCGGCTTTTTACCGCCAAGCACGCCACCCGGCCCATGAGCCATTAGGAAATTCAAACTTTAATTCAGAAACCTGCCGACGTCAATTCTTAAGTCTTAGAGACCTAAGACGTCTTGCATATCGTAGAGCCCAGGGCCCTGACCCGTTAGCCAGCGCGCTGCGCGCAAGGCCCCTTTAGCAAAGGTCATCCGGCTGGAAGCTTTGTGGGTGATTTCGAGGCGCTCGCCTTCTCCTGCAAACAGGACGGTGTGTTCGCCGACGATGTCGCCGGCGCGGAGCGAGGCAAAGCCGATGGTCCGGCGGTCGCGCTCTCCCGTGTTGCCATAGCGGCCGTATTGGGCCCAAGTCTTGAGATCCCGACCCAAGGCTTGGGCTACGACTTCTCCCATGCGCAAGGCCGTGCCCGAGGGGGCATCGCGCTTATGCCGATGATGGGCTTCGATGATCTCTACGTCCACTTCGTCTCCCAGCACCTTGGCCGCGGTTTGGAGCAGCTTTAAGGCCAGATTCACGCCCACGCTCATGTTGGGGGAGAGCACGATCGGAATCTCGCGCGCGGCCGCTTCGATTGCGGCGCGATCTAAGTCGCTCAAACCGGTGGTGCCGATCACCAGGCGCTGGCCGTGATTGCGGCAATGCGCGACCAAAGTTTGACAGGCTTGGGGCTGGCTAAAATCGATCAAGACGTCGAAATCGGCGCCCTCTAGGCTGGCTTGAACCGGAACGCCAAGCTCGCCGACGCCGGCCAAGACCCCGGCGTCCTGGCCTAAGGACGCCGAATCGGGGCGTGCAATAGCGGCGGTCAGGCGCATGTCCTCCGTTTGCGTCAGCGCTTGGATCAGGGTTCGGCCCATGCGCCCGCCGGCTCCAGCGATTGCGATGCGAATCATCTCAGTGTCCTTTTGGCCGTAATTTCTCGAAAAACTGCCTGACCCCGTCGAGCCAACCGTGGGCTTGGGGGTTGTGGCGTTGCTCTCCGCCTTTGAGGGACTCGTCCAGTTTGCGAAGCAATTCGATTTGCTCCTTGGTCAGGTGCACCGGCGTTTCTATCCGTACTCGGCAGATCAAATCGCCCGGAGGGCCGCCGCGCGCCGATTTTACCCCTTTCTCGCGCAGGCGGAACAACGTGCCGGTCTGGGTTTCTGGAGGGATTTTCAGGATCGCCTTGCCATCTAGGGTTGGAATCTCCACCTCCCCGCCTAGGGCCGCCGTGGTGAAGCGGATCGGCACTTCACAGTGGAGGTCGTTGCCTTCGCGGGTGAAGATGGGATGCTTTTTGACGTGGATTTGAACGTACAGATCGCCGGGAGGACCGCCGTGTTCCCCTGCTTCTCCTTCTCCGGCCAGGCGGATCCGATCCCCCGTATCCACCCCAGGCGGGATCTTGACTCGAAGCCGCTTGGTCTGTGGCACTCGGCCGCGACCGCGGCACTTCGAGCAAGGGTTGCGGTTTTCTTGCCCTGTCCCTTGGCAGTTGGGACAAGTCTGTTGGATCGAGAAAAATCCCTGCTGCATCCGCACCACTCCCTGGCCGTGGCACAAAGGGCAAGTAACCGGCCGGCTTCCCGGAGAGACCCCACTGCCGCCGCATTCGTCGCAAACGACCAGGGTGGGCACTTGAATCTGCACTTCCGTCCCGGCGACCGCCTCTTCCAAGCTCAACTCCAGGTTATAGCGCAAATCCGTGCCTCGCCTGGCGCGGGTGCGGTGCCCCCGGCCTCGGCCGAGGCCGAACAAGTCTTCGAACACTTCGCTGAAAATGTCGTTGAACGTTTCGGCGCTAAAGCCTGCGCCGGAAGCGCCGTGGACGCCAGCGTGGCCGAATTGATCGTAAGCTGCGCGTTTTTGCGGGTCGCTCAGGACGTCGTAAGCTTCTTTGATCTCTTTGAAACGTTCCTCGGCGCTGGGGTCGTTTGGATTGCGGTCCGGATGGTATTTCATCGCCAGCTTGCGGAACGCGCGTTTAATCTCCGCCTCGCTGGCGTTGCGAGGGACTCCTAAGATCGCGTAATAATCTTCCGCCATAGTTTGAAACAGCGCCTGCCGCTGCTTTGGCGGCAGGCGAGATGAACTAGGTTATTTCTTGTTGTCTTTGACTTCCTCGAACTCGGCGTCCACCACTTCCTCGCTGCTTGGGCGGGAGGTCTCGGCTTGCGCTTCGGCGCTGCCCGTTGCGCTGTAGGCCTGCTGCGCTACCTTGCCGGACAGCTCTGCCAGCTGCCGGGTTTTGGCTTGGATGGCCGCCTTGTCGTCGCCTTTCATGGCCGCTTCCAGGTCTTTGATGACCGCCTCGATCCGCTCCTTATCCGCCGCCGAGACTTTAGCGCCCAACTCGTCTAGGCTCTTGCGCGTGGCGTGGATGAGGGCGTCGGCCTCGTTGCGCGCCGTTACCAGCTCTTTGAACTTGCGGTCCTCCTCGGCGTGCAGCTCGGCGTCGCGAATCATGCGCTGGATTTCCTCCTCGGTCAGACCGCTGGAGGCGCGGATGACGATCGACTGTTCGCGGCCGGTTGCCTTGTCTCGCGCCGAGACGTGCAAGATGCCGTTGGCGTCGATGTCGAAGGTCACTTCGATCTGCGGCACCCCGCGCGGCGCCGGCGGAATCCCGGTCAGGTCGAATTTGCCCAGCGACTTGTTGTCCTTGGCCATCTCGCGCTCGCCCTGAAGGACGTGGATCGTGACCGCGGTCTGATTGTCCTCGGCGGTGGAGAAAATCTGGGTGACCTTGGTGGGAATGGTGGTGTTCTTCTCGATCAGCTTGGTCATCACCCCTCCTAAGGTTTCGATCCCGAGCGACAAGGGGGTCACGTCGAGCAGCAGCACGTCTTTGACCTCGCCCCCCAAAACGCCCGCTTGGATCGCCGCCCCAAGCGCTACCGCCTCGTCCGGGTTGACGTCTTTACGCGGCTCCTTGCCGAAAATCTGCCGGACGAACTCCTGCACCTTGGGCATGCGGGTCTGGCCGCCCACCAGGATGACGTCGTCGATGTCGGCTGGCGAGAGTCCCGCGTCCTTGAGCGCGATCTCACAGGGACGGCGGGTCCTTTCGATCAGATCCTCAGTCAAAGCCTCGAGTTTTGCCCGCGTCAGCCGCACGTTCAAGTGCTTGGGGCCGGTCGCATCGGCGGTGATATACGGGAGGTTGATCTCGGTCTGTTGGGTCGAGGACAGCTCGATCTTGGCCTTCTCGGCGGCTTCTTTTAGCCGCTGCAGGGCCAAAGGATCGTTGCGCAGGTCGATGCCGGTATCCTTTTTGAATTCATCCACTAAATAGTCGATGATGCGCTTGTCAAAGTCCTCGCCGCCGAGGAAGGTGTCGCCGTTGGTGGAAAGCACCTCGAACTGGCGCTCGCCCTCCACTTCCGCCATCTCGATGATGGAGATGTCGAACGTCCCGCCCCCCAAGTCGTAGACCGCGATCTTGCGATCGCCTTTCTGCTTGTCCAGCCCGAAGGCGAGGGCGGCGGCGGTCGGCTCGTTGATGATGCGCTTGACTTCGAGCCCGGCGATGCGGCCCGCGTCTTTAGTCGCCTGGCGCTGCGAATCGTTAAAATAGGCCGGCACGGTGATGACCGCTTCCTTGATTTCCTCGCCCAGGTAGGCTTCGGCGTCCTCTTTCAGTTTCCTCAGCACGCGGGCGGAGATCTCCGGCGGCGCCATTTTCTTGCCCAGCGCCGGAACCTCCACCCACGCATCGCCGTTGGGAGCCGAGACGATCTTGTAGGGCACCATGTCCATGTCTTTTTTCACTACCGGATCGTCAAAGCGCCGCCCGATCAAGCGCTTGACCGCGTAGAAGGTGTTTTGCGGGTTGGTGATCGCCTGGCGTTTGGCCGGATGCCCCACCAGCACTTCCCCGTCCTTGGTAAACGCCACGATCGACGGCGTCGTGCGGGTGCCTTCGGCGTTCTCGATCACCTTCGCCTTGCCGCCTTCCAAAATCGCCATGCACGAGTTGGTCGTGCCTAGATCGATACCTAAAATCTTTGCCATGCCTTGTCTCCTTAAAAAAACTTTCCGGGATCGCCTAAACTATGTGGATGAAATGGGGCCGGCTGCGCAAAATTCAAGCCTGCTCGTCGATGCGCGGCTGGCTCTCCGCGCTGGGCCTGGCCACTACGACCAAGGCGGGGCGGAGGATACGGTCGTTTAGAACATAGCCTTTTTGGAATACCTTGATCACGCGGTCGGGTTCGGCCCCTTTCACTTCCTCCACCGCCATGGCCTGATGGAATTCGGGGTTGAACTTCTCGCCTAAAGGATCGATGGGGCGGACGTTGAAGCGGTCGAACACGGTGAGAAGTTGCTTCAAAGTCAGCTCCAGCCCTTCGCGAATCTTGTCTAAATCTTCGGTTTCTACCGCTGCCTTAAGCCCGAGTTCCAAGCTGTCCGCTACCGATAACAGGTCTTTGGCGAATTTTTCAATTGCGTATTTCTGCGCGTTCTGCAACTCGCGCTCCATGCGCCGGCGTAGGTTTTCCAGCTCGGCTTGCGTGCGCAGGAACTTATCCCAATTCTCCTCGGCCTTACGCTCGGCTTCGGCCAGCTTTTGCTGCAAAGTCTCTTGGGATTCTGCAGCGTTTGCCTCAGCTTGATCCGTTGCCGCTGTTTCTTCCTGGGTAATCTTGCTTTCCTCGGTCATAACCGCTCCTTAAAAAATTTAAAAACTGGCGTTAAGATGGGGACTTCAGTTTTTGATTCAAGGCCGCGCTTAGGAGCTTGGCCGTAACGTCGACCAGCGGGATGACGTTTTCATAGTGCATGCGGGTCGGCCCGATCACGCCGAGCACGCCTAAAGTTCGCCCATCGACTACGTAGCTGCGAGTCACCAGGCTGCACTGCTCCAAAGGCTCATAGCCGGATTCTTCGCCGATGAAGATTTGGACGCCTTCGGCCTCGATGCATTGGTCTAAGAGGTGCAGCAGGTTGCGTTTTTCCTCGAACGCCTCAAACAGCGTCCGAAGCCTGGTGCGATCGGCCAGCTCGGCAAAATCCATCAGATTGGTCTGACCGCTAAGGACGAAATCGCCCTCGGCTTCTTCTGTTTCGAGCGCCTTTTCGGCCATTTCCAGCACCGATCGAATCTCGGCGGAAAGTTGCTCTCCCGCCTGTTGCAGCTCGCGCAGCAGAGTAGAGCGCAATTCGGTCAGGCGCTTGCCCTTAAGATGAGCGTTCAAATAGTTGGCCGCCTGTTGCAGCTGCGACGGGGTAAACGGTTGGGTCGGACGGATGATCCGGTTGTGGATCTCCTGATCGTCGGTCACTAGGATCACCAGCACGCGCCCCTGCGACAGGGGCAAAAACTCGATCTGCCGTAGCGCGATCTGCTGGCGCCGCGGCAAGGTGACTACGCCGGCCATGTGGGTGATGCGGGAAAGCAGCCGCGACGCCGTCTCGAGCAATTCGTGCGGGTCTTCCAAGGCTTCGAAGTCCTGCCACAGTTTTTGCGTCAGGGCCTGCTCCAGCGGCTTGACCGTGAGCAGCGAATCGATGAACAAGCGGTATCCCTTGACCGTAGGCACGCGGCCGGCGGAAGTGTGGGGCGAAGTCACCAGCCCCATTTCCTCTAGATCGGCGACGACGTTGCGGACCGTTGCCGGACTTAAGTTTAAGCCGGCATCCCGCGCTAGGGTGCGTGAACCCACCGGCTGGCCTTCTTCGATATAACGCTCGATCAGGACCTTGAGCAGGTGTTGAGCACGTTCGGTCAATTCCATAGGACTTGGAGTTGGGTCAAGGCGCAAAACAATTAGCACTCTTAAATGGAGAGTGCCAAACTAGCAATCTCTGGATATATTGTCAACGAATGCCTAATATAACGTAGTTTGGGTTGCTTTAAGTCGCCAGTACGCTTCGTGAAAGGACGTTTCCACACCGTCGGCATCATCGCCAAACCCAGTGCCAAAGGGGCAGGTCCTACCCTGGCGACGATCTACCGGCATCTTAGCCAGCGCGGATTCAAAGTCCTGTTCGAGGAGGCCGGCGGCCAGCTGCTGCCGGTACCGGCAGAGGTGCTCCGCCCACCCCGCCGGCTGGGCGAGGAATGCGACGTGGTGATCGCCGTGGGCGGCGACGGCACGCTGCTCAACACGGTACGCGCGGTGGCCGAGTTCGACACCCCGGTGATCGGCGTCAACCTCGGCCGGGTCGGCTTTTTGGTGGACGTTTCCCCAGAGCAAGCCCTGTCCAAACTGGACGAAATCCTCGCCGGCCACTATCGCGCGGAGGCGCGGCTGCTGCTGCACGCCCAAATTTTGCGTTGTGGTCAGGTTATCCGCGAGGAATTGGCGGTCAACGAAGTGGTGGTTCACCGCTGGGTCACGCCGAGCATGATCGAAATCGTCACCCACATCGACGGCCGCTTTCTCAACCGCCAGCGTGCCGATGGCCTGATCGTCTCTACGCCCACCGGCTCTACCGCCTACGCCTTGTCCGGCGGTGGCCCGATCATTTATCCCACCCTCGACGCGATCGAGCTGGTGCCGATCAACCCCCACACTTTGACCAACCGGCCGATCGTCATTTCCGGCGCCAGCGAGGTGGAAATCGCTTTCGGCGCAGCCAAAGAGATGCGCGCTGAGATTTCTTGCGACAACGTTTCGATCCCCGAGGTCCGGTTCGACGATCACATCCGCATCCGCAAGGCGGACAAGCCGTTTACCCTGTTGCATCCGCTCGATTACGATTTTTTTGAAATTTTGCGGGCCAAATTGAACTGGAGTAACAGTTGACTCCTATGCTGACCTGCCTGAGCATCCGCGACCTTGCGGTCGTCAAACATTTGGATCTGGAATGGTCGCCTGGCTTTACCGCCCTGACGGGCGAAACCGGCGCAGGCAAGTCGATCCTGCTGACTGCCTTGGAACTGGGCTTGGGCGGGCGCGCCGATGCCGACCTGGTCAGGGACGGCGCCGAGCGGGCGGAGGTGATCTTGGAATTCGATCTCACCCGCGCTCCCACCGCTCGCCAGTGGCTTAAAGACAATGCGCTCGAGGAAGGCACGACCTGCCTGATCCGCCGGACCGTCGCCGGCAAGGGCCAACACCGGGCCTTCATCAACGACCGCCCGGTTAGCCTCAAAGCCCTTCAGGCCTTAGGGCAGCACCTGGTGGAGATTCACGGTCAGCACGCCCATCTGCGCCTGCGCCAGCCGCCCGCTCAGCGCCAGCTCCTCGACCTGCACGCCGGCCATCAAGAGCGGTTGGCTCAACTTGCCGAGCTTTACCGCACCTGGCATGCCTGCCGCGAGCGGTTGGGCAAGCTGTACCAGAACGCCAAAGACCAAGCTTTGCGGGAAGAGTTCCTGTGCTACCAGATCCGGGAATTGGAGGCGGCGGCGGTCGAGACCTTGGACTTTAACGCCTTGCTCGAAGAGCATACCCGCCTTGCCAATCTGGACAAGATCGTGGCTGGGGTCCAGGCGCAGCTGCATAAGCTGTATGACGCCGAACCTGCCGCCTTGGACTTAGTCGATCAGGTCGCGCGGGAACTTGCGTCCCTTAGCGAATTCGCGCCGGAATTCAAAGAAGTGGCGGAACTTGTGGACAGCGCCCGGATTCAACTGGAAGAAGCCGGTTCCAGGCTGCGCCAACGCCTGGGGCAGCTGGAAGCCGATCCTGCCCGCTTGCAGACGTTGGAGCAGCAGCTTAGCGCCTTTTACGAATTGGCGCGCAAACATCGAGTCGCCCCCGAATCCTTGCCAAATCGCCTAGCCCAGATGCGCGCTGAACTGGCCGATCTGACCGGCCAAGAGGCGCAGATCGCAGAGCTAAAGCGCCAAGCCGAAAGATTGGAAGGCCGCTACCGGGAGCTGGCGGCTGAGCTGAGCGCACGCCGCCGCGCCTGTGCCGAAGGGTTGGCGGCGCGTATCACCGAGTTGATGCGCAAGCTGGGCATGCCCCACGGGCAATTTGCGATCGAGGTCCACACCGAACCTGAAGCCGAACCTCGGCCGGAGGGTCTGGATCGCGTCGAATTTCTGGTTACCACCAATCCCGGCCAGCCTTTAAGGCCGCTGGCAAAAGTCGCCTCGGGCGGCGAGCTGTCGCGCCTGAGCTTGGCGATTCAGGTCGCTTGCAGCGAGGCCCGCGCGGTGCCTACGCTGGTCTTTGACGAAGTCGACAGCGGCATCGGTGGCGGCGTGGCGGAAGTCGTCGGCCGGCATTTGCGGGAACTGGGCGCGCAGCAGCAGGTCTTGTGTGTGACTCATCTTCCCCAAGTGGCTGCCCAAGCTCATTGCCACCATTGGGTAACTAAGCGCACCGACGGTCGCGAGACGCAAACCCAAGTCTTTTGTTTGACCGGGGAGGATCGCAAGCGCGAGATCGCGAGGATGCTCGGAGGGATCAAAATCACCGCCCAAACCCTCGCTCACGCCGAGGAGATGTTGCGATGGACCGAGTAATTCTGCTACCTGAGTGGGCGCCGCAGGCGTTCGTGCTCCTTGCCTGGCCCCATCCGCAGGGCGATTTTGCTCCGTGGCTAGAGGCGGTGGAGCGCACTTACGCGCTGACCGTAGCCGCGATCAGCCAGCGTCAGGGCGTGGTGATCGTCTGCCGGGACGCGGCGCATCGCGCCAGGATCGAGGCGGTTTTGAATCGCCACGCGGCCTTCGCCGCGCGCATCGGGTTTGTCGAGGCCGCCTACCGCGACACCTGGGTGCGCGATACGGCGCCTTTGACGGTGGTTCAAGGCGGGCGCTGCGGTCTGGTCGATTTCCGCTTTAACGGCTGGGGCGGCAAATACCCTGCGCAAGAGGACGACGCTTTAGGCGGGAACCTGTACCGGCAGGGCGTGTTCGGCGCGGTTCCCTACCGTCGGGTCGAGTGGGTATTGGAAGGAGGGAGCGTCGAAACCGACGGCCTTGGGACCTTGCTCGCCACTCGAAGCTCGATCCAGAATCCCAACCGCAACCCCGATCCCGAGCGGGCGGAGGCGATTTTGACGGAACACCTGGGGTTTGAGCGATTTCTGTGGCTCGATTACGGTTACCTAGAAGGCGACGATACCGACGCCCACATCGATACCCTGGCGCGATTCTGCTCGCCTGCGGCTATCGTTTATCAATCCTGCGCGGATCGGCGCGATTCCCATTACCAACCGCTGCGCGCCATGGCGGCGCAGCTTGAGCGTTTTGAGACGGCCACAGGCGGGCCTTATCGCCTGATTCCGCTGCCGTTGCCGCGCCCTATCCGCGATGCGGACGATCGGCGCCTGCCGGCTTCCTACGCCAATTTTTTAATCATCAACGGGGCGGTGCTGGTTCCGGTCTACGACGACCCAGCCGATGCCGAGGCCTTAACTCAGCTGAAATTGGCTTTCCCAGAGCGGGAGATCGTCGCCATCCCAGCGCGCGCGCTGATTTATCAGTACGGCAGCCTGCATTGTATGACCATGCAATATCCTTATTTACGTTTTGAGAAAGCCCGATGCCAGACTACCTGAATGTTGCCCTGATCCAGCAGCCCTGCAACGGTACCCGCCAGGAGAATCTGAGCCGGTCCGAGCGCGCCATCCGCGCAGCCAAAGCGCAAGGGGCCGATTTGATCTTGCTGCCGGAACTCCATAGCCTGCCCTATTTTTGCCAGACCGTAGACCCTGCCTATTTCGATCTGGCCGAGCCGATACCGGGACCAACCACCGATTTTTTAGCCGCTTTGGCCGATGAACTCAAGGTGGTCATCGTCGGTTCGCTGTTTGAGAAGCGGGCTTGCGGCTTGTACCACAATACCGCGGTGGTCTTGGAACGGGATGGCTCGCTTGCGGGAAAATACCGCAAGATGCATATCCCCGACGATCCAGGGTATTACGAGAAATTTTATTTCACCCCCGGCGACCTCGGGTTTGCACCCATCGCCACCAGCGTGGGCAAACTCGGGGTGTTGGTATGCTGGGACCAATGGTATCCAGAGGCGGCGCGCCTGATGGCGTTGGCGGGCGCGGAAGTGTTGCTCTATCCCACCGCCATCGGTTGGGATCCGCGCGCCGAGGAGGCGGAGAAACACCGCCAGCTGGAAGCTTGGCAATTGATCCAACGCGCCCACGCGGTGGCCAACGGCTTGCCGGTTTTGGTTTGCAACCGGATCGGCTTAGAACCGGCCCCGAGCGCTCAGACCGCCGGCATTCATTTCTGGGGGAACAGTTTCATCGTAGGACCTCAAGGGGAGTGGATTGCTCGCGCCGGGGCCGACGAAGAAAAAGTAGTGTGCGCGCGTCTGGAGCGGGCCAGGAGTGAAACGATCCGCCGGATCTGGCCGTTTCTGCGCGACCGACGGATCGATGCGTATGCGGATCTAACGCGGCGTTTTTTGGATTGAAAGGGTTCAGGTGGCGATGCGGAATTCTTCCCGATCGTGACCTTGGGCGACCAACTCCCTAAGCCAACGCGGCATTTGTCCGCGGCCGGTCCAGGTCAAGGAGCGATCCGTGGGATGGCGGTATTTGGGGGGAAGCCGAGCCCCCCTCTGGGAAGGTTTGGTTTCGGCTTTAGATTTGGCGCGAATTTCGACTTCGAGGCCGGCCTGCGCGGCCAATTCCCGGATTTGGCGAATAATCTCTTCCCGTTTTTGCTTCCGTTTCAGTTCGAGCGCCCGCTGGGCTTCTTCGATGACGCGCTGTAGTTCTTCAGGAGAAAGCGCTTGCAGTTGATTTCCGATTTGCATAATTCAAAGTCATTCCTCAACGCGGATTAAAAACCAATTTAGTATAGCTTATTTGCTTTTTGAATTAAATGATCGGTATCTATGAGATTGGCTTATACAACCGCGCTAGTCGGCGTATTTTCAATTCATCTTGCGAGCGCCAAGTCGCCTAAAACACCGTCCGAATTGGTAAACCTTACCCAAAACGTTCCGCGCGTCGAAATTCGAACCCCTACCCGCACGGTAGTGATCCAACGCGAACAAGATCCGATGCATGCCATCGAACCCCCTTTTGATAAAACCTCGCGTCCTTGTCCGCCGTTTTGCATTCAACCGGTCACGGCCGCGCCTGGAGTTGAAACGCTAGGAGAATTGGAATTGATCGAATTTTTAAAACAGGCTGCGTCCGATCCTCAGGTCTTGATTATCGATACCCGTTTGCCTGAATGGTATCAGCGCGGGACGATTCCTTTGGCCCGCAATTTACCAACTGCAAAGCTTAGCGCGGGTTTCGCTGAACTCTTGGAAAAACGCCTGGGAGCAAGGAAAATCGGCGAGCGCTGGGATTATACTCAGGCTAAGACCCTCGTGTTGTTTTGCAATGGCTATTGGAATCCCGATTCTTATGAAGCAATTCAAAGGTTGCTTGCCCAAGGTTATCCGGCCGAGAAGCTTAAGTGGTACCGCGGCGGCATGCAAGCCTGGTTGTCTTTAGGATTGACGGTAGAAAAACCGCATTAAAGAAAATCGTTTGGTTTTTTCTCGATTTGTCCATGAAAAATAGCGCCCAGCAGATTACCCCAAAAGCATCGCTTTTGCTCCGACCGCCAACTCCCGATAGCCCCGATCGCCCGCTCAGCTGGCATGGACTGGACGGCGCCGCGCAAGCTCTGGCGATTGCCCGCGCCCTAAAGACCGCCCCCCGCCTGTACGTGGTGGTCACCGACACGAGCCGCAGCGCGGCTCAGATCGAGCAAGCCATCGTTTTCTTCTTGGGTAAGCGGGCTCAGGTATTGCATTTCCCGGACTGGGAGACTTTGCCCTACGACGTGTTCTCGCCTTTGCCGGAAATCGTCTCCCAACGCCTGCGCACTTTGGTTCAGTTGCCCCAAACCCAGTGCGGGGTGCTGATTGCGCCTATTGCCACGCTCATGCAACGCTTGGCGCCGCGCGAGCATCTTTTGGCCCAAAGCTTTTCCCTGAAAATAGGAGACCGGCTGGATTGGGCTGCGTTCCGAACCCGGCTGGAACAGGCGGGCTATCGATTCGTTCCCCAGGTTCAGCAGCACGGCGAGTTCACCGTGCGCGGCGCGATCCTCGATCTGTTCCCGCAAGGCTACGATAAGCCGATTCGGATCGAGCTGTTCGACGAAGAGATTGAGTCCATCCGCACCTTCGATCCGGAAAGCCAACGCTCGCTGGCCAAAATCCACGCTTTTGAATTGTATCCGGCGCGCGAATTTCCCACCGATGACGCCGGCATCAAGCGATTCCGCCGCGCTTTTCGCGCGGCGTTTCCGGATTTGCCTAATAGCAGCGCGCTTTATCAGGACATAAGCCGTGGATTTTTCCCCGGCGGAGTGGAATCCTATTTGCCCTTGTTTCTAGAGCGCACCGAAACTTTATTCGACTATCTTCCCCCGGCAACGACCACTCTGATCTTGCAAGCCGACTTTAAGACTGCCCGCGCGTTTTTTGCCGAGGTGGAAGAACGCTATCGGCTGCGCGCCGGCGATTTCGACCGTCCTCCGCTGCCGCCGCCAACCCTGTATCTGACCCCGCAGGAATTGGCCGAGCGCGTGCACGGCTATCCGCGTATTTATCTAAGCGCCGCCGAGGAAAGCGCGTATCGGGTCGAATTCGCCTTGGCTTCCCTGCCGGAGCTCAATCTTCAGCCGCAGAAAAAACAACCGGCCCAGGCGCTGCTTGAGTTTCTTAAGCAGGTTCAAGGGCCGGTGCTGTTCTGTGCCGAAAGCCCGGGCCGGCGTACTGTGTTGGAGGAGACTCTGGGCAAACTCGGCCTGCATCTGCAGCCGGTGGCGGATTGGCAGGAGTTTCTTGACCGCCGCCCGACTTTGGGTCTGACTGTTGCCCCCTTGGAGCAGGGGCTATGGAGCCGCGACCCGCCGCTGGCGGTGATCCCGGAAACTCTGCTGTCGGGGGAAAAGGTCCGCCAAAGCCTCAGGCGCGCTGGCGGCCAAGGGATCGAGAACCTCATTGCGGATTTGCAAGAACTCACTGTCGGCGCGCCGGTCGTTCACCGTGATCATGGGGTGGGCCGCTACTTGGGGCTGGAGCGGCTGGAAGTCGGGGGGGTGGAAGGGGAGTTTTTGGCTCTAGAATACGCCGGCGGCGACAAACTATATGTGCCGGTTTCTTCGCTGCACTTGATCAGCCGCTACCTCGGCGCCGACGGCCAAACCGCGCCTCTGCACCGGCTCGGCGGCGAGCAGTGGGAAAAAGCCAAACGCAAGGCCCAGGCAAAGATCCGCGATGTCGCCGCAGAATTGCTTGAAATTGCTGCCCGCCGCGCGGCGGCCAAGGGCTATGCGTTTCGGCTAGACGAAGCTGCCTATGCCGCTTTTGCCGCGGCTTTTCCTTTTGAGGAAACCCCCGACCAGGCCGCCGCCATTGCCGCGGTTCTTGCCGACCTGCAGGCTCCTCAACCCATGGATCGGGTGATTTGCGGCGACGTCGGTTTCGGCAAGACGGAAGTGGCGATGCGCGCGGCTTTCGTCGCGGTTCAAAACGGCAAGCAGGTGGCGGTGTTGGTGCCTACCACGTTGCTCGCCCAGCAACACCATAGGAATTTCTGCGACCGTTTCGCCGATTGGCCGGTTCGGATCGAGGTCTTGTCGCGCTTTGTCCCGCCTAAAAAACAGTTTGAGATCTTAAGGGACACCGCCGCCGGCAAGGTGGACGTCTTGATCGGCACCCACAAGCTGCTCCAGCGCGAAGTGAAATACAAAGACTTGGGGCTGGTCATCATCGATGAGGAACATCGCTTCGGCGTGCGCCAGAAAGAACACTTCAAGCGCCTGCGCAGCGAAGTGGACCTTTTGACCTTGACGGCCACGCCCATTCCACGCACTTTGAGCATGTCCTTGAGCGGCCTTAGGGAAATCTCGATAATCGCCAGCCCGCCGCAAGGTCGGCATTCGATTCAAACGTTTGTCACGCCGTGGGTCGACGCTTTGATTCAAGAAGCGATCCTGCGCGAAATCAAGCGCGGGGGCCAGGTCTATTTTGTTCACAATAAGATCGAGGATCTGGCGCGGCTGGCCGAGGAGATAAAACGTCTGGTGCCCGAGGTGCGTCTACGCGTCGCGCATGGCCAAATGTCGGAGCGCGAGCTGGAGAGGATCATGCTGGATTTCTACCACCAGCGCTTTAACGTGTTGTTGTGCACCACGATCATCGAAAGCGGCATCGATGTGCCCAGCGCCAACACCATTTTGATCAACCGCGCGGATCTATTCGGCCTGGCGCAACTGCACCAACTCCGCGGGCGGGTCGGGCGCTCCCATCACCGCGCTTACGCGTACCTGATCGTGCCGCCCAGATCGCTGATGACCGCCGATGCGATCAAGCGCTTGGAAGCCATCCAAGCGTGCGGCGAACTGGGGGCAGGATTTTTGATTTCTTCTTATGACTTGGAAATCCGCGGCGCCGGCGAACTGTTAGGAGACGAGCAGAGCGGTCAGATTCAGGAAATCGGCTTTGCCCTTTATGCCGAGCTTTTGCAGCGGGCAGTCGCCGCCCTCAAGGAAGGCCGGGAAATCGATTTTGACGCGCAAGCGACCCAAGTCGAAATCGACCTGCGCCTGCCGGCTCTGATTCCGGACGCTTATTTGCCCGACGTGCATTCCCGTCTGGTGCTGTATAAGCGCATTGCCAGCGCGCGCGATGCCGAAGTCCTAGAGGATCTCAAAGCGGAAATGATCGACCGCTTTGGCCCTTTGCCGGAACCGGTCAGGCATCTGTTTGCCTTGGCCGAACTCAAACTCAAGGCGGAACGGCTTGGCATCGCCAAAATCGAGGCTTCCCAAGCCGGCGGCAGGATAGTGTTTGGATCCAACCCTAGCATCGACGTGGCCAAGTTGATCCACGTCGTGCAGGCAGAGCCTAAGGTCTTTCGCTTCGATGGGGCAGACAAGCTGCGCTTTCAGAGCTTTTTGGACGCGCCTGCCGAACGCATCGCGTTCGTCAGCCAGCTTTTAGACCGGCTTTCGGCTTAACTTAGCTGCCTAAGATAGGGTAAGATTGGCGATCAGCGATCAATACCGAGGATCAGTCCATGCGCGAAGACACCGTTCAGATGGATCCAGAACATCTGTACCGAGAGGAGGTCTATACCGACCTCAAAACCGGTACGATCAAGCAGCTCATCCCCGTGACCGGCGAGGGTTTGCCCGATCCCAGCCGTGATCCGGTCTTCTTGGGCCAAGCCACCGTGTTGACCCCGCTGGGGAGCTTGCCATTGAGCTTTGAGATTGAGGCCAAAACCCTGCGCGAGGCGATTGCCAAATACGCCCAGGCGGCAGAGCAGGGGCTTAAGGAAACGCTGGAAGAACTCAGGCGCCTGCAGCAGGAACAGGCCAGCTCCTTGGTCATTCCCAAAGGCGGGATACCAACGGACCTGAAGGCTCCTGGTTTTAGCGGCAAGATCAAACTGCCTTAAGTCCGTCCGGGCGTGAAGCGTTGGGCAAAGCCGAGTGAAGCGCTCTTTTGTCTAAGGTTTGTCGTCCTGCTGTTATTGGCCCTAGGGGTCGAGGCAGCCGAGACGCCGACCGAGTATCAGGTGGCGGTCATCGTCTTTACCCAGCCGCTAGACACCGACGAGGATCTAACCGGTCTGCCGCCGTTTGCCTGGCCGGATGAGATGCGCGAACCGCTTCCTTTGCCAGAGAACCAATCTACCCTCTCCGCCGCTTACGAGCAGCTGCGCCGCGCGCCGAGCCTGCGTCCCCGTTTGCACCTCGCTTGGGTCCAGCCGGCCGAGTCCGCACCTTACCGAGTCCGCGGCGAGGGAATAGCAGGGACCGTCCGCCTAGAACGCGATGGTTCTCTTTACGCAGGCGTAGACATAGAATACCGCGCCGCCGACGGCGCGGTCTATCGCCTGCATGAAAAACGACCAATACGGTTCGACGAGGTCCACTATTTTGACCATCCCGCCTTCGGCGTGTTGCTTAAGGTAACTCCTAAGCCGTAAGCCCAATCCTCTCAAGCCAACGGCAGGCTACGCACAAGGGCAGCTGCCTTTGCGATTTGGGTCCTTCGATTTGGGTCCTTCCAGGATGGACGAAGCGGATTAATCGACCGACAATAAAGCGCCCCGACCTTCCGGATGCGTTGAAGGGGTTAAGAAAATAGAGCGAGCCAGTCGGAATCGGTTTATGAGTCTAACTTATCCAGGGCGCGAAGAAGCGGTGGGGACCGAAGAGGTGCGTATTCCCATTGCCTCGGAGGCGGATATCTTAACTGCCCGCAAGCTGGGGCGGGAGCTTGCCGAGAAGTTGGGTTTTTGGTCGGTTGAGAAGATGTTCATCGCCATGGCGATTTCGGAGATCGCGCTCAACATCATCCAATATGCCGGCAGGGGCGAGATTATCTTGAGTACAGCCGAAAGAGGAGACGGCGCTTTGGGGATCGTGATCACCGCTCGCGATCAAGGACCGGGTATTGCAAACCTCGAGCGCGCCGGGCAGGAAGGCTACTCTACCAGCGGTAGATCTGGCTTTGGCTTGGCTACTGCTAAGCGACTGATGGACGAATTTGAAATCCGCTCCGAGCCCGGGAAGGGAACGACGGTGATCATGAAAAAATGGGTGCGGTGACGGACATGGAGCCGGCTTGGGTTGAGCAATACCAAGCGGCGCTTAAAGACTTCCTCGCCGGGGCCGAAGACCAGGCGCTAAAGCGCGCCTATCAAATCGGTCGCGAGGCGGCAGCAAGCCCTATTGACCTCAAGGCTTTGGCGCTTGTACACCATCAGCTGGTGGCAGCGCTTTTACCTGCTGGGAAAGACCTTCTAGACCGAGCTTTTATCCCCCTCGCTCAAGTTCTGCAGGGCTACGGCGAGGCGGTGGCGGAATTGCGTGAAGCTTATAAGGCGCTGGAGAGCAAAGCCCACAAACACCTCGCCGAATTGGCGGCGGTTGGGGAAACCCTGGAGGCGGAGATCGCCGAGCGCAGGCTGGCCGAAATGGCTTTGCGAGACAGCGAAGCGCGGTTTCGCGTGGTCTTTGAAAGGGCGGGCATCGGCATGGCCTTGCTGGATAAGAAGGGCAGGGTGAGAGAGAGCAATCTGGCGCTTGCGCAGATGCTTGGCTACCCCGGCCATGAACTCCACGGCAAGACCTTATTTGACTTCACGTATCCTGAAGATCGGGAAATCAGCCTTGAGCATTTCAGAGAATTGGTGGAGGGCAAACACGCTCACTACAAACTGGAAAAACGCTTTATCCGGCGCGATGGGGAACTCTTGTGGGCGCGCAAGATCGTCTCCGGGGTCTATGGGGTCGGCGGCGAGCTCCAATTGGCCGTCGCTATGATCGAAGACATTACCGAAAGCAAACGCGCGGAGATGGCGCTGCGGGAAAGCGAGTCTCGGTTTCGCCAGATTGCCGACATGGCCGGCGAGTGGATCTGGGAGCAGGACGGGGAGGGTCGCTACCTGTATTCTAGCGCTGCAGTCAGCGAGATCTTAGGCTATCGCCCAGAGGAAATTATCGGCAAATACTACTATGAGTTATTTACCCCAGAGGACCGCCGACGCATCGAGCCGACAGCTAAAACGCTGGTCAAGGATGGAGCTTTCCGCGCCATCATCAACCGCTACCAACACAAAGACGGCCACGAAGTCTTCACCGAATCCAGCGGCGCTCCCATCTTGGACAAGCGGGGCAAAGTGATCAAGTGGCGCGGGGTAGACCGCGACGTTACCGAGCGCAAGCGATTCGAAGACGCGCTGCGCTTACGCGATCGTGCCATCGAGGCCTCCAGCGTCGGCATCCTCATTACCGATGCCCTCAAGCCAGACAATCCCATTATTTATGCCAATCCGGCGTTTCTGCGGATCACCGGGTATAGCTTGGAAGAGTTGCTCGGCAAAAACCCGCGCTTCCTGCAAGGCCCAGATACCGACTCGGAGGCGATTGCAGAAATCCGAGCGGCCCTTAAAGAAGGCCGCGACTGCCATCTGACCTTAAAAAATTACCGCAAGGACGGCACGCCGTTTTGGAATGAACTGTTGATTTCCCCAGTTCGAGACGAGAACGGGAAACTGACCCATTTCGTGGGTGTCCAGACGGACGTCACCGAGCTTCGGCGCGTGGAAGAGCAGCGCCACGAGCTGGAGATCGCCAAGCAGATCCAATTGTCTTTGCTCCCGCGAGCGCCGTTGCGCGCAGAAGGGATTTGGGTGGCCGGTTTTTGCCTGCCGGCTTTCCACGTAGGCGGGGATTATTTCGATTATTTCAGTACGCAAGATACTGTCGATATCGTGATCGCCGACGTCTCCGGGCATTCGGTCGGAGCGGCTATGATCATGGCTGAAACCCGCAGTACTTTAAAGATGGAGACGCACCGACGACTGAAGGAGAAAATGGGTTCGACGGACAAAGCGGCAGAAACGCTTGCGGTTCTAAACGACCTTTTGTTCGAGGACTTAAATCGGGCCGACTTGTTCATCACGATGTTTTATGCCCAATACCATCCAACTACCCGCCAGCTTACCTACGCCAACGCCGGTCACAACTGCCCGATGCTGCTGCACCAGGGCAAAAGCTTGGAGTTGGACACCGAGGGCCTTGTCCTCGGAGTTAAAAAAGGCGTGACCTTCGAACAAAAGCGGCTTGTTTTGGAGCGGGGAGACGTACTCCTCCTTTATACCGACGGTGTCACCGAAGCGCAGAACCAAGCCGGAGAATTTTTCGGCACCTCCAGGTTATGGGAGGTTTTCACGGCCCACGCCCAGGAGTCGCCGCAAAGCATCATCGATGCCATCCTCTGCCAGCTGGAGGCTTTTTGCCAGAGTAAATCCTTTCACGACGACATCTCCCTAGTAGTTCTTAAGGTTATTTAAGGAGGATTTTTTTCTTGCTTTGCGTGTCTTAATCGCATTTCGTTAAATTTGGGAGATCGGGAAACAATGCGGCCGCAAACCGAAGTCTCCGTCGTTGTCGATCCAAGGCTGAATCGGGGACTGCCTGTATTCAGGTGGAAGAATCTAGTGTTGGCGCTGGTGGGCCTGAGCGTGATTTATCTGGGGGCGCGTGGGTATCAAGCGATTTACGGGTGGTCTAAGGGATTGGATGCGTTTGCCCCCGAGTTTGAGTTTTATTGGATGAACTTCCTGTATGCGGAGCTCGCCTTGGAGGCTGCCGTGGCGGCTCTTTTGTGGGGCTGGTTATGGAAGACGCGGGATCGCCAGTTGGAGGAGTATTGGATGCATCTTTTGGATCGGGAGGCGGTGTTGGAGAGAGTCCGGGGCAAAGCCCTTAAGCAATTGCTCAGCATGAAGCTGGACCGCAGCTTGGCACCGATGGCCTTGGACGAAGAGTTGCGGCGCAACCTGACGCATCTGGTCTGGCTGGCCGCCTACGCTTGGGCTTTGTACTGGGGGTTGAGTTTTTTCACCGAGCAGGACGCGACCTGGCATCAGACGGTGATCCGCGATACCGATTTTACGCCCAGCCACATCGTCGTTTTCTATCTCTCTTATCCCATCTATATCATCACTGGCGGAGGCGCATTTTTGTACGCCAAAACCCGGTTGCCCTATTTCGTCAAAGGCTTGTCCATCCCTTACTTGATGTTGGTGGTAGGTCCTTTCATGATCCTGCCGAACGTGGGTCTGAACGAATGGGGGCATACCTTTTGGTTCATGGAAGAAGTTTTCGCAGCGTCTTTGCATTGGGGATTTGTGGTTCTCGGTTGGTTCGCTCTATCGATCCTGGGGGTGCTGCTGCAAGTCTTTGCCAGCGTTTTATTCCTGATCAAAGAAGACCTTTTGTCCAGTTCCTAGAGGATGCAGACCAGGTCTCCCAGGCGGCAGCGCAGGCTGACACCACGCCTGCTCGATGAACCCTTTTCTGGCTTGCTCTGGCCCGGATGCAGAAGGGGCTAAAACGCACTACAATACATAGCTGCGTTTTGTAACCGCTGGCGGACTCATCCTTGAAGAACGGTCTGATTGTTTACGAGTTTCCGCTCAATGAGCGAATGCGGACCTTTATCCGTCTTGAGCATTTGTTCACTCAAATCAATTACTTTGCGCAAGGGACTGCAGAATGGGACAGTCGAGTCGCTGTCCAGGCGCTTTTAGAGGCTTTTACTATCTTCAGCCGCAGCGATGTGCGCTCCGAGTTGTTAAAGGAGCTCGAGCGCCACCAAAAGGTGCTCGCCCGTCTTGCCCGTAGCCAGGGGATCGATCGAGAAAAATTGCAAGTCATCGTAGACAAGATAGATTTTTTGAGCCAGCGTTTGCGCGAGGTGAACGGCAAATTGGGCGTGCAGCTGCTCGACTGCGGTTTGTTCAAAAGCGTCCTGCAAAGAAGCGCGATTCCTGGGGGGACTTGCTGCTTTGATCTGCCCGGGTATCATTTTTGGCTGCAGCAACCGGCTGCTCATCGTCAGCAAGATCTTTCTTTGTGGTTGGAACCGCTCATCCCCGTGGAAGAAAGCATCGCCTTTGTTTTAGATACCATCCGCAAAAGCGCTGTGCCTACCCAAGAGTACGCGCAGGCGGGGTTTTTCCAGCAGAATCTGGATCGCTCTTTGCCGTTTCAGATGATCCGCGTCGGGCTAGAGCGCAATTTGCCTTATTATGCGGAAATCAGCGGCGGTAAACACCGGTTTACGGTGCGCTTTATGGAGCTCGAATTTTTCGAAAAACCTAAACAGACCAGCACTGATGTGCCTTTCCAGCTAACTTGTTGTTTGTTTTGAGCCTATGTGGGTCAACTGTCCTCAGTGCGGTAAGCCCGTCGAATGGCGTCAAGAGAACCCCAATCGCCCGTTTTGCAGCGCGCGGTGCAAGTTAATCGATTTGGGCGAATGGGCGGGCGGGAACCGGTACATCGCCGGGGAGCGGGCTGATAGCGCTGAAACTGCTGTTCGGCAAGACGATTTTGAGTCTGCTGACGATGTTTGAATGGGAACTTTTTTGATTTTGCATTGTCTTTTTTTGTGTCAACAACTCAATTGAGAAGGAGGTAGTT
>NZ_BAAHXK010000017.1:0-15148 GCF_054656915.1 Methylothermus subterraneus
TTGCTGTTTCTTCGGCGTTGCGCCAGCGCAGTGGCGCCTTGGTTGAGGTAAAACTACAGGTCAGTAGCTCAATTGGTAGAGCAGCGGTCTCCAAAACCGCAGGTTGGGGGTTCGAGTCCCTCCTGGCCTGCCATTTTTTTTCAGTTATCCGTTCTCGCCTAGCAAACAGGTAAGCGATTCATGACAGCGCAAGCGCATTCTCAAGAGCCGTCGTTTTCTGTGCTTGATTCTATTAAGTTGATCCTAGCAGCTGCGTTGCTGGTGGCAGGGCTAATCGGGTTTTACTTTTATGCCGAGTATTCCCTGCTTTATCGCACCTTGAGTGTGCTTGGAATTGCCTTAGTATCTGCCGGTTTGTTCTTTACTACTCAACTCGGGCGAGGTTTCTTAGCGTTTTTCCAAGAAGCGCGGGCCGAAGTTCGCAAAGTCGTATGGTCAACCCGCCAAGAAACCATTCATACCACCTTGATCGTGGTGGTCATGGTATTTGTGGTAGGCATGGTTTTGTGGCTCTTGGATTCTTTGTTCCTATGGTTGATCCGCCTGCTTACTGGTCAGGGGAGTTGAGAATAAATGGCTATGCGCTGGTATGTGGTTCATACCTATTCTAACTACGAACACCAGGTGAAGCGTTCCTTAGAGGAGCGAATCAAGCAGGCCGGATTAGAGAAGTTTTTTGGCAAAATTTTGGTGCCTACCGAGGAAGTCATAGAGATGCGGATGGGTCAGCGGCGTAAAACTGACCGTAAGTTCTTCCCCGGTTATGTGCTGGTGCAGATGGAAATGAACGAGCAAACCTGGCATTTAGTGCGCAGCATCCCGCATGTGCTGGGTTTTGTCGGAGGAACAGCGGAAAAGCCGGCGCCGATCTCTGACCAAGAGGCCGAGGCGATTTTGGCGCGGGTCGAGGAAGGCTTGAGCAAGCCTAAGCCCAAGGTGCTGTTTGAAGCCGGGGAGGTGGTCAGAATCGTTGAAGGGCCGTTCAAGGATTTCAACGGGGTAGTCGAGGAAGTGGACTACGACAAGAACAAGCTGCGGGTGTCGGTGCTGATTTTCGGGCGCTCGACGCCGGTGGAGTTTGATTTCAGTCAGGTAGAAAAAGCCTGAAGTCAAAGGGGAGCCTGAGGGCGTTAATACCCAATTTAGGAGAATCGATATGGCGAAGAAAGTCAAAGCTTACGTCAGACTGCAAGTGAAAGCTGGGGAGGCCAATCCCAGTCCCCCGGTGGGGCCGGCTTTAGGCCAACACGGGGTGAACATCATGGAATTCTGCAAAGCGTTCAATGCCCAGACCCAAAGCATGGAAAAAGGCATGCCTTTGCCGGTCATTATCACGGTTTACACGGACCGCAGCTTCACCTTCGTTATCAAAACCCCACCGGCCTCCTTTTTGTTGTTGAAGGCGGCAGGCGCAAGTCAAGGCAGTTCCACGCCGAATAAGAACAAAATCGGCAAAGTTACCCGGGCGCAGCTGGAAGAGATTGCCAGAATCAAGCAGCCTGATCTGACAGCAGCCAGCCTGGACGCTGCCGTGCGTACGATTGCAGGCACGGCACGCAGCATGGGTATCGAAGTGGAGGGATTATAATGGCGCGCTTGTCCAAGAGGATGCAATTGATCCGCTCCAAAGTGGATCCAACCAAAGCTTATGGCGTGGATGAGGCTTTGCGGCTTCTCAAAGAGCTGTCCTCAGTCAAGTTTATCGAGTCGGTAGATGTGAGCGTCAACTTGGGTGTGGACCCGCGTAAATCCGATCAGGTGGTGCGTGGATCGACCGTGTTGCCCCACGGCATTGGTAAGTCAGTGAGGGTGGCGGTATTTGCCCAAGGGGAAGCGGCTTCCGCAGCGAAAGAAGCCGGTGCGGACGTAGTTGGCATGGAAGACTTGGCGGAAGCGATTAAACAAGGCCATATCGATTTCGATGTAGTCATCGCCACGCCAGATGCGATGCGTGTCGTCGGTCAGTTGGGTCCCATCTTGGGACCGCGCGGGTTGATGCCAAACCCTAAAGTAGGTACGGTGACTACCGATGTGGCGGCTGCGGTTAGGAATGCCAAGGCTGGACAGGTGCGCTATCGCACCGACAAGGCGGGAATTATTCATTGCACCATCGGCAAGGTGAACTTCGACGTTCAGTCTTTGCGCGAGAATCTGGAGGCCTTGCTGGCAGACCTGAAAAAAGCCAAGCCGGCTTCGAGCAAAGGCGTGTACATGAAAAAAATTACCTTATCGACCACGATGGGGCCAGGACTGACTATAGATCAATCTACCCTAAATGGGTGATGAGCTTTGGATTGCCGGAAGTTGCCGGTAATCGTCAAAGACCGCAGGCGCGCGAAAGCGCTTAAAACCAAAAGCCTGCGCAGACGGTGAACCGGTCTTGATCAAGACGGGGAGCCGCAACCTAAAGCATCCGGATGAGGATGCAAACATGGATTCTCCGGCCTCTGCTGGAGAAATAACGAAGGAGGTAACACGTGGCGCTAAAACTGGAACAAAAACGGGCCGTGGTAGCTGAGATCTCGGAGGTTGCCGCCAAAGCCTATTCTGCGATCGCTGCAGAATATCGAGGTTTGACGGTTCCCGAGATGACTGAGCTGCGCAAACGCGCCCGGGAGTCCCAAGTGTACCTTCGCGTGGTAAAAAATACCTTGGCGCGGCGTGCGTTGGCAGGGACGGACTATGCCTGCATGAGCGAAGGCTTAGTCGGTCCTTTGTTGCTCGCGTTCTCTTTGGAGGAACCGGGTTCGGCTGCCCGTGTGATCAAAGAATTTGCTAAAGAGCACGAACAGCTGAAACCCAAGCTGGTCGCCTTTGGAGGCAAGCTGTACAGTCCACAGGAGCTCGAGCGTCTGGCCAGCCTGCCCACCAAAGATCAGGCTATCGGTATGTTGATGGCCGTGATGAAGGCGCCGGTGGAAAAACTGGTGCGCACGCTGGCCGAGCCCCACGCGAAATTGGTACGCACGCTGGCTGCAGTGCGTGATCAAAAGCAGGCGGCGTAATTTGTCTTGGGTTTTAACCAACCGTTGATAATTTTGGAGTAAACGATGGCTTTGTCGAAAGAAGAGATTTTAGATGCAATTGCTAACATGACGGTGATGGAAGTAGTGGATTTGATATCCGCCATGGAAGAAAAGTTTGGCGTGTCTGCCGCCGCCCCCGTGATCGCGGCGCCAGCGGCGGCTGCGGGCGCGGCTGCTCCGGCAGCGGAGGAGAAAACGGAGTTCGATGTTATTTTGACCAACGCCGGCGCGAATAAGGTAAACGTGATTAAGGCGGTTCGAGAGATCACTTCCCTTGGCCTTAAAGAAGCTAAAGCGTTGGTGGAAGGCACCCCCGCTCCGGTCAAGGAAGGAGTCAGCAAGGCTGAGGCCGAGCAAATCAAGAAGCGCTTGGAAGAGGCAGGGGCTTCTGTCGAAATCAAATAGCGCTTATTTGGTTTTTGCGCTTAAAGGATGGCTGGCAGTTTCGACTGCCGGCCTTTCCTTATTTGACTGTTCAGAGGGTGAGACCTATGGCTTGACGTCAAAATAAGCTAAGGTTCACTGACTTATTTCTTCTAACATAGCGGGCGGATTTTTAAAAATCCACCAAGCTGTCAACTTGCAGGACCTTAAGGAACCGTTATGGCTTATTCCTTCACTGAGAGAAAGCGCATTCGCAAAAGCTTTGCAAAACGTCCAGAAGTTCTCGACGTCCCTTATTTGTTGAGCATTCAAGTCGATTCTTATAGGAATTTCCTTCAGGCCGATAAAGCTCCCCACGAGCGCCAAGATATAGGGTTGCATGCTGCGTTCAAATCAGTGTTCCCGATCGAAAGCCATAATGGTTATGCGGTTTTAGAATACGTGAGTTACCGCTTAGGAGAGCCAACATTCGATGTCAAAGAATGTCAGCTTAGAGGGGCGACCTATGCAGCGCCGCTTAGGGTAAAGGTGCGTTTGGTTTTGTACGATAAGGAGGCACCGGCGTCTGCGAAAGTCGTCAAGGACATCAAAGAGCAGGAAGTCTATATGGGCGAACTGCCTTTGATGACCGAGAACGGTACCTTCGTGATCAACGGTACCGAACGCGTGGTCGTGTCGCAACTTCATCGTTCGCCTGGGGTATTCTTTGATCACGACCGGGGTAAAACCCACTCTTCCGGCAAGCTGTTGTTCAACGCTCGGATTATTCCTTACCGAGGGTCCTGGCTCGATTTTGAATTCGATCACAAAGACATCGTCTACGTCCGCATCGATCGGCGGCGCAAACTCCCAGCCACGATTTTGCTGCGCGCGCTCGGTTACGATAACGAGCAGATGATTCGGATGTTTTTTGAAACCGACACTTTTCACCTGAGCCAGGATGAAATCGTTTTAGACCTCATTCCGGAGCGCTTGCGCGGTGAAATTGCTCCTTTTGAGATCCAGCTAGACGATGGCACCGTGATTGTGGAAGAAGGGCGGCGGATTACGCCCAAACATATCCAGCAAATGAAGAGGGCAGGCCTTAAGCGCCTGGTGGTGCCTAAGGAGTATCTGTATGGGAAAATCCTCGCCCATAACGTGGTGGATGAGAGCACCGGTGAGCTGATTGCTCCAGTCAACGCCGAAATTACCCAGGACGTGCTCGATCGCTTGCTCAAGGCAGGTTGCACCAAGATCGAGACCTTGTTCGTCAACGAGTTGGATCGCGGACCTTATATTTCCAACACGCTAAAGGTCGATCACACTACGACTCAGTTCGAGGCCTTGGTCGAGATTTACCGAATGATGCGACCGGGCGAACCCCCGACGCGGGAGGCGGCAGAAAGCTTGTTTCATGGCCTGTTCTTTTCTGAGGATCGCTATGATCTCTCCGATGTGGGGCGGATGAAGCTCAATCTGCGCTTGGGCCGCAGGGACGAACATGGGCCCCGGGTGTTGACTAAAGAAGACGTCATCGATGTGCTCAAAGAGCTGATTAACATCCGCAACGGCAAGGGGCAAGTAGACGACATCGATCATTTGGGCAACCGCCGGGTGCGCAGCGTAGGCGAAATGGTGGAAAATCAGTTCCGAGTCGGGCTAGTGCGCGTCGAACGGGCGGTTAAGGAGCGTTTGACCCTAGCCGGCAACGAAGGCTTGACGCCGCAAGAAGTGATCAACGCCAAGCCGGTGGTGGCGGCGATCAAGGAGTTCTTCGGCTCCAGCCAGTTGTCGCAGTTCATGGATCAGAACAATCCTTTGTCGGAAGTGACCCACAAGCGCCGCGTGTCGGCGCTGGGGCCGGGTGGGCTGTCGCGGGAGCGCGCCGGGTTCGAGGTGCGCGACGTGCATCCTACCCACTATGGCCGCCTATGCCCGATCGAGACCCCAGAGGGTCCGAATATTGGTTTGATCAATTCGCTCGCGGTTTATGCAAGAACCAACCATTACGGTTTCTTGGAAACCCCTTATCGTAAGGTAGAAAACGGCCGGGTGACGGACGAGATTCATTATCTCTCGGCCATCGAAGAAGGCAACTACATCATTGCCCAGGCAGGCGCTCGAGTCGATGCGGAGGGGCGCTTGCTGGACGAAATGGTCTCCTGTCGCTATAAGAACGAATTTACCTTGGCTTCGCCGGAGATGATCCAATACATGGACGTGTCGAGCAAGCAGATCGTGTCGGTGGCGGCTTCCTTGATCCCGTTCCTTGAGCACGACGATGCCAACCGGGCGCTGATGGGGTCCAATATGCAGCGGCAAGCCGTGCCGATGCTGCGCGCTGAGAAACCCTTGGTAGGCACGGGAATGGAACGTATCGTCGCGCGCGATTCGGGAACCACGGTGGTTGCTCGGCGCGGCGGCGAAGTCGTTTCTGTGGACGCCTCCAGGATCGTAGTGCGGGTCAACGACGAGGAGACCGAAGCGGGGGAGCCCGGGGTTGATATCTATAATCTGATCAAGTACACGCGTTCCAATCAGAATACCTGTATCAACCAGAAACCCTTGGTTAAAGTTGGGGATCGGATCGCGCGGGGCGATATTCTGGCCGATGGCTCATCCACCGATTTGGGGGAATTGGCCTTGGGTCAAAACCTCTTGGTCGCTTTCATGCCCTGGCATGGGTACAACTTTGAGGACTCGATCCTGATTTCCGAGCGCGTAGTCCAAGAAGACCGTTACACCACCATCCACATCGAAGAGAAAACCTGTGTTGCCCGCGATACCAAACTGGGTCCGGAGGAGATCACCGCCGACATTCCCAATGTGAGTGAGGCGGCTTTAGCGAAACTGGATGAATCTGGAATCGTCTACATCGGCGCCGAGGTCAAGGAAGGCGATATTCTGGTGGGCAAGGTAACGCCCAAGGGCGAGACGCAATTGACGCCGGAAGAAAAGCTATTGCGCGCGATCTTTGGGGAGAAAGCCTCGGATGTAAAAGACACCTCCCTGCGGGTACCCTCCGGCATGGCCGGGACGGTGATCGATGTGCAGGTGTTTACCCGCGACGGGGTGAAAAAAGACGCGCGCGCCAAAGCCATCGAAGAAGCCCAGCTTGAGAGAGTGCGCAAGGATCTGGAAGATCAACTCAAGATCCTCGAACAGGAAACCTATCAGCGGGTACGGCATTGGCTGTTGGATAAAGTCGCCGAGTCCGGTCCCGGCGGCCTCAAAGCGGGCGACTTGATCACCGAGTCGTATTTAGACCGCTTGAGCCCGGACCAATGGCTCACCATTCGCCTCCAAGACGAGGATATCAATGTTCAGCTGGAAGCTATTGCAGAGCAGTTGGCGCAACAGCGCAAAGACATGGAGCGTCGTTTCGAAGAGAAAAAAGCCAAAATCACCATGGGGGACGATTTGCCGCCCGGCGTGCTGAAAATGGTCAAGGTGTACTTGGCGGTCAAGCGCCGGATTCAGCCAGGCGACAAGATGGCTGGCCGCCACGGCAACAAGGGAGTGATTTCGCAAATCGTGCCGGTAGAGGACATGCCTTATCTGGAAGATGGGACGCCGGTGGATATCGTGTTGAACCCCTTAGGGGTGCCGTCGCGGATGAACGTCGGCCAAGTGCTCGAGACGCATTTGGGCTGGGCGGCTAAAGGTCTAGGAATAAAGATCGGCAAACTGCTGGAAGCCAAAGCCAAAGTTCAGGAAATCCGTGAATTCCTGGACAAGGTATACAACTCCAACGGACGTAAGGAAAATCTCGCCGCGCTCAGCGACGAGGAGATTTTAGAACTGGCTCAGAACCTCAAAGGCGGGGTGCCGATGGCGACCCCTGTGTTTGACGGGGCGACCGAAGAGGAAATCAAAGCGATGCTGAGGCTGGCGGAGCTGCCGGAAAGCGGCCAGACCGTCCTCTACGACGGGAGGACCGGCGAGCCTTTTGATCGTCCGGTGACGGTAGGTTACATGTATATGATGAAACTCAACCACCTCGTGGACGACAAGATGCATGCGCGTTCTACCGGACCTTACAGCTTGGTGACACAGCAACCCTTAGGAGGTAAGGCGCAATTTGGCGGCCAGCGCTTCGGCGAGATGGAGGTCTGGGCGCTGGAAGCGTACGGGGCGGCCTATACCTTGCAAGAGATGCTCACGGTCAAATCCGACGATGTGAATGGCCGTACCAAGATGTACAAAAACATCGTGGACGGCGATTACCGGATGGAAGCCGGCATGCCTGAGTCGTTCAAGGTCTTGGTCAAAGAGATCCGTGCTCTGGCGATCAATATCGAGCTGGAGCAGGATTGAATTTAAGAGGTCGAGTCTCAATCCAAGCAGGAGTTGAAGCTTTGAAAGATCTCATCAAGTTTTGGAAACGGCAAAGTCAAATCGAAGAGTTTGATGCCATCCGCATCGGGCTGGCCTCTCCGGATATGATCCGGGCGTGGTCCTACGGCGAAGTCAAAAAGCCGGAGACCATCAATTATCGAACCTTCAAGCCGGAGCGCGATGGCCTGTTCTGCGCCAAGATTTTCGGCCCCATTAACGATTACGAATGCTTGTGCGGCAAGTACAAGCGTCTTAAGCACCGGGGGGTGATCTGTGAGAAATGCGGCGTCGAGGTGACTTTGTCCAAGGTTCGCCGCGAGCGGATGGGTCACATCGAATTGGCGAGTCCGGTGGCCCACATCTGGTTTTTGAAGTCGTTGCCGTCGCGGATCGCCTTAATGCTCGATATGACCTTGCGCGAAGTCGAGCGGGTTTTGTATTTCGAGTCCTTTGTGGTCATCGATCCAGGGATGACCCCGCTAGAGCGCGGCCAGCTCCTTACCGACGAAGAGTATTTGGAGGCCGTCGAGAAGTACGGCGACGAGTTCGAGGCCAAAATGGGGGCTGAGGCGATCCAGGAATTGCTCAAGTCCATGGATTTGAAAGCCGAGGCCGCCAAGTTGCGCCAAGAAATCGAGGCCTCTACCTCGGAAACCAAGGTGCGCAAGCTGTCGAAGCGCCTGAAACTGATCGAGGCGTTTTTGAACTCCAACAACCGGCCGGAATGGATGATTCTCACCGTGCTGCCGGTGCTGCCGCCGGATCTTAGGCCTTTGGTGCCTTTAGACGGCGGGCGATTTGCCACTTCCGATCTCAACGATTTGTATCGGCGGGTGATCAATCGCAACAATCGCCTTCGCCGGCTGCTGGAACTCAACGCGCCGGACATCATCGTGCGCAACGAGCGCCGCATGTTGCAAGAAGCGGTGGACGCGTTGCTGGATAACGGCCGCCGGGGCCGGGCGATTACCGGCACTAACAAACGCCCGCTCAAGTCCTTGGCGGACATGATCAAAGGCAAACAAGGCCGATTCCGCCAAAACCTTCTGGGTAAGCGGGTGGACTATTCCGGCCGTTCAGTAATCGTGGTTGGTCCGACCTTGAAGTTGCACCAGTGCGGTTTGCCGAAAAAGATGGCGCTCGAGCTGTTTAAGCCGTTTATTTTTGGCAAGCTGCAGGCCCGGGGGATCGCTACCACGATCAAAGCCGCCAAACGCATGGTTGAACGGGAGGAGCCGGAGGTTTGGGACGTTTTGGACGAAGTGATCCGCGAGCATCCGGTGCTGCTAAACCGCGCGCCGACTCTGCATCGCTTAGGGATCCAAGCGTTCGAGCCGGTGCTCATCGAAGGCAAGGCGATCCAGCTCCATCCTTTGGTCTGTACCGCATTCAACGCCGACTTCGATGGCGACCAGATGGCGGTGCACGTGCCCTTGTCGTTAGAGGCGCAGATCGAAGCGCGGGCGTTGATGATGTCCTCCAACAATATTCTGTCGCCGGCGAATGGTGAGCCCATTATCCATCCGACGCAGGACATCGTATTGGGTCTCTACTACATGAGCCGCGAACGGATAGGCGCGCGCGGCGAAGGCATGGTGTTTGCCGATGTGGACGAGGTCAAGCGGGCTTTGGACCACAAGGCGGTCGACCTCCACGCTCGGATCAAGCTGCGCATCCTCGAAAAAGTCCTGGAGGAAAACGGCCAATTTACGGAACGGCGGCGAATCGTAGAGACGACGGCCGGCCGCGCCTTGATCTGGGACATCGTGCCTGAGGGATTGCCGTTCGACTTGGTCAACCAGGATATGACCAAAAAGGCGATCTCTAACTTGATCAACGTCTGCTACCGCAACCTGGGGCTAAAAACCACCGTCGTGTTCGCCGACCAGCTCATGTATTTGGGTTTTTCTTACGCTACTCGTGCCGGGGTCTCGTTCGGTATCGAGGACATGGTGGTTCCGGCGGAGAAAGAACAGATCATCGCCGCTGCCGAGCAGGAGGTCATGGAGATTCAGCGCCAGTATGAGCAGGGACTGGTGACCGACGGCGAGCGCTACAACAAAGTCGTGGATATCTGGTCGCACGCCAACGAGCAGGTAGCCAAAGCGATGATGAAGGCGCTGGGCGAAGAGGAAGTCGTTTTGCCTTCAGGCGAAAAGGTCAAGCAGAAGTCGTTCAACTCGATCTTCATGATGGCCGATTCCGGCGCGCGCGGTTCGGCGGCTCAAATCCGCCAGTTGGCCGGGATGCGCGGGTTGATGGCCAAGCCGGACGGCTCCATCATCGAGACGCCGATTACCGCGAACTTCCGCGAAGGCCTGAACGTGCTGCAGTATTTCATCTCGACCCATGGAGCACGCAAAGGACTGGCGGACACGGCGCTCAAAACCGCCAACTCGGGGTATCTGACTCGCCGCCTGGTGGACGTGGGCCAAGATTTGGTGGTGGTCGAGCACGATTGCGGCACCACCAAAGGGATCACCATGACCCCAATTATCGAAGGCGGGGACGTGGTGGAGCCTTTGTCCGAGCGGGTGCTTGGCAGGGTGGTGGCAAAGGACGTGGTGGATCCGAACACCCAGGAGGTTGTAGTTCCGGCGGGGACGCTGCTGGACGAGCGCTATGTGAAGGTATTGGAAAAGCACGGTATCGAGCAGGTTTTGGTGCGCTCGGTGATTACCTGCGAGACCCGCTACGGGGTGTGCGCGAAGTGCTATGGCCGCGACCTAGGCCGTGGGCATTTGGTCAGCGTGGGTGAGGCCGTTGGGGTAATCGCCGCGCAGTCCATCGGCGAGCCGGGGACCCAGTTGACCATGCGGACTTTCCATATTGGGGGGGCGGCGTCGCGTTCGGCAGCGATTTCCAGCATCGAGGTCAAATCCTCCGGCACGATCCGCCTAAGCAACCTCAAAACGGTCCGCAACAAGGAAGGTAAGCTAGTGGCTGTTTCGCGTTCGGGCGAGGTGAGCGTCATCGACGAGTACGGGCGCGAGCGCGAACGCTATAAAATCCCGTATGGAGCCGTGCTTAGCGTGGAAGATGGCTCTCAGGTCAAGATGGGTGAGACGATCGCCAATTGGGATCCCCATACCCATCCAGTGATCACCGAAGTCAGTGGAATCGCGAGGCTGGAGAACTTCATCGAGGGCCTGACGGTACGCGAGCAGTCGGACGAAGTCACCGGTTTGAGCTCTACGGTGGTCATCGATCCCAAGCTGCGCCCTGCCTCAGGGCGCGACTTGCGGCCGTTGATCAAATTGGTCGATGAGGCTGGAAACGAGGTGTATATCCCCGGTACGGCCATCCCCGCGCAATATTTCTTGCCTGGAGGCGCGATCGTCAGCATTCGCGATGGGGATCGGGTAGAAGTAGGGGATATTCTCGCCCGGATTCCGCAGGAGTCGACCAAAACCCGCGATATTACTGGAGGTTTGCCGCGGGTAGCGGATCTGTTTGAGGCGCGCAAGACCAAGGATCCGGCGATCCTCGCCGAAGTGAGCGGAACGGTCAGCTTCGGTAAGGAAACCAAAGGCAAACGCCGCTTGATCATTACCGACGATGAAGGCAATCCGCACGAGATCTTGATCCCGAAATGGCGCCATATCACCGTTTTTGAAGGCGAGCGCGTGGAGCAGGGTGAAACCATCGCCGAAGGTGAGTTGACGCCTCATGATATTCTGCGGTTGCGCGGAGTCGAGGAGCTGGCGGCGTACCTAGTCAAGGAAATCCAAGACGTTTATCGCCTCCAGGGGGTAAAAATCAACGACAAGCACATCGAAGTCATCATCCGTCAGATGTTGCGTAAAGTAGAGATCACCGATCCGGGGGATACCCAATACCTGGTGGGCGAAGAGGTCGAACGCTCGAGGATCCTAGAAGAAAATGAGGCCCTCGAGCGGGAAGGGAAGCGTCCGGCGATTTTCCAGCCCGTGCTCTTGGGGATCACCAAAGCCTCGTTGGCGACCGAATCCTTTATCTCCGCCGCTTCTTTCCAAGAAACCACGCGGGTTCTCACGGAGGCGGCGGTGCGGGGCTTGCGCGACGATCTCCATGGCTTGAAGGAAAACGTGATTGTAGGGCGTTTGATTCCCGCCGGTACCGGCTTGGCTTACCATCGCGAGCGCAAGCGTAAGCGTGCTTTGGCGCAAGCTCCACAGGAGCGTAAAGTCAAAGCCATCGATACCGAGCAGGTAGAGGAAGCATTGAAAAAAGCGCTTAACCCCTGAAACCTGGAAAGAGTCGCCTGGGTTTTATTGACAGCCGGCTTTTTCCTATCTAGAATACCCAGCTTTCAGCTAGAAAGCTGGGTAACGTTCTAAGTTTTTGATTTTCTAGAGTAAAGCAAGGACGCTGCCGTTCTTCGCGTTTTTGCTACAAAGCTTGGAGGAAGGATTTAAGGTATGCCCACGATTAACCAACTGGTTAGAAAGCCCCGGGTAAGCAAAAAGGAAAAGAGCAACGTGCCGGCGCTGGATAGTTGTCCGCAAAAGCGCGGGGTTTGTACGCGGGTATATACCACCACGCCTAAAAAGCCCAACTCCGCACTAAGAAAGGTAGCCCGCGTGCGGTTGACCAACGGCGCGGAAGTTACGACCTATATAGGCGGTGAAGGGCATAATCTGCAAGAGCACTCGGTGGTGTTAATCCGCGGCGGCCGAGTTAAGGATTTGCCTGGAGTCCGCTATCACGTGGTGCGCGGTGCGCTCGATTGCGCAGGAGTAAATAACCGCAAGCAGGGCCGGTCCAAATACGGGGCCAAGAAACCTAAGAGTTAATCTCCGACAGTAAACAGCGATGAGAAGAAGACGAGCAGAAAAGCGGCAGATTTTGCCCGATCCCCGGTTTGGCAGTGAGACCGTAGCCAAATTCATCAACATGGTGATGGTCAATGGTAAGAAGTCCTTGGCCGAGCGTATCGTGTACGGCGCTTTAGATATAGTTCAAAGCAAAGGCCACGAGGATTTATTGGGAGTGCTCGGGAAGGCGTTGGAAAACGTCCAGCCCCTTGTGGAAGTTAAGTCTCGTCGAGTGGGCGGGGCGACTTACCAGGTTCCGGTTGAGGTTCGGCCGGATCGGCGTCGTTCCCTGGCGATGCGCTGGTTGATCGAAGCGGCGCGTAAGCGCAGCGAGAAGACTATGCCCCAGCGCTTGGCAGGCGAATTGTTAGACGCCATGGAAAACCGCGGTGCAGCAGTCAAAAAGCGCGAAGATACGCACAGGATGGCGGAAGCCAATAAGGCTTTCTCGCATTATCGCTGGTAACTTCAGAAACGTTTAGGATTTAAAGCTGTGGCACGCACGACTCCAATCGAAAGATACCGCAATATCGGCATCATGGCGCATATCGATGCCGGCAAGACGACCACGACCGAACGCATCCTGTTTTATACCGGGGTGTCGCACAAAATTGGCGAGGTGCATGACGGTGCAGCCGTGATGGACTGGATGGAACAGGAGCAGGAGCGCGGCATCACCATTACTTCCGCCTGCACGACCTGTTTCTGGAGGGGAATGGATCGCAACTTCCCGGAGCATCGCATCAATATCATCGACACACCCGGACACGTGGATTTCACTATTGAGGTAGAGCGCTCGTTGCGCGTGCTCGATGGGGCGTGCGCGGTCTTCTGCGCGGTGGGAGGGGTCGAGCCCCAGTCTGAGACCGTTTGGCGACAGGCGAACAAGTACCGAGTCCCGCGTTTGGCTTTTGTCAACAAGATGGACCGGCAAGGGGCGAATTTCCTGCGTGTAGTCAGTCAGATCCGCGATAGGCTCGGCGCTTATCCCGTGCCGATTCAGCTGCCCATTGGAGCAGAGGAGAGCTTTAAAGGGGTGGTCGACCTGGTCAAGATGAGGGCCATCTACTGGGACGAAGAAACGCTGGGAAATCGCTTTGAGGAACAAGATATTCCCGAAGATATGTTGGAGCAGTGCCAGGAATGGCGGGAGAAGATGGTTGAGGCGGCTGCGGAAGCCAACGAAGAGTTGATGGACAAATACCTAGAGACCGGGGAGCTTAGTACCGAAGAGATCAAGCGCGGTCTCAGGATACGGACCATTGCGGGCGAAATCGTGCCGGCGTTGTGCGGTTCGGCGTTCAAGAACAAAGGAGTGCAAGCGCTGTTAGACGCAGTGGTCGAATATCTGCCCTCGCCCGTCGATATTCCCTCAGTGAGAGGAGTGGATGACAAAGGCAATGAAGCCGAGCGCCACGCCAGCGACGACGAGCCGTTTGCGGCTTTGGCATTTAAGATCGCTACCGATCCGTTCGTAGGCACGCTGACTTTCTTGCGCGTTTATTCTGGGGTGCTCAGCTCGGGAGATACGGTATACAACCCGATCAAGCATAAGCGTGAACGGATTGGGCGTTTGGTCCAGCTGCACGCTAATCATCGGAACGAGATTAAAGAAGTGCGTGCCGGGGATATCGCCGCCGCCATTGGTCTCAAGGATGTAACCACGGGCGATACCCTGTGCGATCCGCAAGCGGTCATCACCTTGGAGAAGATGGAGTTCCCCGAGCCGGTGATTTCGGTGGCGGTCGAGCCTAAAACCAAGGCCGATCAAGAGAAGATGGGGGTAGCTTTGCAGAAGCTGGCGCAAGAAGACCCTTCCTTCCGCGTGCATACCGATCCTGAATCCGGCCAAACCATCATCTCTGGGATGGGGGAGCTGCACCTTGAGATCATCGTTGACCGCATGAGGCGGGAATTCAACGTTGAGGCCAATGTGGGTGCGCCTCAGGTGGCCTACCGCGAGACCCTCCGTAGGACCGTAGAACAAGAAGGCAAATTCGTGCGTCAGACTGGCGGCCGCGGTCAGTACGGCCACGTCTGGCTGCGTCTTGAACCTAAGGAGCGCGGTTCCGGCTACGAGTTCGTCAACGCCATCGTTGGGGGTGTAGTACCAAAGGAATATATTCCGGCGGTGGATAAGGGGATTCAGGAGGCCTTGGAAAGCGGCGTGTTGGCAGGTTACCCGGTGGTTGACGTTAAAGTAACTTTGTTTGATGGCTCCTACCATGAGGTCGACTCCAGCGAGATGGCCTTCAAGATCGCAGGCTCCATGGCTTTTAAAGAAGGCATGCGGAAGGCCGACCCGGTGTTGCTCGAGCCAATTATGAGGGTCGAAGTAGTGACCCCGGAAGAATATATGGGGGATGTGGTAGGCGACATCAACCGCCGCCGCGGTATGGTTCAAGGGATGGACGATTCCCCTTCGGGCAAAGTCATTCGTTGCGAGGTTCCGTTGGCAGAGATGTTCGGTTATGCCACGGACTTGCGTTCGCTGACTCAGGGACGGGCGACCTACACTATGCAGTTTGAAAAATACCAGGAAGCGCCGGCAAGTGTGGCCGAAGCGGTGATTAAAAAAGCTTCTAGCTAATTGCAGACGATTTGTTTTTAGATGAGGTGAAG
>NZ_BAAHXK010000018.1:0-12718 GCF_054656915.1 Methylothermus subterraneus
GGGTGGGTGGTGGAGGAGGAATGGCCGGGGGTTGGCCGAGTCGATGGGGAGGCGCTGGGCGTTGTAGAAGAGGAGCCAAGTCGAAGAACTCGTCGAAGCGCAGATTCTCCACAAAGAATGCGCCCGCATCTTCCGAGCTGGTAAGGCTGCCGATGACCTTGGCGTGACCCTCCGATTGCACAAACATCAGGAAGAAGCCATCCGCATTGCACAGCGCAATCAAAGCTATGTCCTGACCACCGGCACGGGCTCCGGCAAGTCCCTCAGCTACTTCATTCCCATCGTCGATCATGTCCTGCGCAATCACAAGCCCCACGTCAGCGCGATCGTGATCTACCCGATGAACGCTCTGGCTAACAGCCCGTGCGAGGAGCTGGCCCGCTTCCTCAAACTCGGCTATCCCAATGGCAATGGCCCCGTGACCTTGTACTCGATGAACTCCATACCTATCAAGGCCGTCAGGGGGCCGATGTCGCGCTGCTGGTGCCGCATTGAATCCCGACCTGCTCTGTGTTAGCGCCTCGGCAACGATGGCCACCGATGGCACGCCGGAAGAACGCAACGCCGTAATTGCCGGCGTGGCCAGCAAACTTTTGGGGGCAACGGTCGATCCTGGCAACGTCATTACCGAGACCCTGCAGCGGGTCACTCTCGGCGACGCATTGCCCGATTCCGATACCCTAAAATCCGTCCTAACCGGGGAAATTCCCGCCAGTGTCGAGTTCGAGTCCCTGCGTGCGCATCCCTTGGCCGTCTGGATCGAGCTCAAGCTGGGTCTTCACAAGCGCAAACGACATAACCCCGCCGCCGGCGCTGTCGGGCGATGGCGTGCAGGCGCTTGTCGATTTCCGCCTCGGACGCGGGAATTTCCCGCTTCTCCCCACCCCGCCGGCTGTCCAGGCTCCCCCAGGCGCGGATCAGCACCCGATCCCCAAACAGGTCCAGGCCAACCCAAACCAGATACCAACGCCGCTTTTCCGGGTGGATCCAGCGCAGGACCCAAAACTCACGTCTCGACGTCGCCATCGATCACAGGCTCATTCCCGGCGACCACCGTCACGCGCCGCCTCGACCTGGACAAATTGCGGACATGGATCCGAAAGCGGCGGAAGCGGCATCCGGCTTGGCCCTGCCGCTCCGCGTCCGCCAGCAGGTCACAAATGATGCTCTGAAGCATGGCCTCTTCGGCCGGATCCGGTTGCACGGCGATCATCCTCACTTACCTCCCCGCTTGGTTTTACTCTCCAACGCGGCCTGCAAGCGGGCGGCCTGCTCCAGCGCCCGGGTCTCCCGCTGTCTGGCGGCCGCCAGCTCGGTTTGCAGCCGGGCAATCTCACCGGCCGCATCGTCCAGCTTTTGCGCCAGGGCGGCGTTCTCCCGTTCCAACACACGCTGCCGTTCTGTAGCTTCGTTCTTTTCCCGTTGCAGGCGTTCGGTTTCCGCCTTCTGGTATTCCAAAGCGATTTCCTTCTCCATCCGCCGGCGGAGGCTGTCCTCCAGCTTGGCCAAAGCCTCCTGAAACGCCTTGTCCTTCCGCTCCAGCTCCAAGGCCAGATCGCGGATTTCCTGCTCGAGCCGTTTCCGCTCCTCCATCCACTGGGCCTGCTCCCGAGTCCGTCTCTCCTCCGCCAGACGCCAGGCCTCGGCCCAGAGGCGTTGGGCGATTTCCCGGACCGACTCAGGAACCGGCGGGTGTTCCGGTTGCGGCCGCTGCGTCTCCCGCCACTCGGCCAAATGGCGGCAAAGAGTGGTGTAGCTGCCGCCGCCTAGCCGCTGGCGGATGGCCTGGATGGTGGGCTTGTGGCCCTCGTCCAGCAGCGCCTGGGCGGCCTGCCAGACCTGTTCCCGCTTTATCCCGGAGGCCATGGGCGGTATACTGTAATTGTCTGTTTTACATTTTTACATCTTAGCGCCATGCAAAAAGAAAGGCCATATATTGTCAGCCGCAAGCCCTGGAGGAATCGGATGGGATGTGCCTTGGGGATCCATGGCGGTCCAACGGCAGCGTCCGCTTCGTCCATGAGCGGCCGACGCCGGAAGAGATCCGCCGCCGCACGCGTTGCTAAATTACAGCAGATTGGGGATAGCGCCTGTGGATAAGCACGCTTTTCATCTCGGGGTTTCGGAGTTGGCCGCCCTACGCGGATGGATCGTCGGGCTGCCTGCCAAGGCGGCGGTGGCCACTTTCCTGAAGGATTTCGAGGGCAACGCCGAGAGCCTGCTCAAGGGCTGGATGGAGAGGCTGGCGCTCAAGGCCCGCTTGGCGGGCCGGCCCGACTGGGCCCGGCTGTTGTCCCAGCGTCCGGCCAGTGAGGAGAAACAGCGCGAAGCCGTCGCCATCATCGAGAAACTGGCGAGATTGGAAGATCCCCGCCCGGGACCGGATCATCCTCTCGACTTGTGGTTGCCCCCCTCCTTGGCCAAGGCCTGTTGGGAGCTTGGATTCAAAACCCTGGGCGATCTGGTTCCCGAGGGGTGGCGACGGCTTTCCGGCCGCAGCCAGGCATGGGTGCGTGAATGGCTGGTTGCCAATGGACTGGTGTCTTCAACCGACCCGGTAGGGGTGATCGCTTCGGGATCCCTGGCGCCGGCGCCCATCGAGCGACTTATGCCGCCGGAAGCGCTGGATGGGCGCAATGGCACCAATCGGGCGCCCGGGCCGCCCAAAATCGACGCCGCCAACGATTACGAAGCGATTAAGAGCTGGCTGTCCCTGTGGCCGGAAGGCTCCCACACCTGGAAGGCTTACCGCCGCGAGAGCGAGCGCTTTCTGCTGTGGTGCCTGGTCGAACGCGGCAAGGCGTTCTCCTCGGTCACCGCCGAGGATGGCGTTGCCTACCGGACGTTTCTCAAAGATCCCCGCCCTGCGGACCGCTGGATTGGGCCGCCCCGCCCCAGAACCTCGAAGGAATGGAAACCGTTCCGGGGCCCCCTGTCGGACCGTTCCGTCCACCAGGCCGAGATCATCCTCGGCGCCCTTTGCCAGTGGCTGGTGGGCCAGCGCTGGCTGGACAGCAATCCCTTCGCCGCCCTGCCCAGACAGCGGCGGAATGCCCGCATGCGCACCGATCATGCCCTGACCGAAGCCCAGTGGCGGTTTGTCATCGCCTATTCGGGCCGCCGCATCGACCTGGCGCAAACCGAGGAAAAGCGCCGATGCGCCAAACGGCTGCGCTTCGTGTTGGAGTTTGCCTATCTGACCGGGCTGCGTCTTTCAGAATTGGCGGCGGCCCGAATGGGAGACATCAAACCGGTGGTGCGCCGGGATTCGACCCAATACTGGCTGACGGTGATCGGAAAAGGGGGCCGCCCGCGTCGGGTGCCATTGCCGCCCCGACTGGTCGAACGGTTGATCGATTACCTGCGGGATCGGGGCTGGAGGGTGGATCAGCCGGAACAAGCGCCGCCGGATGTCCCTCTGGTCGCGAGTATTCGTAGGCCGCTCCAGGTCAAAAACGGAACGTTCGCACGCCAGGAAAGCGCCCTCACCCCTTTGGGCCTGCACCATCAGATCAGGCAATTCTTCAGGGAAGCCGGAACCGAGCTGGCCAAACAGGATCCAGAAGCCGGCCGGCGGTTGCGTGCGGCGACCTGCCACTGGCTGCGCCACACCCACGGCACCCATGCCCTGGACCGGGGGGTGCCTCTCACCGTGGTCCGGGACAATCTGGGCCATGCCAGCATTCAGACCACGTCCCTGTATCTTCATAAGGACGCGGACGAGCGTTTCAAGGAAATGGAAAAGCTGATGGTTGAGTCTCATCCCGTCCGCCGCCTCCCCGGGACGTGAGGCGAGGACGGGAAGGCGGCGACTCAACGGCTGGGCATCGTTCACTCTGGGGATTCGGATCGATCTTCTGCGCGGATCGGCTTTCTTTGCCTGCGGGATCGAAGCGGCGCCTTCCGGCGCTTCGTTGGCAGCTCCTGTTTCAGACGGGAGACGGTCTCGGTCAGCTGATCCCTTTCCTTCCTGAGCAAGGCGAGCTCCTGGTCCTTGTCCGCGAGCCGGGCCTCGATCTGGCCAAGAAGCGCATCCAGCCGTTCCTCGGCCTGCCGCAGGCGAGCCTCGGCCTTTTGCCGTTCCAGGCGCTCGAAGGACAACTCCCGTTCCAGGCGGGACACCTTCTGCGACCATTCTTGGCCGGCCCGCTCGCGTTCTTCCAGGATGCGCAGGTTGGCCCAGTCGGACACTTTTTCAAAGCGCTCCCGGGCCGCCTCCAGGTGGGCATGGGCCTCCTGGAGCCGCCCCTTAAGATGCCCGTTTTCCTCCAGGGCGGCGGCCAGCCGACTTTGTCGGTCGTCGAGGGCAGCCTTCAGCCGGTCCAGCTCGGCGGAAAACCGCTCCAGATCCCTGGCTTTTTCCTCCAGGGCCTGGCGCAGCCGGTCGATTTCTCTGTCCCGTTCGGCAACGGCCTTGTCCCAGGCGGCTTTCTCCTGGGCCAGGGCCTGTTGTGCCTGTTCCAGTTGCTTGCGTTCCCCGGCCAGGGCCTGGTTGGCCTCGGCCAGGGCCTGTTGCCACAACTGGCGGATCGCTTCGGGCACTTCGATCTGCTGCTCTCGGAAACGCTCGGCCAGGTCTTGACGCCACTGTTTGATGACCTCGCTGGCCAGGCGGCGGTTGTTGACGCCGGTGGCCTCGACCACAAGGTCCACGGTGGGAAAGCGGCCCTGGGTCAGGAAGATCTCGGTGCAGGCCCGGTAGGCCAGCGCTCTGGAGGTTTCGCGGTTAGGCGTCATGGGGATTCAGGATTTCGAGGACGGGTAAGGCTCGATCTTAGGGGCCGCGAATTCATCCAAATCCAAAGTCGTGCGTGAGAACAGGTTTTCTTCGCCTTCTCCGAGGATGGAAGGCATTCCCAATGCCCCTGCCCGGCACTCAGGGGACAGAATACCCGTTTTGCCCCTGGGATGCAACAAAGATATTTGTATAAACAGCAATATTTATTGTTTTTTCCGCTATCTATTAAAGATAAGTGATATTATCTTGAACAACTTCGCAATCGCCTTTTTCAAAATTCAAGCCCAGGCCTTCGGCGGGCTAATTTAACCTAAAAGCGGAAAAGACGGCCTTTCGGTCCTGGACTTGAACCGGCCTAACGGGCCGTGGAAAAACTCCCCTGCGTCTTTGGGGCGGTAGAATGCCGAGATCGTCCGGATCCGAGGGGAGGGTTCTGATGCGAGGCCGTCTAAGCAACCGGGGCGCGATGTTTTCCTACGTAAGCCTGGAAGACCGCACGTGCCGCGGAAGAAGACGGGCTCGGCGATGGATGGGCGGACGCCGCGGCAGGGAGGGCGACCAGACCTTGCTGAAGGTACGCAAACGGATCGAGGGAGCCTTCTGGCTAAAGACGGTGGGGGCTGGCGCAAGACGCGCTTCATTGGGCGGGCAAAGCTGGCGGGAGAGGCGCTTTTGCAAACGCTGCGGCCATCGCTTTCGCTGGCGCAGCGTATGGTCGGCCAGCCGGATGAGCGACGCCACCACGCACGAACTGCTGCGTCGTTTCGTTTGGGGCGTGCCGGTTTACCGGCAGCGCTTCGGCGCCTTGGTCAGTGCGCCGGCGATCGAATGCTTTTACCGGCGGGTGCGTGCTTGCATGGCGTGGGCGGAGGAGTTTCGAGAGCCCTTTGCCGGGGCGGTCGAATGGGACGAAACCACGTTTGGCGGAACTCGGCACGGCAAACGGGGCTGGGGTGCGGCCGGCAAAGTGATCGTGTTTAGCATCGTCAAGCGCAACGGCCAAGTCAAGGCGATGCCCATCGCGGCTCACCGCCGGGCAGAGGGGATGCGCCCCATCCAGGCCCATACCCGGGAGGGCGCGTTGTACTCCACCGACGAGTGGCACGCTTACGCGACACTGAAGCTGCGGGGTGAGCACGTGGTGATCCGCAAGGAGAAAGGCAAGCCCGTGGGGCGGGACCCTATCAACGGCATCGAGGGCTTCTGGAGCTATGCCAAGAACGGGTTGTATTCTTACCGGGGAGTGCCTCGCAAATACTTCCATCTTTACCTCGGGGAAGTTTGTTACCGTTTCAACCACCGGACTGAAGACCTGAAACCCTTGCTGGTCAAGCTTCTCAAAACCACCAGCATCCAGAATATCAGCCCCAAATTGGTCCAGAGTCGTTAGGAATTAGCTAATTAATTGAGTCGCGATCTTTTTATCTCGGTCAAGCAGTACCGCAATATCAAGCCCCCCAGGCCGGCAAGAAACAAGAAAAAACTTCCCGGCAAGGGTACCGGTGATGGCCCAGACCCCGGAGCGGTGTTGCCGAAGAGCAGTTCGGTCGCAAAGCTGGAGCCATTGCTGGTTGTAGTAAAATCGAATTCAAAATCCAAGGTCAGGATTCCGGACATCCCCATCAGGCTACCCAAGTTGAGGATCTGGTCGTTTAAAAATGCACTGGCGGCCAAGGCGTCGGTAAAATTCACGTTGACCATCTGGGTCCCATTTTCGGTGATAAGCAAGCGCAGGTTGTCGAAGGTTCCGGTGAACGTGGGATTCACGAAGCCGATCTTCAAGTACTGAAGATCGGACAAGGACGAAAGATCAATGCTCTGAATAAACTCGCTGACAAACGTTTTCGATCCGGCGCCGTCAGTGGGATAAGCCGCTCCAAGAGCCGCTAATCCCAGCAAGGTGCTGGTGCCGCCGACATCGAAATTTGAATGCACCTCGGGATTTCTTGCCAAGGCTCGGAGCATACTGGCATTATCAGGCTGGATAGTGACAAACGAGAAGGCCTGGAGCCCCGCTCCCAGGCTGGAACTGGGTGCGGCGCCCACCGCAGTCCGGGTCTCCACTTCCACAGTGCTGGCCACGGGGGAACGGGCCACCGCATAGGCATTGACGCCGGAAGAAATGGCGGTGGCATTACCAAAGGCGCCGGTGGCCTTGGCATGGGCCGTGGCCCCGCCGCCGCTCCCCGCAAAGGCTTGGGCGGTGGATTCAACGTTTCCCAGCCCGGAACCCAAGGCGTTGGCCGAGGCGCCGGCGCCGGGGCCGCCGCCAGTGGCTAGGGCGGTCACTATGACGTTTTCAGTGGCCAAGCTGGTGCCTTGGGCATAAGCGGTGGCGCTGCCGCCGCTCTTGGCGCTGAGGCCGCCCCAGCTGTCGGCAGTGACGCTGACAATACTGTTGCCTTCGGCCCTGCCGATGGCTTGAGTAAAAGCGCTGCCGCCCACGTCCCCAGCTCCTCCATAAGCGTGGGCTTCCGCTCTGGCGGTGGTAAAATTACTGGCGGTGGTGCTGGTGGCGAAACTCCGGGCGTCGCCGCCTCGGCCGAAGGTTGGGGTGAAGCGTTGGTTGTCACCGCCATTACCTCCGGTGGCGAGGGCGTAGATTCGGGCTATACCGCCATTGTTTACCCCTTCGGCATGGGCCTCGGCTGCCCCCCCATCACCGGGGGTAGGGCCATCCCCACCTCTGCCCCCGACGGCTGCAGAGGAGAGGTCGAAGGGGTTGAGTATATTCACTGCCTTGGTGAGGGCACTGTAGGCGTTGCCACCATTGCCGCCAAAACCTACTGAAGAGGTGACCAAGACATTGCCGCCATTGCCCCCCCAGGCACCCTGGCCCAACGCCAAGAATCCAAATCCAGTGGTGTCACCCTGCACGGCATCGCTCAAGGAAACGCTACCGCCCGTACCGCCCACTCCAGCGGCGGTGTCGCCGCCTTTCCCCCCAGAGGCGGAGCCACCCACTGTGACAATGCCACCGCCGCTGGAGGTTCCTCTCACCGAGAGCGAGGCGGCTCCGCCCGGACCGCCGCTGGCGCCGGCCCCGCCTTCGCCGCCCTGAGCGCCCCCGTCGATGGCCACATTGCCGGTGGAGGAAGCATTCAGGGCAAAACTGGCGTTGCCGCCCGCGCCGCCATCATTGAAGGCGTCACCGCCTCTGCCACCTTTGGCCGAAGAGTTGGTAAAGACAGGATTGCCGCTTAAGTTCAGGAAAACCGAGGCATTTCCCCCGCCGCCGCCGGTTGCGCCGTTGCCCCCTCGGCCACCTATTGCCCCATAATAGCCCAAAAGTTGGCCGAGCGCGGAGTTCGAGGCGCTCAACGAGGCCCCGCCGCCGGCGCCCCCGGTGGCGAGGGCGCCACCAGAGCTACCGCCGGAGCCGCCAGTAGCAACAAAGCCAATATCGGCGTTCCGGCCGGAACTGTTGGTTTTGATGGAGGCGTTCCCTCCGGAGCCACCGGTTGCGCCGCCAAAACCACCCGACCCCCCGCTCACGGTTCCTCTTAAGGTAAGGGAGGTCTCGGCCCGGCTCGCCTCATCCAGGGAGGCCGAACCGCCGCTGCCCCCCCGACTGGCATTGCCTCTTATCCCGGCCCCACCCGTTACGGCATAGGTGGCGGTGACCGGACCAGAGGAACTGGTATGCGACCCGGTGGCCTGAGCGCCGCCGCCGCTGCCGCCATTCAATGATCCTAATATGCTGAATGGATTACCCCCATCGCCGCCGGTGACTTGAACATTCACGCTCACCGGACCCACGGTATTGGCCTCGGTAATGCCCGTGGCACTGCCGCCCCCTCCCATGGACGCCGTAAATCCCCCGGTGGTGCCACCCATGCCCCCGACCGCCTTGAGGGTGATAATAGTGTTATCGAGGCCGGAGGTGGTGGCACTGGCTCTGGCTGAGGCATCGCCGGCGTCGCCGCCATTGCCGGGAGTTCCTGCAGGGGTGCCCGCACCAAAGCCGCCTCCCGCCCCGCCGTTACCCCCATAGGCTTCCACCTCGGACCGGGCAATTCCACTGCTTACCGTGGTCTCTGCCGTGGCTTGGGCGTCGCCGCCATTCCCACCTTGACCACCATCGCCTCCCCGGGGACTAAATATCGGATCGCCGCTTGCCCCTGTACCGCCATCCCCGCCGTTGCCGCCCTGGGCACTGGCAAAGTTGGTGTTATCGCCGCTGATCGCCATGGCCGTTGCCGAACTTCCATTATCACCGCGGGTGCCGTTGCCGCTGGGGAAGGTGCCATCATCCCCGTTTTTCCCAGAAAGCCCAAATTCGAGATCAGATGCTGCCCAAGAAACTGCGGCAGTTAACAGCAGTATGCCAAGGCATGCTAACATCCTAAAAAATAGGGAATTTCGCCACGAGTTTGCCAGGGCGATCTTTTTATAAAACCAGGTGCTTTCACCGTCCGGCGGAGTGAGAGTTTGGCAGTCAGTTTGTACAGCATCCAATGAGAAGTTGTAGGTGTTCATAGATTTTCTCCACAAATTTACCGCTTGTTTCTTTGATGCAACTGCCATGGCCGTGGATGCGGTCAAGGTTTCCACCATGACAAAACTTGAGGTGACTACAGGGGTCAGTTTCATGAAATGAAAGTCCTGCGAAACGGTATTGATCTAAGCGATTTGTCATGACGGACGTACGAAACAGTCTGAATTCGGAGCAGTCGAATCGAAGGCGGAAAGGTCCTCGATTGGGGCATTTCCTGCCCATTTGCCGATTTAGGGTCTGCGCCTGGTTGTACTAGATCGCCGCTATATAAAATCTGCAAAATGCGGGTGATTCACCTGTTCTTCTTCACCTGTTCTTCTCTGATTCGGAAAACTTAAGAGTTCCTAGTATCCTTGTTTGTATCTTTCAATCTCCGCGCCAAAAACTTAATCTTCAATGAAAACAAAGTGTTAAAAGTTTACGCGGAAGTTGATGCGGGCAGATTCGGGTCAAATTTCACCCAAAACTGGGTATCTAGTAACCCGTAAAACCAAAATCCCATTGGAAAAGAAAATACGAACAAAATCGATTTCTTTTAATCTGATGCGGTTTTTCTTCTTGCCCCATAGATTCTTGTCACATATCATCGCTAACACTTTCGGCACTGGGAGGAAACCATGGAGCCATCCCAATCCTTGGTGCTTGTGCTTTCTGAGAAAGGAGAAAACACGGGGGTTTTAAACTTTTGCTACGCTGTCAAGACGCTTGGATTTACGCTTGATACCTACTCGCTAGTGACTTGGAAACGAACTTGTGCCAACCGGCCTAAACTTGGAACCTTGTTCTGGATCGATGGGAAACCGATTTTAGATGAAGTGCTCAGCTGCCTCCCGCAAGCCCAGGCGCATCCGGTCGTTGCAATCTTGGTACACAGCACAGTCGGCTGGGAAGCACGGGGGCTGGCCGCTTTTACCGACGTTATTGGCTGGCCTTGCGAGCGAGGCGAATTGAGTTTTCGCTTAGCCAAAGCCGGTCTAGCCGAACGATCGGTTGAAGTCTCTCTGGTCACCCATTTGATCGGTCGCTCGGACGCATTCACGCAAATCCTCGATTTTATCGACAAGGTTGCCTCAGTCCAGGCTCCGGTTCTGATCTTAGGCGAGACCGGCACCGGCAAGGAGGTCGCCGCGCGGGCCATCCATTATCGCAGTCCCAACCGCACTCATCCGTTCGTTCCGTTCAATTGCGGCGGGGTCCCGGCAGAGTTGTTGGAAAATGAACTATTCGGGCACGAAGCCGGCGCCTTCACCAGCGCCCAGAAGCGGCAGGCGGGCTTGGTGGCTCAGGCCGAAGGGGGATGCTTGTTTCTGGACGAAATCGATGCCCTTCCGCTTCAGGCCCAGGCCGCCTTGCTCCGGTTTCTGCAGGATCACCGCTACCGGCCGTTGGGGAGCTCGCACCTCAATCAGGCCCATGTCCGGATCTTGGCTGCGAGCAACGCCGATTTGGTTACCCGGGTCACGGAGGGGAGGTTTCGGGAGGACCTCTGGTATCGCCTGAACGTTTTGACTTTGACCTTGCCCCCGCTGCGCGAGCGCCGGGAAGACATCCCGCTGCTCGCCGAGCATTTCCTGCAGAGGTTTAGCCAAATCTACCGCCGGCCGGTCCGACCGTTTTCGGCCCGGAGCTTAACGAGGCTGATGCGGTATCCCTGGCCTGGCAATGTCCGCGAGCTGGAAAACTGGGTCCACAGAACTGTCCTGCTCGGCGAAGTACAGCTGCCTGGCGAAGAAGAGCCACAGTCTTCGACGGGAAGGAGCTTTCAGGCCAAAAAATCCGAGGCGGTTGCGCGGTTTGAGCGGGAGTATCTTACCGAACTGATGCACCTTGCCCACGGCAATGTCAGCCAGGCAGCCAAGATCGCTGGCAAGGAGCGGCGCTGCCTAGGGAAACTGTTGAAAAAACATGGCCTTTGCGCCAAACAATTTAAGCCCTCCTGAACCGGTTGGGGTTGTCCTTGGCCCAGCGATTGCTTGGAGATTAGGGCATTGCTGTCAATAATCGGTCGTGGGCCAAGCCAGACGTATTCAAGCCATCGCGGCAGAAATCGAAGCCTATCTCGAACGCCACCCCCAGGCTGCAGACACTCTGGAAGGCATTCGGGATTGGTGGCTGTCCTCCCGATCTGGATCGCCGGAGGAAATCCAACGCGCTTTGGAACGTCTGATCCGCCGCGGTCGGGTGGAAAAATACCGGCTTGCCAACGGTCGCATCCTCTTCCGTCGACCCAAGTCGGGTCAAACTTGACCCAAGGCGCCCCAGGCCGACGTTCTTTCTGTTTCTCTGAGGCCAGGTGCAGGCTAGCGGATTCTCTGAGGGCCATACAGACGCTGGATCTCCACCGGTATGGAAGAAGGCTCTAGGCGAATAACAGGGTTTGGGGGAGTTTCCGGATGAAACTCCAAGGCGGTCAAGCGGAACCCTGCCGCTTCGATTTCAATCACATAATCCCTGCGTTTGGGCAGCGAGAAAGTATTGGTGGCAGCGAATTTGCGGAGGATTTTTTTCGTCTTTGGGTCTCGCAAGGTGATGGGTGATGATAGCCTTTTTGATCGGTGGGGTCGGGCCGCTGGCAGGAATCAGAGAAAAGCTTGGAAGATCAGCTGAAAGGGGAGCGGCCAAAAGAGTCAGGTCCCGGGTTTTAGGCGGTTTGACGGGTTTTAAGGCGGCATTTTCATAAGGATTGGCGACCGTCAGGACAGCGTTAAGCACCCAGGAGACGCAGGACGCCCCAAACCGACCCGCGGCGGGTGGCCGAAATCCGGCGGCTGCGCACGCTCTACCCCAATCTGGGCAAGAAAAAGCTCCACGTTTTGCTTGCCCCCGGAGGTGCCGCGCAGCCCATCCCTCTGCCCTCGGTCTCCACCATCGGCCGCCTCAAAAGCCCGCGCGCCGGACAAGAGGCGCGTCACGCCCCACCGACTCGATGCGCGCGGCCGGATCAAACCCGTGCGCCCAGCACGCAAGGCCAGGAAACCCAAAGACCTCAAGCCCCCGCCACGAACCCTGTGGGCCGTGGACACCCTCGAACGCGTGCGCGTTTGAATCCGGCGCGATGGGCTTACCACCATCGACCCCGTCTCGGCCACGGCCTTTGCCGTGGCCCTGCCAAGCAAGCAGGCCCGCCACAGCGCGCGCGTGGCCTTGAGGCTCGTGCAAGGGCTTCATGCGGAGACCTCCCGCAACCTCCTGGTCCTCTCCGACAACGGCTCGGCGTTCCAGGGCGCCTTCGACCAAACCCTCGCGCGCTTTGGCCTCACCCGTGACTTAACCTACCCCAAAAACTCCAAAATGAACGCCTATGCCGAACTTGAAGCGCACCCTCCAGGAGCCATTCATCGACGGGCACGACGATCGGCTTTTCACCGACATCGCCCTCTTCAACCAAACTTACCAACTGGCTCGTCGCTTACAACACCTTCATCCCCCACCATCGCCTGGGCCGCCTCTCCCCAGGACCATGGCTCCTCAAACATTACCCT
>NZ_BAAHXK010000019.1:0-9692 GCF_054656915.1 Methylothermus subterraneus
GCACGCTTGCCTAAGGGGTAAGGAAGGTGGACTGCCAGACCTTGCAGCTGGGAGCGCAAGCGAAGGCGAGCGGGAGTGTTTGGCGTGTGGCTCAACTCCAAGGCCAGCTCGGCTGAGGTCGTCCCCTTAACCAAAGGGCGGAGCGCTGCTGAAGGCAAAACTTCGGGCGTCAGTTGAGTGAGCAAGGTCAAACGGGTGCGATCGCGGTCTACGTCGGCTTCAAGGTGCGCCGGTTGCTGCCCTAGCTTGCCGTGCAAGCGCGCGGTCAACCGGTGTCGGCTAAAGCGCAGCTCGCCGCTTAAGGCGTTTAGGCCGAGCGCTTGCTCTGTAAGCTGCCAGGCCGCCTGTTGCAGCTCGACCCGACCGTCGATTTGGTACTCTTTGGGGCGTTGAACGGGGAGGGAAATGTCTAAGAGTACCGCGGCGCGACCGGCTAGGCGGGTTTTTGCGGTCAATTTTGCGACCGCGGGAGCCAGAGGAGAGCGTTCGAGAACCTTAAGGAGGTTTGCAACGGAGGTGCGGCTGTGTCCTTGGATCGTTAAGACGGGATCCGAGGCGGTGCTGTCCAAGCTGGCGCTTAAAGATTCGATGGGAACATCGGCCAGCTGTCCTCGATGTGCGGCCAGGGTGATCCGGCCGTCGCGGGATGTCAGACTCAGATCGGTTGCAGCCAGCGCCGGCCAGCTTGGGTGAAATTCAATGCGAACGCGCGGGCCGCTCAACCGCGCTTCGCTTAGGTCGCGGAGCGGAAAGCCTGGCCATCTTCCGCGCCACACCAGATGGCCTGAAACGGTGCCGTGCAGCGGTTTGCGCGCCAGCCAGCGAACCAAACCCGGGGTGGCGCGGGAGGGCAGATAGGCGTCCAGATTGGCCAGTTTCAGCCGGCGAAAGTCAGCGCTCAGAGCCAAATAGGGAGCCTCTTGCGCCGGGCGAGCCAAGCGCAGTTGCGCGTAGGCTTCAAAGTCGGCGTTATTGAGGTGCAGCGGTTGGGCATGCACCTGCCAGCCGTTGTTATCCCAGTGGCCGCGGATTTGGCCGCGTAAATGGTGTAGCTCGAGCGGCTGTGCCAGCCAGGAAGGGCGCCAGGTCAAACGGTGCAAGTCGACCTCGGCAGTGGCTTGCCAGCGCGCAGGCCGCCACGTTCCCTGAAGCGTTAGAGTCCCCTGGCCCTGAAGGTTGCGCCTAAATTCTCCTGGCAAAAAGGCTTTAAGCCCTGTCAGCTGCCATTGTTTAAGGTGGATCTGAAACTCGGCCTCCCAGTTGGGCGTGTTGGGATCGCCTTGGATTTTAGCGCTTACGCTGGCTTGCTCGGCCAACGCTTCAGGAGCTGCAAAGCGCGCCCAAAGCCGATGTTCGGGGCCACGATTGGCCAAGCGCAGGTCAAGATTGCGCCAGAGCCTAGGGCGGCTGCCAACGTGCCAGACCAGCGTGCCGCCGAGCAACTCAAAGCGCCCGTCTTGCAGCAGCCAGGCAGGGATAAGCTCTTTACCGCCCGCCGGAAGCCCCAGGACGTGAAACCGGCCATTTGCGTCTTGCGCGATTTCGATGCGCGCTCCTAGGATCTTGACCTGCGCCGGTTGCAGCCGCCCAGTTCGGAGGCTGGCAGGAAGGTCGAGTTTGATCTCTACCTCCTCAAACTGAAGCCGGGCCTCTTCGGGCGGGCCGACGGCGACTGCGATCAGGCGCAGCTTCGGGGCGATGCCGTCTAGGCCGGCTTGAAGGTGGCCGATGCGGACGGGTTGGTGGAGGTACAAGCTCAAGCTCTTCTCGAGCGGGTGGCGGAATTGGTCGCTGCGGGGCAGCAGCCAAAAGCGCAGAGCAAGTAAAACAAGCGCCAGGCCGATCAAGCTCAGCCAGAGGCTCAGGCGCAAGGTGCGATGCAAAAGAAGCCGAGTCAAAGCAGGACGACGTCGTATTGTTCCTGATTGTACTGCGGCTCGGCGCGAAAGCGGATCCGCACGTTGAGGGAACGTTCTAGCTCCGCCAAGGTAGGGGCTTCCTCGTCGAGCAGCCGCTCGACGACCTCGTTGGAGGCGAGCACTAAGAGCGCTTTGACTTCGTACTGGCGAACTTCGCGGATGATCTCGCGGAAGATTTCCAGGCACGTGGTTTCGGCGGTCTTGAGCACCCCGCGGCCACCGCAGCTCGGGCAGGGCTCGCACAAAATTTGTTCCAGGCTTTCGCGCGTGCGTTTGCGGGTCATTTCCACCAAACCCAAAGAGGAGACGGCGCTGATGGAGGTTTTAACGTGGTCTTTTTCTAGGCTTTTTTCCAACGCCTTAAGGACTTGGCGGCGGTGCTCTTCGTCCTGCATGTCGATGAAATCGATGATGATGATGCCTCCCAGATTGCGCAGGCGCAGCTGGCGGGCGATGGCTTGGGCCGCCTCCATGTTGGTCTTGAAAATCGTCTCCTCGAGGTTGCGTCCCCCGACGAAGCCGCCGGTATTGACGTCGATGGTGGTCATCGCCTCGGTCTGATCGAACACCAAAAATCCTCCGGATTTGAGCTGGACCTTGCGCTGCAAGGCCTTTTGGATCTCGTCTTCGACTCCGTAGATGTCAAACAGCGGGCGCGGGCCGGTATAGAGCTCGATCAGGGGGGCGACTTCGGGGATGAATTCGTCGGCAAACCGCACCAAGCGTTGGTAAACCTCGCGCGAGTCTACCCGGATCTTCTCGACTTTGCCCCGATACAGATCGCGGAGCGCCCGCACTGCCAGGGGCAAATCTTGATGAACTAAGCTGGGCGCGCGAGCTTGAGCGTATTGCTCTTGGATCGCGTTCCATAGCTTAAACAGAAACAGCATGTCGGCGCGCAGGACGAATTCGTCCACCCCTTCGGCGGCGGTCCGGGCAATATAGCCGCCGCTGCCATACTCCTCGCGGAAGGCGTCGATGCAGCTTTTTAGGCGTTCGCGTTCGGCCTCGCATTCGATTCTCTGAGAGACCCCGGAAAACGAAGCAAAAGGCATGTACACCTGATAGCGCGACGGAATGGTGATCTCGGTGGTCAGGCGCGCCCCTTTGCCGCCGATCGGGTCTTTGCTGACCTGCACCATGAGTTCTTGACCTTCCTGCAGCAGGGTCTCGATCCCCCCGTTGGGGCTGGCCTGCAGTTGCTTGGCGTTCAAGTCGGAGGCGTGCAGGAAGGCCGAGCGCTCCAAGCCGATATCGACGAAGGCCGCCTGCATTCCCGGCAGGACCCGCACCACTTGCCCCTTGTAGATATTTCCGACCAGCCCGCGGCGGCGGGTGCGTTCGATAAACAGTTCTTGCAAAATTCCGTTTTCTACCACCGCGACCCGGGTCTCCGGAGGGGTGACGTTGATTAGGATTTCGTCGCTCATAGCACGTCAATTCCTGCTTTCCTTAACAGGTTCGCGGTCTCGTACAGCGGCAGACCCATCACGCCAGAGAAACTGCCCTCTAGGCGTTTGACGAACACCGCTCCCAATCCTTGAATGGCGTAAGCGCCGGCTTTATCGCGCGGCTCGCCGGTGCGCCAATAGGCGGCGATCTCCGCCTCGCTCAGTTCGCGAAAGTAGACCCGACTTTCGCTCAATGCCCCAAGGCTCAAGCGCGGATCGGCCAGCTCCAACCACACCGCGCTCAGGACAAGGTGGCAGCGGCCGGAAAGCCGGCGCAGGTAAGCCAAAGCTTGCGCCTGATCCTGTGGCTTGCCCAGGATCTCGCCGTCGATGACCACCGCCGTATCCGCCCCAAGCACCGGCTTGGCTTGCGCCGTCTTCTGGGCCGCCTTGGCTTTGGCTCGGGCGAGGCGCATTACGTACGCAGACGGAGATTCGCCAGATTGCGGCGTTTCGTCTATTTTAGGCGCGAAGACCTCATATGTGACCCCGATTTGGTCCAGCAGTTCACGTCGGCGCGGAGAGGCTGAGGCTAAGATAATCTGTGGCGCAACCACGGCTAGCGATGGTAAGGGTGTCCCTTAAGTAGGCTCCAGGCGCGGTAGAGCTGTTCCGCCACCAGGATGCGCACCAGGGGGTGGGGAAAGGTTAGCCGCGACAAGCTCCAGCGGATCGCGGCCCGCTCCAAGCAGGCCGGGGCCAACCCTTCCGGGCCGCCGACCAATAGCGCCAGGTCCTGGCTTTGCTGCAGCCATCCGGCCAAGCGCCTTGCCAGTTCAGGGGTGGACCAATGCTCGCCGCTTGCATCTAAAGCGATCACGTAGGCGCCCTCAGGGATGGCCGCGAGCATCTTCGCCCCTTCGGCGGCGATTTGACGGTTTCTATCTCCTTGCGCGCGGTACCTTCGCAAAGGGATTTCCTGTAAGCGCAGAGCGCATTCTTTGGGCAGGCGCCCTGCGTATTCCGCAAATCCTTCCTGGATCCAGCCGGGCATGCGGCTGCCGACGGCGATCAAGTGAATGCGCATGAAGCGTGCCGATCGAGTCGATAAGAACCAAAGTATGAGGACCAAACGCGTAGGCGTCAAACCAAGACTGCCAGTGCGACTGCCAGCAGCGCCCCCAACCCGAGCCAGGGACGCGCATCCACCGCTACCGGTCGCAGCCAATCCGAGCGCGGTTGGCGCAAAGCCTCAGCGAGTTGTTGGGGAGTGTGCAGGGTCAAGTAGGCAAGATCGGTGACGGCGGCGAGGCGACGCAGACGGGTAAGATCAAGGTGGGAAAGGAGGAGCTCGGCGCGTTCGGCGGGTATTTGGGTTGGGTAGCGGCTCGATTCCGCCGGGCGTGGCAGATCGCTCATTTGCCAATAGCCAAGGGTTTGCTCGGCTAGATCGAGCTTGGGGATGGGAACTGGGCGGGGGGTGCCGACGCCCACCAACCAGCCGCCGACTTGAGCGGGGCGGCCAGAGAAGAGCGGGTCGCGGGCGGTTTTAGGGAACTGGTCGCCGTCGGTCACGAAGACCAGATCGGTCTTGAGTTTTGCGGCAAGGCGCAGCGCGTCAAACAGGCCGTAGGCGATGTAGCTGTCGGCCGCCCAAGCGTTGCGCCAATCGATGTTCCTTAGAGCAGCGCGCAGGGCAGGGGCGTGTTGGCACGTTTCTATAGGTTCGAGCAGCAGTTGGACGCGCTTGTGGGTGAAGACGCCAAGACCCACTTCCGCACCGCACGGCAGGGCCACGATCGCCGCATCCAAAGCGGCCTTGGCGAACGAGAGCCGGTCCGGCGGCAGACCCTCGAGATGACAATCGCGCGCGTTCATGCTCTGGGTGATGTCGAGCACGATAAGATAACGGGGCAGGCGTTGCGGCAGGGTCCAGGTCGGCCGGAACAAAGCAGCGCTCAGCAGTCCCAAGGCCAGAATCCACAGCCCGATCCGAGCGGCTTTGCGGGAAATCATGGTCCTCCGTGAGGCAGGCCCGGCAGGGTAGAAAACAGGCTGGCTTTGGTCCCTTGCCACTTGGCCGGTTCGCGCTCGCGCGGCGGTGGCGCGATGCGCAAGGCGTATTCTAGATTGTAACGGGCATTTAGGTCTTTTGGATCCAGCCGAACTGCCTCGCGCAGGTGCTCGCGCGCCAGACCCAGCATCGTGACTACGCGCGGGTAGGCCCAGACCCCTTGCCGGTTCCACAGACCCGCCGCTTCGCGCAGATAAAGCGTGCCCAAGTTGTAGCTCAGCTTTTGTTTTAACGCGCCAGAAGCTCTAGGCAAGGCTTGGTTGTACAAGCGCAGCGCCGCTTCGAGCTTGCCTTCTTGCGCGTAGCGGTTGGCTTTGGCCGCGAGCAATTCGGGCGCGGTATGCGCATCCGGTTGCAGGCTGTGGATCTCGGCCAGGGCGCGGTTGTAACGCAGCGCGCGATAGGCCTGAAACCCTTCCCATCCTGCCGCTGCCCCTAAGCCCAAAAAGATGGCAGCGACCAACGCGCTTTCCTTGGTTAGGCGAGCCATCGATCGACCTCCAGCACAGTCAAGGCCAAAAGCGGTAGTCCCAAAGCCAAAGCCAGCGCAAAACCGTATTGGGACAGATCCCGGCGGGGCAGGGTTTCGAAGTAGACAAGCGGCTGGTTTTCCAGAGCTTCCACGGTGGCGATGGCGGCGGCCAGGCTTTCCGGGTTCTCGGCTTCGAAGACCCGGTAGGGAACGCCCAAGGTCTGGAAGTAGCGGTGCAGGAAGATTTCCGGAGCGGTGGTTTCTGTCAACGCCCGCGCCGGGGGATGAAGGACGCTGACGCTGGTCGGGGTGCGCAGATAAAGCCAGTACAGGCGCACCGCCAAGTCCTGAAACTCTTGCCGCAAGCGCTCTTGAACGTCTTGGTCGATGCGCGCCCCGCCGTCGGACACCAAGAGGATCACCCGGGCGCCGGTTAAGGGATGAGCGCGCAGGGTCTCCAGCGCCATCGAAAGTCCCGGGGCGATGTTGGTGATCCCGTGACCACGCTGCCCTATGGCGCGGACGGCGGCGATGAGCGCAGGTTTGTCTGCAGTCAGGGGAAGGATCTGCCGCGGGGCAGTGCTGAACGCCACCACCGCGAACAGATCCGGCTGCCGCCGTTGGATGAACTCCACCAGCAGCCTGCGCGCCGCCGCGCTTTTGGTTTCCGGGGCGGCACCGCCAAGGTAGCGGCCAGCGAAGTTTTCATTCATGCTGCTGCTGTGATCGATGGTCAAAACGATGTGGGCGCCGGTGCCGAGGCGCGCCACTTTTTGTTCTTTAAGAAACGGGCCGGCCACGGAGAGGATCAAACAACCCAAGAATCCAGCCAACAGGCACTTTTGTGCTCGGTCCAAGCGCTGCGACCGCTTATCGTGCGATAACAAGAAAAGCGCCGGATAGGGGAGACAATTTCCACCCGGCCGCCAAAATATAAGCGCTGGCAAAGGCAACAGCCACAGCCACCCCGGCTGGGAAAAACTTATTTCCGGCATCGCTTCTCAGCCTGAGCGCACGCCCGACACAGCTTCACTAATCCAAGCGACCAATTTTCTTCCGGCGGCGGATGCAAGCGGTAGAAAAACCGCTTGGAGGCCTGGAAAAACTGCTTGAGCTCTGGTTCAAGCGGGGCAAATGCGGGTCGTTTGGTGAGGAAGTCGGCGAGCTGACCGGCAAAGAGCGCCTGACCTGCGGTTTCGTTTAAGGCCTGATGAAACGCCCGGAAAGCCGCCTCGATCTCGCCTTGGCGGGCGGCCCGGCAAACCTTGGGCAAGGCTTTGGCAAAGGGAAGGCGCCGCTTGCGCGCGCTTCGCCAAACGAAAACTGCGCTCGCCAGGAGTAAGGCGATACCGATTCGAACTAAGCGTTGCTTATGGCGATCGAGATCGGCCTCCTTGGGTTGCCACAGCGGGCGGACTTCGACTTGGGCATCGCTCCACTGCGGCAGAATTAAAGGATGGGCGGTGAACGCCCAAGCGGGGATGGAAATGGTTTGCTGCTTGCCCGCCGGAGCGGTGAGCGGTAAGGGTAGCGAAGGGATTTCTAAGGTCAGAGCTTGGGGCAAGGAAGGAAAGATCTGATAGTCGATCCGCAGGCGGTAGCGATTCCCTCCGGTTTGCTGCCAGTGTTCGTAGGCGAAATCGCGAATCTCAAGCCAAGGATTGAGCGGCCCTTTGGTAGGCAACTGAGCGATGTCGAGCTGCCAAGGCGCTGGCACGAAAAGTTCGACTTGGTGGCGGATAACCGAGCCGACACCGTAACCGAACGGTGGAGGGGTCTTAAATTCCACGGCTACAGGCGGCGCCGCCGGGGTTGCGGTGGCGATGAGCCAAATAAGCCAAAATCCGATCAAGCGCATGTTTCCAGAAAATACCGAGTTAAACGGTCTGGGTGGAACCTGTCTTCCACAAAAAGCGGCGGCCGACCGTAACGACGGCACAGCTCGGTCAGTTGGGCGCGGTGGTCGCAAAAGGCAGCGTCCAATCGGGTCTTACTCGAAGGGCTCAGCCACAAGAAGCGATGGCGACCGGTCTCTGGGTCGTAGAGCCTGGCCCAACCCCAGCGCGCAGGCGGCTGCCGTTCGGACTCTAGCCCCAAGACGAGCGGTACCACGTCGTGCGGCTGAAGCTGGGCAAGCAGAGCCTGCACCTCGCTTAAAGGAAAGTAAAAGTCGGAAAGCAGAAAAATTAGCGCGCGCTTGGTGCCTAGGTAAGCGGTGAGGCGATGCAGCGCGCCGTTGCCCCCTTGCAAGCGAATTTGCGCAAGACGGCGCTTGAGTTCCAAAGCCCGGCTTTTAGATAAGCGCAAGGGAAAATGAAGCGCGATTTGGTCGTTGACCCCGAGAAAACCGAATGGATCGCCGGTCCGGTAGGCGGAATAAGCCACCGCTGTCGCCAGCTCGGAGAGAAGTTGCGGTTTGTGACCGATGGCCATCGAAGCCGACAAGTCGGCGATCGCAAACACCGGAATTGTGCTTGTTTGGCTAAATTGCCTGACTTTGTATTGGCCAAAAGGGTCGTGTAAAGTCGCGTGGATGTCGAGCTTGCGCGGATCGGGGTAATCGATGAGCGTGGTGTGCCCTCGGAATTCGTATCCGCTTCCTGCCGTGTGACTGCGGTGATGGCCTGGACGAACGCTGCGGGTACGCCAGGCGATGCGGTAATGAAACTCCTTCAAGGCGCGCTGATCCGATTGAGAATCGCTGAAGTCAAGCCTTTGACTAGAGTCTCTCGCTGCAGTTCGTAGATAGGAGCAAGCACGAGCCTATGTCCGATGACTTCGTGAAAGATGTACTGAAGGTCTTCGGGTTCTAGATAATCGCGGCCCTGCAGCCAAGCTCGCACCCTGGCGGCGCGCAGCAGCATGCTCATACCCCGCGTGCTCGCGCCGGCCAGAACGAGTTCGGCCATGTTTACTCCCTCGAGGTGGATGCCGAAGTCTTGCGGGGTACGGGTTGCCTGCCAGAGGTTTAGGGCATAGCGCTGTAAGGCCGGGCTGGCCTGAACGTAGCCTTGAATTAACGGAGCAACGGTGGCGATGTGGTGGTAGGGAACGACCGGCTGCAGCGTATTGATTATCGCGTCCACGTTGTGGAAGCGGGGATCGAAGATAAGGGCGACTCTATGTTGCGAGTCGGCAGGGATTTCGATGTGGATCTCCATGAGAAAGCGATCGCGAGCCGCGGAAGGAATTTCGAAAGTTTCTTCTTTTTCGACTCGGTTGCGATCGGCAAACACTTGCAGGTGAGGAAAACGATATTCGCGGTTGAACGCGAAAACGCTGCGCTCGGCCATGACCCGCAGCAACAGGGAGTGTACCTGGGGGCGCGCGCGGTTGACTTCGTTAAAGAAAAAGACTGCAAGTTGCTCCCCGTGTCTGAGCAAGGGACCAGGATCCACGCGGGGTTTGCCGTTCTCGTCGATGTAGGTGTGGTAAATAAGATCGTTGGGCATCAGGTCTATGGTGCCCTCGATTCGTTCATAACCCCCGCCTAAAGTCCGAGCGACTGCCTTCAGTAAGGTGGTTTTGCCTACGCCCACATCTCCTTCGAGCAGGATATGACCTTGGGCGAAGACGGCGAGGATGATCTTTTCCACCGACTCGTCAAGACCTACGACGACTTTTTTGATCTCTGCTTGCAAGCGCCTGGCTCGGTCACGCCAATCGGCTAAAAGATTGTCGGGCGATTCCATGGTGGTTTATTAGCTTGAAAAGCTTAAGAGATTAGGCTATATATTACAGATCGTCTTAGACACTAGACAAAACACTTGATGATCGAGGGCGTTTTGTTGCTCTTTTTAGGGCAGCTAGTCTAGCTTTGCTTTAGCACAAAAAAA
>NZ_BAAHXK010000020.1:0-6709 GCF_054656915.1 Methylothermus subterraneus
GAGGTAAAGGAACTGCTGGATTCCATCGAGAAGGCGACCCCCCACGGTGCACGCGCGTCATGGAGAGTGGCTCCATTTCGCCTATCGTTAGGCGGAACTCGCCGCTTTGGCGCTGGAGCCGGACACCACCCTGCCGGACGGGTACCGGGAGCGCCCTCAGGCTCTGAGATCCCGGATCGATTCTACGCTCACCCGTTGAGTGATGAAGCGCTACGCGAGCCTAATCAACTTGCCGCCTGCGCCGCCGGTGATGCTGCTGTGAGGCGACATGCAAAAATGACCCTATAACGACACGAAGAATTGATCCTTCCTTGAAGAGACAAAGGAGGGATAGGCGTCGGCGATGGAGACGTCGGCCAGATGCCAGGGCAGGGCAGGGCGATCCGGGTGGTCGTCACCGAATACCGCCTCGATGTAGGGGGCGTAGCTGTCGATTTTGGGCACCAGCACCAGGATGTCTTCCGGCTCGAGGCTGTGATCGGCGTTCAGCAGCCCCAGCAGGGTGTCGTGCAAAACCTGGCATTCCCGCAGGGGACTGTGGGCCACGTGGATCTGCAGGGAGCCGTCGGCCTTGGGGAGGGCACGGATCGTCGGGGATTCCTCGCCGCCCTGGAGTTCGAAGATGTCGGCCTGCAGATGCCTGAGCAGGCTGGTTCTCTCCGGCAGGCGAAGGTGCGCGGTTTCGATCGGGGATTCGAAGGCGTCGAGCAGTAGATCCTGGAAGGTCTGGCCTTCCCGACCCCAGGAAGCCAGGGGGATGGCCGGTTTCCTGCAGTTCGGCTGCTTCCGGATCGTGCAGGCGGGTGCAGGCCCGGGCCTTGAGGGAACGCAGGTCGGCCCAGTCCCAGTAGTGTTCGGTGGGGCTCAGCAGCCAGAAGTGCAGTTTGGTGTGCCGGCTCAGAGCGGCGAGCAGGGGCATGAAGCCCGGCGGCAGACTGTGGAGGGCGAAAAAGTCCACCCGCCCGAGCAGGCCGGCCGGTTGTCCGGAGGCCAGCGCCTTGCCCAGGCGGTCGAGGGCGATGACCCGGTGACTGGCGGTGTCCCGGCTGACGTGTCGTCACAGCTCGCCCTGCCAGGCTGGCGGCCCCTTAGGGTGCTCGCCGGCATCCCAGGTTCGAATCCAGTCTGGGCGGTAGTACAGGTAGCGGTCGTAAACGTCGGCTAGGCGCCCGGCCAGCTGGAAGCGGCCGATGCTGTCGCGGCAGCGGTCGAGATAGGCTTTGACGGTTTCGAATCCGGGCCGGGGGGCCAGTTCGGGCAGGGCTTCGTACAGGCGCCAGGTCAGGCGTTCCAGCGACAGCGGATCGTCGGCCGGCAGATCCTTCAGCAGCCCCCGGGCCAGGGACCAGAGAAAGCCGCCGAGGAGGGGATAATCGATGTGGGCGGCGACGCCCAGCTGCTGGGCCAGCTTTCATTGCAGCCACAGGGCGAGGGCCGGGGCGCCGACGACCACGGTCTGGGGCGTCAGCGGCGGGGTGCGACTGGCCATAAGCGCCCTTTTCTGAAACAGGCCGGCCGGCAGCTTAGGCAGACCTTCGATCTCGGTTCCCTGGCGCACTGGAACGGCTATCCTGCCGCTCATGTGGCGCCGTTTTTGCCGCCTCGCCTGCTCCGCTCATGAGCCGTCCGGTTCGATAGGGTGTTTTTTTAGCAGCTGATAGACGTTGGGGCCGGAACGCCGAGAATCTCACTCATGCGGCTCACGTTGCCACCCGCCGTTGTTGGGATGGTTTGTGGTTTGGGCAGGGTGTTGTCGGCTTTCCATGCCTCATACTGCCTGCCCCACTCGACCAGCGCCCAGTTGTAGGCAAAGCGCGCTACACCACATGCGCGGACAAAGTAGGTCGCCTGCGCGTTGTTCGGATCGAGCGCGATCTTGTGGGCGAGAATCATGCTTGCGCCTCCTCAACGGCGCAGACACTGCACCGAGACGCCAAGTACTTCGGCGGCTTCACGAATCGGGACAAGTCTGCTAGCGCTTGACTTTCGGTAATATGGATACAAGCGATCACGCATAATGGGTACAGACGATCACACACCCCCCTTCTTCCTGCCAGCTACCTCCCCTTACAGATCAAAAAAATGGGTACAGACGATCACGAAGAAATGATCCTACCGACTTCTAACCCGTCCAAATGGGTACAAGCGATCACAGAATCTCAAAAAAATGGGTACAAACGCTCACGGGGAATTTGACATGGGTACAAGCGATCACGCTAACTATGCCAAATGTGGGTACAAACGGTCACGGAAAATCTAAATTTTTCCAAAAAAATCAAAATGTTATACGATAATAATCTTCTTTTAACCTTTAATCTTTTTTAACCTTTGTTTTTATCTTGGCCTTCTCGCCCCGAGGAGTAGAGATTCCAGAGGCTCACACCGCCAGTCTCGCTTCCGTGATCGATTGTACCCATGGTTGGTCGATTTCCGCACCTGCAATACAATTAATACAGTTGAGGAAAACCTTATAGGTCCATCCGTGAAGAAGCGGCTCTCAACCCGCCCCCCCCAACAAGTAAGCTACGTCCATCCACAGATGGAGCTCTTCCAAAGCTTCCTCTGCAACAACGAGGAAGAGCGCGACAGGCTCTCAAACACCATTGAGCTCTGGGATGCCATACCAAAGTACATACCTAAAAATGCTCAACAATACTTGAGACAATCCAACGGCATGATGCAGTCCTTAATCAAGACATTCCGCTACCGGGGCAAGGACTTCGAAATGAAGATGTTTCCAGCCCGTATTGAAACACCAAAAGGCGAACAAGACACCTTCCCATCGGAAAGAGAAGAAATCATCGAAGACGCTTTAAGGAAACTTTCCGTCGAAAAAGGGCAAGGGTTCCTAGACCAAGAAGGGGCTGGCGTCTCGTTTACCATAAGACAGTTAAGAAAACTCCTCGAAGAGTCAGGACACGGACTGCCTCAAAAAAGGATTATCGAATCCCTCAAGATTCTCTCGGGCACCATCATTGAACTAACCGAGCTTGGCAGCAAACACGCCTTCTACCGATCTCCAATAATTACCGAAATCGGCGCCGTGAGCCGCATCGACTGGGAGCAGGATCCCAAATCACGATGGTATGTGAGGTTCTCGCCTCTCGTCGCTGAAAGCATTCATAACATTACCTTTCGTCAGTTCGATTTCGCCACAATGATTTCTCATTCATCATCTCTGGCGCGTTGGCTCTACAAACGAATGGCGCACTTATATATTCAGGCCTCACTTATAAACCCCTATCAAATCCGCCTGACCTCTATTAAAAGAGACAGCGGACTACTCAATGCCTCAGCCCTTCGCTTCGATGCCAGAACCATGCGCAAGGCTTTCGATGAAATGATCAATAAGAAAGTACTGTTAAACGTTGAAGAGAATGTCTTCTTTGGCCCCCGAAGATCCATCCAAGATATTCTCTATACCATTACCCCTCATCCTGTTTTCATCAGCCAAGTCAAAGCTGCAAACAAACGCATGAAGCTGTTGGAACAAAACACGCTGACTCAGGATTGATAATGTCTAGAATCATCGCCTTCGCCAACCAAAAAGGTGGAGTTGCAAAAACCACCACGACCATTAATCTAGGAGCTGCTTTGGCCGAAAGAGGCAAGAAGGTTCTTCTGGTTGATGCAGATCCACAGGCTAATCTGACAGTTGGTATCGGACTGGATCCGCTGGAACTCAAAACGACCATCACCCACATCCTGAGTGAGGACAACAAACCGCTCTCAGAAGCCATCCATGAAACAGAGATCGAAAATCTTCAAGTTGTCCCCTCGGACATCGAGCTAGCGGACATTGAATTCTCACTTGTCAACCGGCTTACACGAGAATCCATTCTTAAATCCGCCATCACTCCCGAACTCTGCAAACAATACGACTATATCCTTCTGGATGCCCCGCCTAATCTTGGCATGCTGACAATCAACGTACTCGTAGCTGCCAATGAAGTCGTCATCCCGGTAACCACTCACTTTTACGCGCTTCAAGGATTGACAACCCTGCTAGCCAGACTAGAGCTCATCCAAAAAAAGATCAATCCCCGGCTTAAGATCACAGGCATCTTGGCCACCCGACACAATCCCAGAACCAATCTGGGTAAAGAGGTTATCGAAGCCATCCAAAATTTCGGCCCTCCTGTCTTCAAAACCGTCATCAACGAAGCAATCAGGGTGGCCGAAGCGCCAGCCGTGGGAAAGACCATCATTGACTATTACCCCAAGGGAGTCAGCGCGGAACAGTACCGGCAACTTGCCGAGGAAATCGATGGCTAAAAAATTCAAACTGTCACCCGAAAAGCTAGACAACCTTCAGAAGAACGCGAAGCGCAAATCCAACACTGGCTCCTACCTGGAGACGGATAGCATGGTGGAAATCAGTCTGGATCTCCTAGATCCAGCACCATGGAACGCCAGACGTCACTATGATGAGAAAGCGCTGAATCGGCTTGCGAACGACATCAAAATGCATGGCTTGATCCACCCAGTAACCGTCAGGCCAAAGGAAGATGGCCGGTTCGAAGTCGTTGCAGGAGAGAGGCGATACAGAGCCTGCAAGCTCATCGGGCTGTCAAGCCTGAAGGCTCACATTCGCCAGCTCGACGATGCCACTGCGCATCAAATGTCTCTGCTAGAAAACCTCAATCGTGAGGATCTCAGCCCTTACGAAGAGACACTGGGGTACCTGCAACTCTTGGCGATTAAACTGTCTGGCACCCCCTACTTCACCCAGCTCAAGGCGAAGGGAGTATCGGACCAGGATGCGGCTATCAAGGTACTGAACCGCCTGTGGAACGAAAAGAAGCGTTCCGGTTACCGTGCGACTAATAACGTTATTAGTCCCGAGATTGCAGGAACCAAAACAGAGACGATCGTGGTGTCAGTCTTCGAGGAACTTGGGAAGCTGACGTGGGAGTCTTTTTTTCAAAACAGGTTGCCGATTCTCCGGCTGCCGGATGATCTTATCCAAGCCCTGAACTCCGGAGCGCTGCCATACACAAAAGCCAGAATCCTAGGCAAAATAGAAGATGAAAACACGCGTAGAGCGCTAACAAACGAGGCAATTCAGGACGGCTACTCAGTAGCCAAATTGCGTAAGATTGTCGCAGCCCACGTACCCAGAAAAGATGAAGAGGAATTACTGAACAGACTCAGCCGAATGAGTAGAAAGATCAGATCAGACGGTATTCTGCAAGACAGCAAAAAACGCAGGAAACTGGAAAAGCTGATACAGCAATTTGAAGAACTTATAGCCGATTGACTTCCTCCCCGCCTTGATGGGACAGACCCTGTATGCGCACCTAGACAAAATTAGCCTAAGAACGCCTACATTTCTGTCCGGCTCGTTTTCTGTCTTGCTAGCGTCTATGTGTATCGGCAGGCCTCGCTGCTCGATCCGTACCGGCCTGTTGACCGTCTGGTGCGACAGCGGGCTGCTCAACGCCATCTCGTTGCAGCACGGCGGGCAGACCTTGGGGCGGGCGCTTTAGGTGAAGCTGGCCAATCAACGCGCGCAGGGAGGCTGCGTCGTCGCCTCGGAGGTTGCTCAGCGCTCGATTTCCCGAAAGCGCGCGTCGGCTTCCTGATGCAGGTAGCGCGAGGTGGTTTGGAGACTGGCGTGGCCGAGGTTGTCGCGCACCCAGGTCAGGGCCATTTGACATGCCGCCTGAGCATCGAATGGCAGGCAGCGCCCTGCAAAGTCTTCCGAGAACATCGCCTCGGCCGCCTGTGCTAGCGCCGCCTGACGCGTGCCAGTAGGCATCAAGCCCAAGCCTGATTTCGGCGACGCTAACGGCGCAAATCCATACCTCTTTTCAGGCGCAAGCGCATCGAGCCATGCGACAACCGCATCGTTGGGTTTTGGGCGCATGAATTCAGAGAGCACATTGGTATCGAGCAGGATCACAACGCTTCATCCCAATGGGGGGGGTGTGCGCGGCAGTTGCCGCGCAGGTAAGCAAAAGTCGGCGTCGGCAACGTCGGCAAAGCGCTCTTTGAGCCGTTGCCCGAAAGATTGCGGCTTGGGTGCGTGGGTCAAGGCCTCACGCAGAATGCGCCGGACCTCCTCTTCCATCGATACGCCGTGCTGTGCCGCACGGATGCGTAGCGCTTGCTTGAGGGTGTCGTCCAAATTGCGAATCGTCAAAGTAGCCATGAAACCGAATGTTCGATTGTAATGATTGCATCGTAATCAATGAAATCAATTAAGTCCATGCGTGGCTATGCCGTTTTGGACACGGCGGTCGTGATCGTCTCGATTGCCTCTGGTGGTACAAACGGACGAGGTGCGACTGGCGAGAATCCAGATGCGGAAAATCCACAAAAACTGTAGATTGTTGTGTTGATTACTGCGTAACCGTGGCGTAGCGATGGGGATTTTTCGGACGGTCACGTCGTGACCGTCCAACGTTCGCTACTTGGCAAAGACCTCGTCGAGCGTTTGCGCGTCGAGCACCCGATCCAGCCACCGCTCGACCTCTTCCCGGCTTGCGGTGCTCAAGCGCACCTGCACCGCTTGCGGCAACGGCCCAAAGCGCTTTGTGAGCAGCCGTTGCAAGGTTTGCAGCTCACCGAGGTAGAAACCCTTTTCCTCGCCTCGCTGCAACCCTTTCTCCCACCATTCTTTGGTCCAACTCTCGATGCGTTCGGCCAACATGCTATCGACCTCCAGTAAGTCTGAGACGTCGGGTACCTCGATCGTGCCTTTTTG
>NZ_BAAHXK010000021.1:0-6268 GCF_054656915.1 Methylothermus subterraneus
CTGGCCTGTTTAAGTAGCCTGGTAGTCCTGCGGCACGCCTAGGCCGTTGTCATACATGACGCCCAGGTTGTATTGCGCGACTGCATCCCCCTGCTCGGCGAGCGGCCGCCATTCCTTGAGGGCCGTGGCGTAGTCGCCGCGGTTAGCGGCTGCAAGCCCCTCATCGAAGCCGGCCAGGGCCGGTGGTGTCGCCAGGGCCAGCACTGCGGAAAACAGGACAGCCGCGAGGGTGGAAGATGAAATGTTCATTGGCGGGTCTCCTTTACATCACGATGAAGCGCGGCTTCAGTCAAAAGCCAAAGGGCGAAATTGCCAAGCCAGACGCGCACGCCGCCCAGTTGGTTGACCAGGGTGATGAGCATGCCGAACTCGCTGCCCTGCACTCGAGCAGGCGATTGATCCAGACGAGCAGGGTTTTCATAGACCCCCCTACGCGGCGGAAACCAGCGACTTCAGTCGCGGGATAAGTCGCGCTCTCCAAGAGTTAAACGCCAGAAACTTACAATCAGACGGCTTGGCGTTCCGGCACAGCCTTTTGCCGTCCGTTAGTCGGTGCAGACTGATCCGATCTTTCATAAAACCACCTACGTAGGTGACCCCGAATCTGGGATGCTTGACCAGGCTTCCACGCTTGAAACCCAAACTTCTCGTTCCGCCGTAAGGCATTCGGATGCCACCTTTGTCCGGCTGCATCCGGTGAAGTTGTCGCCGATGAAACTGAAGCGGAGTCATGCATAAAAGGCGCGTGTTATCTGGCTTGATATGTCCACCGGTCCACCCATTCGCCAGTACCCACGAATCCACGCAATGGGCTTCAAAAACTTCCGCCTGTTTGTTGCCGATTTTCTTGAGCCCCAAGGCGTCACGAAGTTGCTTGGTATCCCAGCCGCTTTTGGTTTCCACGGGTGCGAGTTTGGAGAGTTCAGAGTAAAACCAATGCTTTCCAACCTCTAACGGAGAAAAGGATCGATCCCAGCGCCTTTGCCCCTTCGTCCTCGCCTTGACGTCTTCCACGACAAATACCGCAATTGGATAGAGCCTGAAAAGCCATCTCGCCAACCTAAGCTTCCATTGCCAGCGGGCCTTTGTGGACGGCGGGAGACTTCCACGAGCACGGTTCTTACGGTTAGCCCTGCACGGCGTTTTCCGATACCTGCGCCCACGGCGCAGTTGCGCTTTAGTCGTCACGCGGTCACTTACATAGGTCACAGCATCCGCCTGAATGTTTAGGTAAGTGTGCGCTTTGGATTTAACTGTCCAGCCTTCCTTTTTGCTGCCAGGGTCAACCCCACAGGCAACAGGTTGAATTTCGCCGTCATCGCGGTCGACAAGTTGAATGTAAAAGATTCCATGAAGGAACCGACGAACCGCGCGTCCTTTGCGCACAAGCTCCCTAGCCCGTGCCGGATGGCATGGCATCAATGGCTTCCCTGTTTTACTTACTACTGGTACGTACATTATAGAGTTACCTCGTATCTCACCTTTCGGTGGCAATTCCCCCCATCGGGACTGACCGGCGCAGGGGATGCAGACTCGGGAAACAGCATCGCGCCTTGGACTGCCGCATCCTGCCGGTTCAGTTGTCTTCAAGCTTGGCCACCCTGGTTTCCCGCTTCACTTGCTTAATTTCCCGTTGGCAAGGCGCGACTCCCTTACAAGCCTACGACTTCAGTCGGAGGTACTTGACGGCTTGCCTCAGAATTTCTCGGCCTGACTGCGGCGGCGTGCGGCTTCCTCCGCGCTCGATCGCTCGTTGAATAAGGCATAAAACCGATTGGTAAGATAGAGCACATTCATCGAGAAGGAAAGGTGTGGGGCTTCGACCAGCACCACGCTGTCGCCTTTGCGATAAGTGGCCGAGGCATCGCCGACGAACGGGATGTTCTCGCGCACCTTGGTGTATTTCTTGCGCAGGGCGGCGACAACTTCCTTGAGCTGTCCTTTGTCCAGCGTCATGATCACGCCTTCGAGCTTGTTGTCCTTGCTGAAGATGAAGCGGATGCTTTGCAGGCCCTCGATGTCGAGGCTAGCCGCATCCCCATCGAGCATGGGGCCGCCCGACCATTTGTTGATGCCTGCGTCGGTGAGACGGGTTTGCCCTGCCAGCTTGCTTTTCACGGTCGGCAAATCGACCACGCCGACTTCGAGCCCCAATGGCGCGACGTTCTCTGCCCAGGCGGGCAGGGCAGCGAACAGCGAAAACCAGACAAGATAAAGCAGGCGTTTCATATGACTCCTTTCTCATCGATGGTTGGAAGTTTTTTCAAGCGCGCGAGACGGCGGGTGGAGGCAAGCGCATAGGCTCCCATGGCTGCGAAGAAGCCAGGGAACAGCGCGCCCGCGATGCTGCCGGCGAACAGGTTGAGCAGCGCGATGATGCCGCCGCCCAGGAAGAACAGACCTCCCACCAGATAGCCGACGAAGACGCCGGTTTTGAGATGGAAGCCCCAGCTCTTTGGCAGCACCAGAATCAATGCCGAGCTTTTCCAGCTCGCCGAGCACAATGGATTTCCCTTCCGGGGTGTCGTTTTCCTGCGCCACCTGCGCAAGCAACTTATCGCGCAGCGCGGGGTCTTTGACCTCGGTCAGGATCGTGGCGATGAGATAGTTTTTGTCCATTCTTCTTAACCTCCCAAGCTATGCCATTATATTGGGGATTGTCCGATCGCTGCTCGATCCACTTAAACCTCTGTGGATGGCAAATCGCAGAACCAGTATATCCATGCCCATAACCCAGAAAAACGGCTGCGCCGCAGCAAAGCGACATCATCGACTTGTCGGAAGTCAGGCGCTTGAGGTGTTACTGATTAACTATCCGAGCTTGCGCGCGAGCTTTTCGGCCTGCAAATGCGTGTAACGCTTGAGCATTTGCAGCGTCTTGTGGCCGCTGATCTGCGCAAGCTCCAGCACCGATAGATCGCCGCGCTCGGCAAGCCTGGACAAGGCTTTGTGGCGCAGGTCGTGGAAACGCGGGTCATCGAGACCGGCCCGCTTGACGGCATGGCCCCAGGCTTGAACGACGAGACCTTGAGAGATCGGAAACACCCGGCCATCGATGCTGCGCGGCAGGCTTTGCAGGATGGCAACTGCACGGCTGGAAAGCGGCACGGCGCGGGCTTCACCATTCTTCGTTTCCGGCAAGTAGGCGATCCGGCGCTTGAGATCGATATTTTCCCATTGCAACGAGAGCAGCTCGCCTTGCCTCATGGCCGTCTCAATCGCGAGTTCGACCAGCGGACGCCTGTAGCGATTGCGGCACCGATCGAGCGATGCCAGCAACTGGGCTTCCTCGCCCTCTTTCAATCGACGGTCCCTTGGCTTGCTTGGCGGCGGCTTGCTGACGTTGGCTACAGGATTCCCCGGTAACGCGATGCCCCACTCGCGCATGGCGGTTTTGATGGGCTTTGAGAGCAGGGCAAGCTCTTTGCGCACGGTTTCCCCGCTCACACCGTCTGCAAGCCGCGCGTCACGATAGGCGGCGATCTTCGTCGCTGTCAACGCGGCAGGCGAGAGCTTGCCGAGTCGATCCTCAAGCGTGCGCAGTATCGACAGGACGTGACGCGTTTATGTCCTTCGGAAAAGTACGCTATTTTATTGATGTGGCCTTTACATAAGGACATATTTCTGTTAACCTGTTCGCTATGGCGTTGCACCCCATCCTGCAAGAGAAGCTGACCGCTGGCTTAGAGCCGGTCAGGCTCGAAGGTCTGACCCGAAGGGACGCACGGCTTCCTGCCATCAAGAACAAGGTCCATACAGTGCTCGGCATGCGGCGGGTCGGCAAAACCACCTTCTTGCGCCAAGTGCAGCAGGAACAGCAGCAAGCGCTTGCCCCAGAACGGGCGGTGTATGTGAGCTTCGATGACGATCGCCTGGCGGACCTGCCGCTTTCCCAGCTCGATGTGCTTTTGGAAGAGTACTACCGCACCTTTCCCCAGCTCCGTGGTCGCGAACTCGTGTGGTGGTTTTTCGACGAGATTCAGGTGGTTGCAGGCTGGGAGCGGTTCGTCCGACGCCTGATGGACACCGAGAAGGTCGCGGTGGTGGTCTCCGGTTCCTCGGCAAGGCTTCTCTCCCGCGAGGTCCATACTTCCTTGCGGGGCCGAGGGTTCGAGACGGTTCTGCGCCCCTTTAGCTTCCGCGAATTCCTTCGTCACCGGAACGAGGAGCCGACCAAACCCCTCGCGCGCCTGAGTGCAGCCGAGCGCTCGCTCATCGAGAAGCGCTTGCTCGAATATCTGCGGGTGGGCGGCTTCCCCGAGGCTCAGGGGCTGGACCTTAAGCTGCGCATCCAGTTGCTCCAGAGTTATGTGGACACGCTGCTTCTGCGCGATGTGGTGGAGCGCTACCAGGTGAGCCAGATCGCTGCGCTTCGCTCGATTACTCGGACTTGTCTGCGCAACCCGGCCGCGCTCCAGAGTGCGCACGCTCTCTACCGCGACCTCAAATCCCAAGGGTATGCCGTTTCCAAAGACACGGTACACGCCCTTCTCGGATACCTGGTGGATGCCTTTTTGCTGATGCTTGTGCCGCTGGCGACGGACTCTGAACGGCAGCGTAATGCCAATCCGCGCAAAATCTATCCTGCTGACCCAGGGCTGATTCATGCGTTCGATACGAGCGGTCGCGCTAATCTGGGGCGTGCCTTGGAAACAGTGGTGCTAAACGCCCTGGTCTCACGAGGGGCGGAGGTGGGCTATGTGAAAACGGATGAAGGATTCGAGGTAGATTTTCTCGCGCGCGTTCCCGGCCAGCGGGAGCTCCTCATCCAGGTATGCGCGGACCCGACCCAGCCAGAGGTTCTCGAACGCGAATTGCGTGCCCTCGACGCAGCAGTTCGTACCCATCCTCGCGCCGAGCGGATTCTGATTGTGCTGACGCGAGACCAAGCAATTCAGGTGTCAGCCGACACCATTCGGGTACGGGCAGCATACGAATGGTTTCTGGAGGAAGATCAAGATCTATGAAGGGCGGGACACGCCCGGATGGCCTGTGGATCGAACCGCACGGGCGGTCGGAAGCAGGAACCCGCCGAGGCGCTTCTTAGAAGCGCGGTAGGAATCTCCGGCCTTCAGGCCGGGGAGGATGTCAACAACCCGGCCAGCCAGTCGTGAAACACGCTGCCGGACAACACCGTCTCGGCGCAGACCAGCTCCAGGTACTCAACGACGGCGTATCCGTCCAAAAAATCGGTGGTGGAAACCAACATACCGAACCTCAAAGATCAAAGATCAAAGCTCCCGCTCCCCATCACCATGTAAGTCCCCGGCTGAGTCGGATTGAGATTCGACAAGGTGAAGAGCACTTGGGCGAACGATTGGCGGTAGCTGATGAAAAAGGTGCGGTAATTGCCCTGGCGTTCCCCGTCCGCGCACCCCCCCACGCGGACGCCTTCGATGGTTTTGTACATCCCAAGGCGCTGGCCCAGCATGATCACTTCCCGGAACCTGCCCTCATAAACGCATCCCTCGCTGTCCTGGGCGCTCAGACGCTCGCCGTTGAAAAACCCGTCCAGCAGGACGACGTTGCGGCTTTCCTCGCGCATTTCGTTGAAGCTTACGAAGCGGTGTTTGACCACTTCGATCGCGGTTCGGAAGGTGTGACAAAGATGGCCGCTTTGGCATTGATTGGGGTCGGGCGCGGGCGGTATGTCTTGATTGCCCAAAACCCGCTCATAGTGGCCTTGCTCGACCACCTCGCGCAGGCTCCCCCCCCAGCCCACGTAAACCTCAAACGGCGGCAGGGCGTCTGGATCGAAATCGGTTTCCAGCGAGAAGTCCGTCTCGGACCCCGACCGATACGGCGGAACCTCCCACGTTCCGTCCCATTCGATCCAGCCGGCGGGCGTCTTGAAATACCAACGCCCCCCAACCTGGGCGGCGACGAACACGTCCCCCGGAATCGGATCCGCCTGGGTCCGCAGAATCTGGACCGAGGCCTTCCCGTCGGGATAGCGCGAGACGTTGAACGCCTATTCGCCAGCCGAGGCAACGCCAAAAACCCAGAGCAAAGTAAAAGTAAAAATCCACGCCGATCTCATCGCTCTCCCCCTGGATGGAAAACCCACGGCCGCAAGGCCGTGGGCGAAGGTTTCAGGTCGATCCCCGCGTGTGCGAGGGAGTCTTTTAAACTTAGCACACGCCCTGTCCTTGGGCAAGGGGACGCCGCCCAAGCACCCCTTTGATCCTAATCTGGCGGCCCCACCCTTGCCGGTCGGGAGGTTTGGGCAAAGGGTAAACGCGCACGTCATCGGCGCGCGGGTCGATCG
>NZ_BAAHXK010000022.1:0-5481 GCF_054656915.1 Methylothermus subterraneus
GGGGATCATAGCTCTACCACTCCCTTGCATTTTGGGTAGTCTGAGCAGCCCCAGAACTGGCTGCCGGCCTTACGGCCTGACCGGGCCGTGCGCAGCACCATGGGTTTTCCGCAGCGGGGGCAGTTGGGGATCTGATCCGTCGGATCCGACGGATCAGACGGATCGGACGAATCCTTTTGCCGACGAAAAGCCAGCCGGGCGGCAGCCAGGCGCTCGCTGTAACCGCCTTCTTCGATAAACTGCTTTTCCAGGGCGGCGATCTGTCGGTCGAGCAGGAAGTTAGCCTGGTGGATCAGGCAAATCACGGCATTGGCACGGACCGCGGGATCTGCATGCTCCAGCCAGGGGGCGTAAAGCGCCCAACGCTCCTGATCCGTGAGATCCGTCAGATCGGTCGGATCAGTCGGATCAGACAGATCCTCTCGGAACCGCCGGGGCACTTCCCGCAAAGTCCGAGCTTCTGGGGAGTCTGCAGCCCACTGAGGGAGGTGGTGGTGGCGAAGGTAATCTTCGAAGTCAAGCAACAATTCTTCCAAGCTGGCGCGGGCGACGCTGAGCAGGCGCAGTTCCATTTGAGAAGAAGCAGCCGAAGCGCGGCTGGCCTCGGCGATGTTCTGCCGGCCCGATCGGGCGGCTTGGACCATCTGGTCAACCAGGCGTGAGCGCGGGTCCAGGAATTTCTCACAAAAAAAGTACGTTGCGTCGTAAATGAGCGTTGCGGTTTGAAAACTCGCGGTGCTGCGATATCCTCCGCTGGGCCGCAGGCGTTTTTGTTTATCGGATCGGTCGGATCCGTCGGATCGGTCAGATCGGTCAGATCTCATTGCGGTTCTCCATACGAAGCCGATTCCTCCCGCACCTGCATGGGCCGGGTTAGCGCATCGACAGACAGGTAGTAGTGGGCCACTTTGACGACCTCGTGCCATTCCAGGCGCGCGGGGTCTTTGATCGGCTCCTGGAGCTGCGGCTTCGTGGCGCAGTTGGTGACCACGTAAAGCCAGTAGCAGTCGCGCCGGTCTTCGGCTACGCGGCGTTCGTTCGGGGTGAGGAGGACAGTGCCTGTGGCCTCGGCCAGCCCTTTCACCTCGATGAGGCGAAGCTCCCCCGAGTTCAGGTCTAGGCTGGTGAGATCGTAGCCGAGGTTTTTCTCATGGACGTCGAAGACCTGGCGCCCTTGGGCGCGCTCGTATTTCATCGCCACCTGCATCGCGATAGCCTCGGTCTCCGGGTTGGGCTGCAATCGCCGGACTTCCGGCGCCTCGCGTTCAGGATGGGGCAAAACAAGGACACTAGCCAGCCGCTCCACGCCCTGCAGTGTCAGCGATCGCTGCTGCTCGAGCTCTTTGCGCCGCCGCTCCCGCCGCTGATGGAGCTCGGCGTGCCGGGCTTCCGCCTGGGCGAGGCGGCCTTCGGCGCCGGCGATCCTCTGCTCGACCTCGGCGGCCGCCCGGCCGATCTCCTCGTCGGCTCGCTGCAAGAGCTCCGTGAGCGAGAGTTCCACGTGCGCCGAAATCCGCTCGACCTCAGCGAGCCGATCCTTACGGGTCTCTTCGAGAAACGGCGCGAGCGCTTGGCTCTGGAGCCAAGCCGTCGCCTCGGGTGCCACGGCAACCGTAGGGAGTGTTGCCGGCGGGTCCGTCGGCGTAAAGTCGCCAAGCACGCTCGGCTCACGGAGGCGCGGCTCCCGATCCTCGGCAATCTCGACCGCGAACAGGCGTTCGTGGATGACCTGGCCAAGGCCATCGACGACCCGCGCCCGGTAGAAGTCGATTCGGGCCGGTGCGTCATGCTGGAGGGAGTAGAAGGTCGCCCCCTTCCCGAAGACGTCGAGCGCCTGCGCGTACGTGTGTCGGCGGATCGCCTCGAACAGCGGGTGACCGGGCGTGACCCACTCCAAGTTGTTCGTCTCCGCCGTCTCACGATCCGTCGAGCAACGAGGGTACTTGGCCGCCAGTGTGGGGAGCTTCCAGGTCGGGTCGTTCTCGTACCGACGTAGTACCGAGGGCGTTCGTCCCGGCTCGAAGGTATGGGGAAGGCGGGGGACGGTCTTGAGTGTGAGCGGCACGAACTCGGCCGCCTCCCGGATGAACCGCGCGATGGTCTCGGGAACCACGCGCCGCTCCTGAGCCCGCGCCCGGCGCTCGATGAGCATCTCGAGGTTGAGTGTCTTCGAGGCCAGTCCCTCAAGAGCGTTCTGGCAGATCGCGCGGAACTGGCGTTCGTCCACGTTCTTGAGGAGCCGTTCCTCCAGGTCGGCATCACCGAGCCGGCCCGCATAGTAGTCGCGCAGGACCCGCTCCACGTGGGCCGCCGGGAGCACCTCGCCCACCACATTGAAGACAGCGTCGTCGTCGAGGGCGTCCCGAATCTCCTGGAGCTTCTCCAAAAGCCGCTGAAGCACCCTGCCCTCGATGGTGTTCGTCGCCACGAAGTTGAAGATCAGACAGTTTTTGCGCTGACCGTAACGGTGAATGCGGCCCATCCGCTGTTCGAGGCGGTTCGGGTTCCACGGAATGTCGTAGTTGAAGAGGATGTTGCAGACCTGAAGGTTGATCCCTTCCCCAGCCGCCTCGGTCGCCACGAGGATCTGGATGGCCCCTTCGCGGAACTGCTGCTCAGCGTGAAGCCGCGTCCCTGGCTCGTCACGCGATCCCGGCTTCATTCCGCCGTGGATGCACCCGACTCGGAAGCCCCAGGACTTGAGCCGGTCCACGAGGTAGTCCAGCGTGTCTTTGAACTCCGTGAAGATGAGGAGCCGTTTCTCGGGGTGGTCGAAAAAGCCCTCCTGCTGAAGGAGACCATTGAGCTTGGAGAGTTTGGCTTCCGTCCCCGAGTCCTCGACCGCTCGAGCGTGCTCCGCCAGTCGTCGGAGCTCCCGGACTTCCTCACAGATCTGCTCGGCATTGCCCGCAAGCGTGATGGCTTCAAGCGCTTCTTCGAGCCGCTCGCGTTCGCTCTCTTCCATCTCCTCCAGCTCTTCCGGATCGGGAAGATCCGGCGGGGCCACCCGAGCGAGGTCTTGGGCTCGTTTCAGTCCTTCTTCCAGGCGCTTGGCTCGGTTCTCAAGGGAGCGCCGCATCGCGTAGGTGCTTGAAGCTAGCCGCCGCTGGTAGAGGGACATGAGGAAGCCGACGGCACGCGCGCGCGGATCGTCGCCCTGGGCTGCAGCCTTTGTGCTCTGCTGCTTCACAAAGCGTGTGATGTCGCGGTAGAGCTCGAACTCCGCCCCGTCAATCTGGAATTCGACGGTGTGCGGGATGCGCTTCGTGAAGATCTTTTCCGCCACCCACGTCCCGTCCGTTCGGCGCTCGGGGAAGTAGACCATCGCTTCCTTGGTGCGGCGCAGGTAGAACGGCGCGCGGCGGCGGTCCATCGCCTCGCGGATGGACCGGACATCTGCGTAGGCGTCTGCGTCGAGGAGCTGGAGGAAAAGACTGAAATTCAATGGATCGCCCTTGTGCGGCGTGGCCGTAAGCAGCAGCAGGTGATCCGATGTCTCCCTCAGAAGCTCGCCCAACTTGTAGCGCAAACTCTTGTGGGTCTCATCGGAGGCCGACATGCGGTGCGCCTCGTCGACAATCACCAGATCCCAGTGGACTTGCCGCAGCCCAGGGAGAATGTCCTTCCGCTTCGCGAGGTCGAGCGAGGTGATGATGCGCTTCTGTTCCAGCCACTGGTTGACACCGAACTGATCGCGGATATCGCTGCCCTTGAGAACAAGAAACTTCGCGTCGAATTTCTCCTTGAGTTCGCGCTGCCATTGAAACGAAAGGTTGGCAGGACAAACGATCAGGATGCGTTCGGCCAGGCCGCGCAGTTCGAGTTCGCGGATCAGCAGGCCGGCCATGATCGTCTTTCCCGCCCCGGCGTCGTCGGCCAGCAGGAACCGAATCCGGGGGAGCTTGAGGAGGTAGTCGTAGACAGCCTCGAGCTGATGCGGCAGCGGGTCCACGCGAGAAATCGACAGGCCGAAGTAGGGGTCGAACTCGTAGGCGATCCCAAGGGAGTACGCCTGCAGGCCGAGGCGAAGGAGGCGCCCGTCCCCATCGTAGGAGTGCCGGGCATCGAAAATGGTCAGGTTCTCGAGGTCCCGGGTCGTCAGCGTGACCTTGCGGAACCGCTCCGACTGCGTGCCGACCAGTCCAACCACCCACGTGTCGGTGCCGTCCGCACGCACCGTCTCCACCCGCATCGGTTCGCTGAATAGGGGTCCCGTGAGAATCTGTCCTTCTTCTAGGGTCCTTTGCTCACTCATATGGCATTCCTTACGCCAGACACGGCGGCCGTAGCGCATCGCCGCTAGTGTTCGATCATCGAAGTCCCCTTTACCAAAAACACCTTCAGTATGGCCCAGATTGCGGTACGCTTGTGAACTTTCCCGCATCTCATGCCTCCCAATGTGTTAGTATTATTGAAAATTTCAACAACCGTGGGGAGTGCCTCATGGCCACGGTCAATTTCTCCGTCCCTGACGAGATCAAGGAAGCTTTTAACAAAGCCTTCGCGGGCGAGAACAAAAGCGCCATCATCGCCCGCCTGATGAAACAGGCGGTGGAGGAGAAGGAGCGCCAGCTGCGGCGGCAGGCGATCATCGAGGAACTCACCCGGACCCGCAAGGACCGCCCCACCGCCACCGATGAGGAAATCCGCCGGGCACGCGAAGAGGGGCGGCCTTGAAGGTCGTTCTCGATGCCAGCGTGCTAATCAAGTGGCTGCTCGCCGATCCTGAGCGCGAGGTCTATACCGAGAAAGCGACCGAATTGGTCATGGCCGTCGGTCGTGGCGAGCTTGATCTGATCCTTCCTGACCACTGGCTGGTCGAAGTGGCGGCGGTATTGTGCCGCATCAGCCCGCAAACCGCCCAGGGTGACGTGGAAAGCCTTCATCTTCTCGACTGGCCCACCCTCAACACCCCCTGTCTGTACCGGGTGGCAACACGACTGGCGGTCGAGCTGCGCCATCACCTGTTCGACACCCTCTACCACGCCACCGCCCTGGAAGCCGGCGCCACCCTGGTTACCGCCGACGCCCACTACTGGCGCAAGGCTGGCGGCCTGGGCCGAATCACCCTGTTATCCGATTTCACCGTTTGACATCCTCCTTCCCTACCTCCTTCCCTAAAGGAAGGAGCCAACCCTAGTATTGAAAATTATGCGCGATAGTGAATATATGCTCATGGAAGGCACTATGATGAGCACGGGCAAGGCGGCGAAGCTGCTTGGCGTCTCGGTCAAGACCCTGCAACGCTGGGAGCGCGAGGGGCGTTTAATTCCGGCGGCGCGAACGGACAGCAACCGACGCCTGTACACCGAGGCGCAACTCCTCGAGTTTATTGGCTTGCGCAATGAGGTATCTAAGCCAACGCGACTTGTTGCCTACTGTCGCGTATCCAGCGCCGCGCAGAAGTCAGACCTGGTCAACCAGCGTAAGGTGCTGGAAGAGTTCGTCGTGGCTAAAGGCTTGTCGAATGTTGAGTTTATT
>NZ_BAAHXK010000023.1:0-4590 GCF_054656915.1 Methylothermus subterraneus
GGGTGCCTGGTGGTGACCTACTTTCGCGGGGATTCCCACTATCATTGGCGAGGCGTCGTTTCACTTCCGAGTTCGGGATGGGATCGGGTGGTTCCGACGCTCTATGGCCACCAGGCAGAAAAGGGGTTGGGTGCGGTATAAAACCCTTTTAGGTTATAGGGTCAAGCCTCACGGGCCATTAGTACCGGTCAGCTTCACGCCTTACGGCGCTTCCACCTCCGGCCTATCGACCTGGTCGTCTTCCAGGGCCCTTGAGGGATCTGGACGATCCGGGGAGACCTCATCTTGGGGGGGGCTTCCCGCTTAGATGCTTTCAGCGGTTATCCCGTCCGGACATAGCTACCCGGCGATGCTGCGGGCGCAACAACCGGCACACCAGAGGTCCGTCCACTCCGGTCCTCTCGTACTAGGAGCAGCTCCCCTCAAGTCTCCAACGCCTGCGGCAGATAGGGACCGAACTGTCTCACGACGTTCTGAACCCAGCTCGCGTACCACTTTAAATGGCGAACAGCCATACCCTTGGGACCGGCTTCAGCCCCAGGATGTGATGAGCCGACATCGAGGTGCCAAACACCCCCGTCGATGTGAACTCTTGGGGGGTATCAGCCTGTTATCCCCGGAGTACCTTTTATCCGTTGAGCGATGGCCCTTCCACGAAGCGCCACCGGATCACTAGGACCTGCTTTCGCACCTGCTCGACCCGTCGGTCTCGCAGTCAAGCACCCTTATGCCCTTGCACGCACTGCGCGATTTCCGACCGCGCTGAGGGTACCTTCGTGCTCCTCCGTTACCCTTTAGGAGGAGACCGCCCCAGTCAAACTACCCACCATACGCTGTCCCCGGAAAGGATCACTTTCCTAGGTTAGAACGCCAGACTCACCAGGGTGGTATTTCAAGGACGGCTCCAGAGGAACTGGCGTCCCTCCTTCTTCGCCTCCCACCTATCCTACACAGGCAAGCCCAGCATCCAGCGTAAAGCTGTAGTAAAGGTTCACGGGGTCTTTCCGTCTTGCCGCAGGTACACTGCATCTTCACAGCGAGTTCAACTTCACTGAGTCCCGGATGGAGACAGTAGGGCTGTCGTTACGCCATTCGTGCAGGTCGGAACTTACCCGACAAGGAATTTCGCTACCTTAGGACCGTTATAGTTACGGCCGCCGTTTACCGGGGCTTCGTTCAGGAGCTTCGCCTCGCGGCTAACCCCATCCCTTAACCTTCCGGCACCGGGCAGGCGTCACACCCTATACGTCCGCTTACGCGTTAGCAGAGTGCTGTGTTTTTGGTAAACAGTCGCAGCCCCCATTTCTCTGCGACCTGCTTCGGCTCCAGGGGCAAGCCCTTTCACCTAGAGCAGGCACACCTTCTCCCGAAGTTACGGTGTCATTTTGCCTAGTTCCTTCACCCGGGTTCTCTCAAGCGCCTTAGGATCTTCACCCCGCCCACCTGTGTCGGTTTTGGTACGGCCCCTTAGGACCTGAACGCTTAGAGGCTTTTCTTGGAAGGCTCGCCAGCGCAGTTCGCCAAAAAGGCTTCCCCATCACGTCTCGGAGTTATCGCCGCTCCGGATTTGCCTAGAGCGACCTCCTACCCGCTTAGACCGGGATGTCCGTCACCCGGCTGCGCCTTCCCGCCTTCGTCCCCCCATCGCAGTCCTAAGAGGTACCGGAATATTAACCGGTTTGCCATCGACTACGCCTTTCGGCCTCGCCTTAGGTGCCGACTAACCCTGCGCCGATGAGCGTTGCGCAGGAAACCTTGGGCTTTCGGCGAGGGGGATTTTCACCCCCTTTCTCGTTACTCATGTCAGCATTCGCACTTCCGATACCTCCAGCGGCCTTCTCAAGCCGCCTTCACCGGCTTACGGAACGCTCCCCTACCGAGTCAGGTAACAGACTGCAGGCAACAGGAATCAGACAATCGCTTTGTATAACCCATTGAGCATCTTGCTGATCGCGTGATATTCATCACGCCACCGATGCCATTCATCTTCAGTGATGTACCCTAAATCCAAACAATATCTTAGCCACACCCGCATCTCATCCGACGACCCTATCGCCACCTGAAGGTAGCGGCCAAATTCCGCCTTGAGCCTTCAGCTATATTCACGGCAACGGATTTGCTTGCTCTGCGCAATTGGTCTGCTAAGCCATATTGTTCGATCTTGGGCATATCCAGAGTCATTCGATGAATCTCGAGAAAGACCTTATAGGCTCTCTGAAAAACTTCCAAATCCTCAAATCCCCTGGCTTCTTTCACCTGTTTCCTGAGACCTGTAGTCTGTTACCTGACTCCCGCAGCTTCGGTACACGCTTTAAGCCCCGTTGGATCTTCCGCGCAGGCCGACTCGACCAGTGAGCTATTACGCTTTCTTTAAAGGATGGCTGCTTCTAAGCCAACCTCCTGGCTGTCTTCGCCTTCCCACATCGTTTCCCACTTAAGCGTGATTTGGGGACCTTAGCTGGCGGTCTGGGCTGTTTCCCTCTCGACGACGGACCTTATCACCCGCCGTCTGTCTCCTGAGCTGCACTTTTAGGTATTCGGAGTTTGCCTGAGCGAGGTACCCCTTGACGAGGCCCCCAACCCAAACAGTGCTCTACCCCCTAAAGTGACCACCCAAGGCACTACCTCAATAGCTTTCGGGGAGAACCAGCTATCTCCGAGCTTGTTTAGCCTTTCACTCCTACCCACAGCTCATCCGATACTTTTGCAACAGTAACCGGTTCGGGCCTCCAGCGGGCATTACCCCACTTTCACCCTGGCCATGGGTAGATCGCCCGGTTTCGGGTCTACTGGAAGCGACTTTTCGCCCTCTTCGGACTCGGTTTCCCTACGGCTCCCCTACCCGGTTAACCTCGCCACTCCCAGTAACTCGCTGACCCATTATACAAAAGGTACGCCGTCACCCGGCCAAAGCCAGGCTCCGACTGCTTGTACGCCTACGGTTTCAGGTTCTATTTCACTCCCCTCTCCGGGGTTCTTTTCGCCTTTCCCTCACGGTACTGGTTCACTATCGGTCGGTAGGGAGTATTTAGCCTTGGAGGGTGGGCCCCCCCTCTTCGGACAGGATTCCACGTGTCCCGCCCTACTTGTCCGCACGCTTAGTTCCACTTTCGCCCTTTCGGGTACGGGACTGTCACCCTCTTTGGTCGGCCTTTCCAGACCGTTCCCCTAGAGCAAAAGCTAAATCGTGCCAGGCTCCTCCCCGTTCGCTCACCGCTACTTGGGGAATCTCGGTTGATTTCTTTTCCTCTGGGTACTGAGATGTTTCAGTTCCCCAGGTTCGCCTCCGCTCCCTATGAATTCAGAAGCGGATACCTGCCTTACCGCAGGTGGGTTTCCCCATTCGGATACCCCCGGATCAACGCTTGCTTGCCAGCTCCCCGAGGCTTTTCGCAGGCTGCCACGTCCTTCTTCGCCTCCTACCGCCAAGGCATCCACCGTAGGCGCTTGCTCGCTTGACCCTATAACCTAAAAGAGTCTCTACAGTGTTACCGCTTTCCCAACTTGTTAAAGAACTCCTATGGAGCCAGGGAGAATCGAACTCCCGACCTCCTGCGTGCAAAACAGGCGCTCTCCCAACTGAGCTATGGCCCCAACCCTGGTGGGTCTGGGAGGAGTTGAACCTCCGACCTCACCCTTATCAGGGGTGCGCTCTCACCACCTGAGCTACAGACCCAAACCCCAGGAACAACCCTCGAACCATCCGTGTGGGCTCTTGCCAAGCCACTTAGGCTTCTCCAGAAAGGAGGTGATCCAGCCGCACCTTCCGGTACGGCTACCTTGTTACGACTTCACCCCAGTCATCGACCACACCGTGGACGGCATCCCCCCTCGCGGGTTAGACCACCGGCTTCTGGTGCCGCCGACTCCCATGGTGTGACGGGCGGTGTGTACAAGGCCCGGGAACGTATTCACCGCGGCATGGCTGATCCGCGATTACTAGCGATTCCGGCTTCATGGAGTCGAGTTGCAGACTCCAATCCGAACTACGACCGGCTTTGTAGGGATTGGCTCCACCTCACGGCTTGGCAACCCTCTGTACCGGCCATTGTAGCACGTGTGTCGCCCTGCCCATCAGGGCCATGAGGACTTGACGTCATCCCCGCCTTCCTCCGGCTTATCGCCGGCAGTCTCCTTAGAGTGCCCGGCCAAACCGCTGGCAACTAAGGACAAGGGTTGCGCTCGTTACGGGACTTAACCCAACATCTCACGACACGAGCTGACGACAGCCATGCAGCACCTGTGTCCGCGTTCCCAAACGGGCACCCCCAGATCTCTCCAGGGTCCGCGGCATGTCAAGGGCAGGTAAGGTTCTTCGCGTTGCATCGAATTAAACCACATGCTCCACCGCTTGTGCGGGCCCCCGTCAATTCATTTGAGTTTTAACCTTGCGGCCGTACTCCCCAGGCGGTCGACTTAACGCGTTAGCTTCGCCACTGAAAAGTCAAACCTTCCCAACGGCCAGTCGACATCGTTTAGGGCGTGGACTACCAGGGTATCTAATCCTGTTTGCTCCCCACGCTTTCGTCCCTCAGCGTCAGTCTCGGTCCAGGTGGCCGCCTTCGCCACCGGTGTTCCTCCCGATATCTA
>NZ_BAAHXK010000024.1:0-3391 GCF_054656915.1 Methylothermus subterraneus
CAAATCCGGAAAATCAGGTTCCGTTTGGAAGAGCAGCGAACTTGAAATTTTGGCATAATCCGTTGGATGTAGGACAATAACCAACGATGCTTTCTTAGCATACCGCAAGTGGTTGTAATTGATTTCAGATAGGAACACGTAAGAATACTTGAATCCCTAGGTCGAAAGCCCCCGGACCAGGCTATGGAGGTAAAACTCAGAGTCGATTTATCAAAATCACGGGGGGAAGAATTGCGAACAGAGGGAAACAAGGATTCAGGAAAAACACCTTTTACAGGAGGCAATACTTATGACTAGGTTTCTTCCGGTGCGATTTCGTGCAGAGTTAATGTTATTTGTTGTAGCAATTTTTGGAGGGTTTAAAGTTTCCGATGCGACTACGGTCCGTTCGGAAATATCCTATAAAACTGCACATCTTTTGATTCCTTTTGTTCCTAACCAGGGGCAAACGCAAAAAGAGATTGCATTTTACGCTGATGCGTTTTGGGGTAAGGCGATTATTAGCCAGCAAGGCAATCTCGGTTATCTGATTCCAAACGGCAAAGATAAAGATGCCCGACCGGTTTTCTTAGTTGAATCCGTGGTAGGAGGAAAGGTAAGAACAGTTAGGGGCGAGGGGAAACTTCCTACCAAGATCCATTACTTTAAGTCCGGACAAACTGTTCGTAATTTGCCAGCTTACCAGCGGGTTAGCCTAGGAGAGGTTTACCCAGGGATTGAGTTGAGTATGCAGGTTTCCGGTGCCAGTGCAGAGAAGATTTTCAAGGTAATGCCATTGCGAGATCCAAAAGCTATCTGCTTGCGGCTGGAGGGAGCACACAAGCTAAGTGTCAATACCCAAGGAGAATTAGAAGTAGAGACGGGAGCAGGGCGGATTGTTTTTTCTAAACCTATCGCATACCAAGAACTCCAAGGACAGCGACGAGAAGTACAGATAGCGTATCGCCTGAAAGGTGGAAACGAGTATGGATTTGTCTTGGGGAATTATGACCGAACCCAAGAGGTAATCATTGATCCGGTATTGGCGAAGATCTACGTTGGAGGCAGTTCGGGCACCGCCGGCAGAATCGCAGTGAATGCTCAAGGAAACGTATATGTAGCCGGCAGTACTCAATCTTCGGATGCGCTGGCTTTCCCTGGGCCATACAATCCGAATGGCTTTGATACAACTTTTAATGAAAGATCGGACATTTTTATTTTAAAGCTCGATCCTGATCTAACTACCATGCTGGCAGGAACATATTTTGGTGGCAGCAACTACGATTACCTAGGCGATATGACGCTTGACGATCAGGGAAACGTCTATATCACAGGATATGGTTATTCCATGGATATTCCCACCACGGGAACCGCTTACGACCGAACGGGTGGCGGAGGTAAAACAGATGTCTTTGTAGCGCAATTCGACCCAGATCTTGGTGGTTTACTGGCTTCGACCTATCTTGGTGGTGCCAAAGGACATGACCAGGGACTTGCCATTGCCGTGGATAAAGCAAGCGGTGATGTGATTGTGGCTGGCTTGGCGGGATCGACTGGTTATCCGGGTAAACCGGCCTCGACCGATTTTCCAACTACTCCCGGCGCGTTTGATACTACGTTTTCTGGATCTTGCACCGCCGCCTATCGAAAAACAATCTGTCCAAGCGCTGTGTTTGTGAGCCGGTTCGACAACAACCTGACTCAGCTCAAGGCAAGCACGTTTTTGGATGGAACTTCTTCTGAGACTGCCTACGCTTTGGAAATCGGAAATGACGGTGACATTTACCTTACAGGCAGCACCGCCTCGAGCAATTTTCCGGTGACCAGCAACGCTTATGATAAAACATACGGAGGCGGCGGAGGCGGCTACACAGCTTATCAAATGCAAAATCCGCTAGGAGACGTATTCGTAACGCGACTGTCCTCCAACTTATCTGTCCTCAAGGCATCGACGTTATTGGGAGGCGGTAGCAAAGATTTTGCTTACGGTCTTGCTCTAGACAACCTTGGCAATGTATTCGTCAGCGGCTGGACGGATTCTACCGATTTCCCGACCACTTTAGGGGCTTTTGACGCTGTTCCAGGAACATTTGGGGTTTATGATGGCTTTGTGGCCAAGCTGGATGGTAACCTAACTGCCTTGCTTGCTTCTACTTTTCTGGGTGCAGGCGGGAATGACGGTGCAGGGGAGGTGGCATTTGATTCATTCAACGCCAATATCCTGGTTATTGGGCAAACCCAGTCCGGTGACTTCTTCCTAACTCCGACAACGACCTCTACGTCTGCTGCATTTGTCGCGCGCTTGGATGCTAATTCTTTGGGCCTAATCGAAGGTGAGGTCTTTGGGTTAAATACAGGCCTTGGTTCTGGTAGATCCGTAGCATTAGCTCCTGACAGCACCCCTTACGTTGCTGGATCCACTTCCACGCCTGGGGGTTCGCTTGGATGGGTGGTTAAGCTAGGTAGTATCGATTTGGACGTGACTTTAACCGATGCTCCTGATCCAGTGGCCATCGGTGAGACTTTAAGCTATTTGGTTAGGGTCACCAACAATGGCCCGAATCTAGCTACAAATGTAGTAGCCGATTTTACCCTACCGGATCTTAGGCACTTCTCCTTCGTCTCGGCGACATCGACTCATGGCAACTGTACTTTCACCGGCGCCTCTCTTAGCTGCAATCTTGGCGCTTTGGGAGTCGGCGCAAGCACCTCCATCCAGGTCATAGTAACCCCAACCCAGGACGGCACGCTGACCATGGGAGTGCAGGTCAGTGGCAGCGAACCCGACCGCTATCTCACCAACAACAGCGCCAGTGCCATTACTACCGTGACAGGCGGCAACACGGGCGGCGGCGGTCAAGGTGGCGGGGGCGGTGGTACGGGCACAGCAGATCTGACCGTATCAGCTACCGATACGCCAGATCCGGCACCGTTCAATGCGCTGGTAACTTATGATCTGACCGTCTCCAACCAAGGACCGGATGCAGCTACCAATGTGGTTCTCACCCAAGAGTTTGGCAATTCGTTTGTATTAAATGCGGCTGCGGCCAGTCAAGGAAGTTGCAGTCTTTCCGGCATGAGGGTGAGTTGCTCATTAGGAAACCTAGCTTCGGGTGCTACAGCGAGCGCTCAAATCACTGTCCGGTTTTCGGGGGATGGAGGCATGGCCTCGGAGATTTCAGCTACCGCCCAGGAGACTGATCCCAATCCGGGAGACAATAGCATACAGGTAGAAACCGAAATCTTGAGTAACTGAGCTAACAATCCTTTTTGTGATCTCTTGGTCTCCTCCCAGGTGAGGAGGACGGTAAGGCCGGACATTAGAACGCTGTTGTTTAAGGGCGCACGGAGAGTGGTGGCATCATGCAAAATCTCTCCGTGCTCCGGTAGGCACTGTGCCCCCAGCAGGAGC
>NZ_BAAHXK010000025.1:0-3100 GCF_054656915.1 Methylothermus subterraneus
TCTGAAGAAGGAAATATTTATAGAAATTTTTCTAGAACGCGCGCGTGCGCGCGCGAGAGAGAGACCGAACCCAACCCCCACCCCCTCGTTTCAACCCGAAGCGCTAAGGCCTTCCCTGGCCTAGAAGGGTCCAAACCACCCCGCAGCGCTCTGCCCATGGCGCTTGCGCCGGAGACCTGTCGGGTAGCAGGAGAGCATTACTGCCCCCCCCGCCCCCTAAGAACCGGACGTGCGAGTTTCCCCGCATCCGGCTCAAGCCTCTATTAAGCCCCCTTTGACAGGAGCTGGCCACGCCGATTACTCCGGCTGTGGACCTGCCTATGGCAGTTAACGTGCAGTATGACCAAGTTCGACAGCGCGTCCGTTCCTCCCAGAGATCTTGGGAGGGTGTGGTGGATTGGGGCCGGGGTTTCCCGCGTGATCCCTTCCCCACAGATTGGACACTTGCCGCCTTGCTTGTACCAGAGGTTCCACTTCTGATTTTTCATCAGTGGTTTATCTTTGAACTGCAATCGCAGGTCAAAGTATGCATCCCATTCCGAAAGGCGTCATCACTTGAACGAACAGACCCTGCAGCGGGCGGTCAAACAGGCGGTCCGGGCCGCCGGCATCCCCAAACCGACTAGCTGTCACATTCTGCGCCATTCGTTTGCCACCCACCTCCTGGAAGCCGGTTACGATATCCGAACGGTGCAGGAACTTTTGGGTCACAAGGATGTGGCCACGACGATGATCTACACCCACGTGCTGAACAAGGGGGGCGGGGGGGGGTGGACAGCCCGCTGGATCGGTTGTAATCAACTTCTGTTTGAAGCCCAGGGAACAATCGTTTGCGGTGATCGTCACGCAGACTCTAGCGGTTTAACCTCTATTTCAATCTGTTTTTCCAATTTGCGGCGTGCCAGCCGCAGTTCGTAATCCTTCTGCAGGTTGATCCAGAATTCCGCCGTGGTGCCGAAATAGCGCCCAAGCCGCAGCGCCGTATCGGCAGTGATGGAACGGCCTCCATGGAGAATGGCGGTGATCCGGTTGGCAGGCACCTTCAGAGCCTTGGCAAGGGCGTTGGCCGACAACCCCAAGGGTTCCATGAACTCCCGGCGCAGAATCTCGCCAGGCGTGCTGATGGGGATGACCTCCCCGGTCGTGATGTCGGAGTAATCGGTTTGGGACAGTTCTTCAAACGAAATGCTCATCGTTGAACCTCAATGATAATCGGTGATTTCTACATCCCAGGCCTCTCCTTCTTCCCAGCGGAAACAGATGCGCCATTGCTGGTTGATCCGGATGCTGTATTGCCCGGACCGGTTGCCTGTGAGCTTTTCCAAACGGTTGCCCGGGGGTGAGCGCAGATCCTCGAGCGTGGCGGCATTGTGAATCAGCCTGAGTTTATCCAAAGCTCTAGGCTGCATGGATTTCGGAAGGCCGCTGACGAACAAGCCCTGAAAGATTGCTGCTGTTCGTTTGTCTCTAAAGCTACGGATCACAGTTATGGACTTTATCTGTTACGTAAAGGATAACAGATTTTCTGTGAGGCAAAACCCGAAAGGGCAATGAAACAATGAAACCCGGAGACAGATGACGGAACGCCTATCCACTACCGCCCAAACCGCCCTTTGAGCAGCGTCTCCTGCCACGGATTGCCCTCGCTCCACAGATTCCCCGCCATCAGCTCGCTGATGACCTGTTTGATGGCCGCGTCGCGGTTGGCCTCAGAAGACGTTGTGGATCAGGTCCGACTGGCAGAAGCGTTCGACGATGGCGTACATGGTGTTAAAGCCCAGACCTATACCTATGCAGGAGAGTTAGATAATGTCCCATCTCTGACTGCTTCAGCTATCGCTGATCCGCGTTCATTCGGAAAAAGCTTTAAAGTTAAAGTCAAAGGCCGAATAACATCAGTCTTTAAAACTAAGCTGGGTTCGCTTCCCCTCTGATTTTGACATGGCGTTTGATCGGTGTGTCCGCCGCCTTGCGGAGGCTTACCCACTTCTCATTGCCCTTGTCGTCTTTCACCTTAGTGCCGAAGACCCAATCTCGGGGGCCTCGATGGACAAAGTATCTTTCCTTTATCCACCTTGCCCCTTTGTTTGGGTGTCTTCTGCGTGCCCATTGCCAGAGCCGTTTACAGATGACATGATCCACCTTAACGAAGGTTTCCCTTGCCACCTGGTTCTTGTGATATTCCGCCCATCCCCGGATGATCGGATTGAGCTTGTATATCACATCCTCCTGCTTCGCCTGTCGTAGTTGCTTTATTTCCTCTCGGATTTTTCGCAAGAACGCTTGGACGTTCTTTTTCGCAGGTTTGATGAGAAGTTTCCCATCGTATTTGCGTATGCTCCATCCAAGGAAGTCGAACCCCTCTTCGATGTGCACGATCCTGGTCTTTTCTGGGGACAGGGCAAGACCCCGTTCCTTCAGGAATTCCTCGATTAACGCCTTCGCCTTCTCCAGCGTTTCCGGGGAAGCGCCGGTCACGACGAAGTCGTCGGCATACCGAATCAGGTTGACCTGGTACCGTTTGGCCTTCTTGCTTCCTTTCTTACCGAAGTGATCGGTTAGCAATCGTTCCATGCCGTTCAAGGTCATGTTCGCCAACGTCGGCGAGATGATTCCTCCTGGCGGAGTTCCCGCTTCCGTTGGGTAAAGCTTCAATTTCCAGACGAAGCCAGCTTTCAGCCACTTTTGGAGCATCTCTTTATCCGTGGGGATGTGGGTCAGCATCCATTCATGGCTGATATTGTCGAAGCAGCCGGTAATATCCGCTTCCAGAACGTATTTCGGGGATGCCTTTCTTCCCAGTGCTTTGAAACACTGTTCCGCCGCATCTCTCGTAGCCCGTTCCAGTCGAAACCCATAAGAGTTTCTATCCGCCGTGGTTTCCGCAACGGGTTCCAGAGCTAGCAGGTAGAGCGCCTGCATGGCTCTATCTTTCATCGTCGGAATCCCTAGCGGGCGTAGTTTTCCGTCCGCTTTCGGGATGTATACCCGTCTCAGGGGTTGGGGCTTATAGCCTCTCCTCCTGAGCGACACAACAGCCCTGGCCTTTTCTTCCTGAGTTGTCCAGATTTCTCCGTCCACTCCAGGAGTCTTACTACCG
>NZ_BAAHXK010000026.1:0-2513 GCF_054656915.1 Methylothermus subterraneus
GGCCCGGAACCGGAGGTTCCCAGAAGGAAGCCCCCGAGTCTGGTGGAGCGATCGTGAACCCGCAACCCTTGCATCGCCGATCCTTGAGGACGATCCAGTGACAGAACTTGCTGTGCGCAAAGGGCTTTACCCGATTCGAGAAGTGGCCGAACGCACGGGGGTCAATCCCGTCACCTTGCGCGCTTGGGAGCGGCGCTATGGCTTGCTTAAACCGGAGCGAACCCCGAAGGGACATCGCCTGTACTCTGAGCAAGACATCGAGTTGATTCGCAAAGTCGTGGAGATGCTGGAGGCAGGGGTGCCGATCAGCCAGGTACGGGGCGCCCTGGCGCATTCGGAGTCGGCCCATCTCGACGGCGCGCCAGGTCACGAGGCCGTTGAACGACAAGCCCAGGATCTGGCCGATGCCGCCCTGTCCATGCAACCTGGGGTGTTGGATAGCGTGTATCAAGCGAGCCTGCAAGCCTATCCGACGCTGTTGTTGATCCGCCAAGTGGTGCGACCCGCTTTGGAGCGCCTTCACCGCTTGCAGGGTCGCGAGCCTTTGGCTGCCCACGCGCGCGCTGTGCTGTGCGCGTATTTGGTAAGCCAAATCGGCCATCGTCTCTGGCAGCAGTCGTTGCGCAATCGCGGCCCAAGGATCTTGCTCGGCGTGCTCGGGGAGGGAGACGCGCTCGAGGCGTTGTTGTTGGGGCTTTACCTGGTCGATCGCGGATTTCGTCTGTTGTGGTTACCGGAAGCGGCGCCATTGCGTTATCTCGACGACACCGCCTTGGCGAGCCGGTCTGCGGCGATTTTGATCTACGTCGGCGCTACCCCGTCGCAGCGCCTCTTGGCGCAAGAATTGCCCGTGCTTGTCGCCAACGCTACGGTGCCGGTGTTTGCCGCCGGGGCGGCGGTGGCGCAACAAGCCGGAGCGTTTCGGGCGGCCGGGGTAGAACCCTTGCCGCTCGACGAAGAGGCCCTTGTGCTGCAGCTTCAGGAGCGGTTGCGTCCATGAGTCGGCCGTTGGTTTTCGTCAGCGCTTGTCTTTTGGGCCAGCCGGTTCGCTACGATGGAGGCCATAAGCGCTTCCCTTACTTGGACGTCTTGGCGAATCACTTGGAATTGCGCGGCATCTGCCCGGAGGTCGGCATCGGTCTGGGCGTGCCGCGGCCGCCGATCAATTTGGTCGCCGTAAACGGCGAACTGCGCCTGTTGGGCGTTAAAGACCGTAGCCTTGACGTGAGCGAAAAAATGCGGGAGTTTGCCCGCCGGCAGGCTCCCTTGATGGCTCAAGCCGATGGCTTTATCGCCAAGAAGGATTCGCCAAGCTGCGGGATGGCACGGGTGCGGGTTTACGATCTTGCAGGGAATCTGCTGCACAAGCACGGCGCCGGTCTGTTCACCGCCGTTTTGAGCCAAGCCTTGCCGCAACTGCCGATAGAAGAGGAGGGGCGCCTGAACGATCCTGCTTTGGCGGAAAATTTCTTGACTCGCGTGTTCGTCCACTATCGGTGGCGCAACCTCCAGGCGGAAGGCATTACTCCCGCCTCCTTGCTCGAGTTTCACACCCGCCACAAGTACTTGGTTATGGCGCACAGCATGCGGGCATACCGCGCGCTGGGGAGGATGTTGGCGGACTTGAAAAACTCCGGACCGGAGACTGCAGCGCGGTATTTTGCCGAATTGATGGCGGCGCTCGCTCGACCGGCCAGGCGGCCAAATCACGTCAACGTGTTGCAGCATCTGGCCGGTTATTTGAGCGATCGCCTAGATTGCCGCGATCGCCGGGAGCTGACTGAAGTGGTCGAAACCTACCGCCGCGGAGAGGTGCCTTTGATCGTTCCGCTGACGCTGCTACGCCACCATCAAAGCCGAATCCGAAATCCCTACCTCGCCGGGCAATACTATCTTGAGCCTTATCCTGCAGCGCTGGGCCTGCGCAACGCGATCTAATCCGATTGTTTTTCGGGCCGCTGGAGCAGCCAATAGGTGACTCCAAGCGCGAGCACCACCACCCCGGTGGCAAGGATGTAGGGCCAGTCGAGTTTTTTAAAGTCGAATACGATCACCTTGCGCGCGATCGCCATCAGGGCGGTGGCGACTACCAGTTTCACGGGGATGACGTCGCTGCGCAGGTATAAGGTGATGTTGATGAAAATCTCGATCGCGATCAGGACCGCCAAAAAAGCGCCAAAAGTGACGAAGATATCGCTGAGATCTAAGAGAAACTTGGGCGGCGCCATGAGGCGGTTGTACAGGGTCCAGACGACGTCCGCTAGGCCCCATAAGATCACCAGGGTCATCAGCACCGCCAGCGCCTTGACCGCTATGCGGATGGTGCGGTGCAACGCTCGGATTAGCGGGTCCTCGTGATGGAGGGGCAATTCCGTGTACTCGCTGCGTTTTTTTGCCTCTTGCTGAAAAAAACGGCTGAGGCCTTCAATGATTGCTTGCTGCCGCTGGAACAGTGCTTTAGAAACCGTTGCTCAAACCCTACCCAAATAGGACAGGTTTGATTCCTGCTTCAG
>NZ_BAAHXK010000027.1:0-1943 GCF_054656915.1 Methylothermus subterraneus
AAATAAAAAGCCCCCGGGAGGGGGGCTTTGAGTAGCAAAGGAAATTTTCTTGTTATTGTGTTTGGGTCCGGAACCTTACATGAAGGTCGGGATCAGCGGAGCGTCGATCACCACCATCTGCCGATTGCCCGCATCGTCATAGAAGAACAACAGCCCTCCCATCCGGCTGTCGGGATCGTAGATGATGTCCGACAAACGATACACTTCCCAAGCCGCATCCGAAGCCACCACTTCCAAGGTCTTGGTCTCACCCGGAGCCACCGCCCCACCGGTGACGCTCAAGCCCTCTTCCGCCAGCAGGTCCTCCGGATACCCCGTGTCGTCCTCGCACACCTGCGGATTCATAAACCGCACCGACGCGGTCTCAAATTCGCACAGCTGCACCGGACGATTCCCACGGTTGGTCACCGTCAGCTTCATCTTCATGGCGCGTCCCGGCACCCGATAGGTGGCTTCGTCTACCTTCACGTCCACCGTCGGCGCCGGCAGCTCAATCGGCTGAATCCCACGCAGCACCCCCGCCTGCAAGGGAATGGTGACCGGGTATTTGCTCTGCGCGCTGGAGTAGCCAAAAATCACCAGCAACAGCGTGGCCGCCCCAAACAAGAGCCCCACTTTTTTGTCGGTCGGGGTAATAAGCTCGTCCCCACGCCCCGCGTTGACCATCAGAAGCCGCGGAATAAAGACCGGATTGCGCGCAAAGTACACAATCCAGGCAATCCCAATGGCATACCACAAAACGTGCCAGAACCAAATGTTGCCTTCGTTGTAGGTCTCCAAATCCACGGTCTGACCCGTCAGCGTGGTCACCGGGTTCTTGAAGTTGCTCATGGAACCGTTCACGGTCACCCATTTGCCCGGCCCAATGATCGGCCCACCGCCTTCTACGTTGATCATGGTGTGGACGTGCCACTCCCCCGGCCGACGCGCCTTCAGAACCACCCGGAAGGTGTAGGTCTTGCCAATCTCTAAGCGCGCCGAACGCGGCACAAATTTGTCGCTAATGTACGACTCTTTGCGGATAAAGGTGGGACCCGGAATCCCAACGTTGAGAAAGGAGACTTCCGGCGGATCCACCGACTCGGGCCAGCCCTCAAACACGTGAAACTTGCCCTTGATCTCCATCTCGTCGTTGACGTTGAGCTGGTCCGTGGACCAGTTCAGGTCAAACCAGTGGATGGTCCGCATCCGCAAAAACGCCGCTTGCGACTTCTCTCCGTGCGCGTACGCCGAAGGGGTGTACATCACCGCCGTCACCAGGGTCATCAGTAACCCTACCAGCGACCAGCGCGCTACCCTGTCAATCATCGTCTTCATCGATTTCCTCCTCATTCCATAGTGTGTGTTGTCGCCACGCCTCAGGTCCGCTTGACGAACTTGACGGTGCCAAACCAGCGGCCCACAAAGTGCCACAGGAAGTAGACCAAAATGGACATAAAGCCCGAGAAGAACGCCGATACCGGCGCCACGTCCTTACCAAAGGTGCGCAGCGTGCCTTTCTCTACCATCCGAATGTATTCCGGCGTCCCCGTGCGCACGTAGTGGTAGCCCTGAATGTCGGCAATCGACATCAGCATGCCGTTGTATTCCACCGGCACGTGCAAAGGCGCAATAATCGGCCAGTTGCCAGGATACATCAACAAACCCCAGCCTAACCCGCCAATCACCGCCGTGAACAAGAAGCTCCCAGACAGCATCAGCACCACGTCTAAAAAGATCGCCATGTGCACCGCCGCCGTCGGGAAAACAAAGTTAATGGGAAAATAGGTCCACATCCAGAAGTTAAAGTAACGGTTCACCCATTCCCCAAACAGGATGCCCAAAACGCAGACCGTCGCCCCCCACGGCAGCCGCAAACGCTCCCACAGCACCGCTTGCACCGCCGCCGGGAAGGTGATCATCACAATCGGGTACACCGTCACCCACAAACGCCGGTCCTTCCA
>NZ_BAAHXK010000028.1:0-1918 GCF_054656915.1 Methylothermus subterraneus
GCCTCCTCTACCCGCACCCCCAACAGCTTCCCTTGCGGGTTGCCTGCCCTTGTGGGCGGAGATACGGGCTTACCGTGTTCCGCGTAAGTAACATGGAAGGTTAGGTGTCGGCTCTTTCCCGGTGGGTATGTTGTCCTCGTGCGACCATAAGTGAGGGTCGCATCCTCCCACGTACCTTTTTGGTTAGAGCCTGGTCAGCAACTTTGGCTCTTCAGCTGTAACGAGGTTTATCACCGATTCACTTTCGTTCACCATACTTCCAAGCCTAGCCCCCTACCGCGTGTTGCTCGCAGAACCGCCTTATCCTCACGGATTCAGCTTCAGCCTTTCGGCTTGGGGTACATTGTCAGGATGGCTTCAGACCTAGCCGTTGCCAGCTACGCCTGTATCCCTAGGCTACTACCGGAGGAACGGTAGGTTTAGTCAAGATTTCTCTTGCTAAACAATCACTTAGAGCGACCTCACGTCGCACCACTTGCACGACTTCACGTCACACCCCATGCCTGAAGGCAGTAGCTTCCGCGCCGAAATCTGGTCAAGCCACAAGAATTGCTGTGCCAACCCAGTATGGAACTCGAAAATTCCTGCGTGGACAATCGATTGGTAGTAACATAACTACCTACTGATACGGGATAAAAACCGATGCCCACCCTATCCAGCCGAGAATTCAACCATCACCCGACCAAAGCCAAACAATCGGCCACCCAAGGCCCTGTCATCATCACCGAGCGGGGGCGGCCTACCCACGTCCTGCTGACCTGGGAAGCCTATCAACGGCTTGCCGGACAACAGATGAGTCTGCTCGATGCATTGGGAATGTCGGAGGCCGGAGAGAAAATCGAATTCGAGCCGCCAAGGCACGCCGAGAACTTCCACAGAAGCGCCGACCTGGAGGACTGATGTACCTTCTGGACACCAACGTCGTTTCGGAGCTCCGCAAGGCGCCTTCCGGTCAGGCCGATGCAAACGTCGTTCGGTGGGCGACCGGAAGGCCCGTGACCGATTTTTATCTCTCGGTCATCACGGTCTTGGAACTAGAACACGGCGTGTTGCTCATGGAGCGCAAAGACGGACGACAAGGGGAGACCTTGCGCCGGTGGCTCGAAGATCAGGTCAAGGTTCTGTTTGTCTCCCGCATCCTGCCCATCGACACCGAAGTTGCCGTTTGCGCGGCTCGGTTGCACGTCCCGGATCCCAAACCGGATCGGGATGCGTTGATTGCCGCCACAGCTATCGTCCATGGCTTGACAGTGGTCACCCGCAACGTCAAGGATTTCAGATCGCTGTCTGTGCCGGTGATCGATCCCTGGAAGAGCTAGAAAAGGAGCATCCCATTGCCGTGGAGAAGTACAAGGAAGTACTTCTCCGCGGCGCGGGAATACTCATCCCCTTCAGGGGATGGGATGAAAGCGCCTATTTGCCTTGGCACTCCTGTACGTATCGGCGGATAACCTTTGCTGAAATGAAACGAGTACGCATCCTGTCTCTCAAGGGGATTTCCAGGCGTTTGCAGGCCATCATCCGCGATGGGCAGATGGAGTCTGCCCGCGTCTGGAACCTGTGCCGGGATAGGCATCTGGCAGCCCGGCGGAAAAACCAACCCTGGCCTGGGAAGAACGAGTTCCATGAAGCCACTAAGGGTGGCAAATTCGCCCTGCACTCCCAAAGCGTTCAGCAGGTGTTCCGAGCATTTGACGCAGCGGTACAGTCCGCTCGCGAACACCGCAAGTCTGGACGCAGGGAAACGCTATCCCTACAAGGACAAACGATTTTACCCGCTGATGTGGCCAGCGCAGGCCATGCATCTGAAAGCAAAGCGCATCGTACTTCCGATGGGGCGCGGGCGTCCCTCTTTGGTGCTTCCTCGTCCGGCGTGGCTCGACCGGCCTAGTTCTTGTAAGATCGTGTGGAACGGTCT
>NZ_BAAHXK010000029.1:0-1810 GCF_054656915.1 Methylothermus subterraneus
TGGTATCTTCCCAATCTTTGGGAGGGGGAGGGGTTTGGCCGGCGAGGATGGCGTCGATTTGATCGCGGTCGATGGTTTCGTACTTCATCAAGGCTTCGGCCATGAGGTGGAGTTTGTCCAAGTTTTCCTTAAGGATGCGCTCGGCGCGGGCGTAGTTGCGGTCGACGATGGCGCGCACTTCTTCGTCGATCATCCGCGCGGTGGCCTCGGACAGGTGTTGATGGCGGGTGATGCTGCGGCCTAGGAAGATCTCGCCTTCTTCTTCGGCGTAGGCCAACGGCCCCAGGCGTTCGGACAGACCCCATTTGGTGACCATGTTGCGCGCCAGTTGGGTGGCGCGCTCGATGTCGTTGGCCGCCCCGGTGGTGATGGCGTCTTCGCCAAAGATTAAGGCTTCCGCCACCCGCCCACCAAACAGGCTGGAAATCTGGCTTTCCAGCTTGCGCTTGGAGGCCGAATATTGGTCGCGCTCGGGCAAAAACATGGTAATCCCCAGCGCCCGCCCCCGCGGCATGATGCTGACTTTGTACACGGGGTCGTGTTCGGGAACGTTTAATCCCACTATGGCGTGACCGGCTTCGTGGTAAGCAGTCATGCGCTTTTCGTCTTCGCTCATGACCATCGAGCGGCGTTCGACCCCCATCAGGATCTTGTCCTTGGCCTTTTCCAGATCGCGCATGTCCACCCGCTTCTTGTTGGCGCGCGCCGCAAACAGGGAGGCTTCGTTGACCAGATTGGCCAAATCCGCCCCGGAAAAGCCCGGCGTGCCGCGCGCAATCACCTTGGGATCGACGTCGTCGGCGGTGGGAACTTTGCGTAGATGCACTTTGAGGATTTGTTCGCGCCCGCGAATGTCGGGCAGGCCCACCACCACTTGCCGGTCAAACCGCCCCGGCCGCAAGAGCGCCGGATCCAATACGTCGGGCCGGTTGGTGGCGGCGATGATGATGATCCCTTCGTTGCCTTCAAATCCGTCCATCTCCACCAGCAGTTGGTTGAGGGTCTGTTCGCGTTCGTCGTGCCCGCCGCCTAAGCCCGCCCCGCGATGCCGCCCGACCGCGTCGATCTCGTCAATAAACACAATGCACGGGGCGTGCTTCTTGGCTTGCTCAAACATGTCGCGCACCCGCGCCGCCCCCACCCCCACAAACATCTCCACAAAGTCGGAGCCGGAGATGGTGAAAAACGGCACCTTGGCCTCCCCCGCAATCGCCCGCGCAATCAAGGTCTTGCCCGTCCCAGGCGGCCCCACCATCAAAATGCCTTTGGGAATCCGCCCGCCCAGCTTTTGAAACTTGGCCGGATCCTTGAGAAAATCGACCACCTCCCGCACTTCGTCAATGGCCTCCTCGCATCCAGCCACGTCCTTGAAGGTCACCTTGACCTTGTCCTCTTCCATCAGCCGCGCCCGGCTCTTGCCAAAACTCATGGCCCCGCGACCCCCCGCGCCCCCGCCTTGCATCTGGCGCATGAAGAACACCCAAACGCCAATCAGCAAAAGCATCGGAAACCAGGAGATGAAAATCTGCATGAGCAACGATTGCCCCTCCGGCGGCTCGGCCCGGATCTCTACCTGGTTGGCCAGCAAGTCGTCCACCAAATGCGGATCCTCAGGAGCGTAGGTCAGAAACTTCTGCCCCCCCACCGTGATCCCTTTGATCGCGTTGCCGTCCATCACCACTTCCTTGACTTGCCCTTCCCGTACCGCCGCAATAAATTGGGTGTACGACAGCGTCGCCCCCACCCCCCGCCGCCCCCCAAAATTGTTGAATACACTCAATAACACCGCCCCAATCACTACCCATAAAAG
>NZ_BAAHXK010000030.1:0-1670 GCF_054656915.1 Methylothermus subterraneus
AATGGGAAAGTTTTTCCTTCCGGAAGCGCGGATCGCCGATCTTACCCAAAATCTCTCGCAGCGAGCGCCTCTTCTAACGATTGTACGCCAGAAAGTTGCATGTAAATAGGGCGTTCCGATTTAGCTTCCTACGATCCAACGCTGCAACCGTACCGTTCGGGAGTCCTTACCATCGCCGCGGCCAACGATCTCCCCCTACAATCATCACTTACCCGAGCGCAAAAGGGGGTGGACTTATACACTTTCCTGTGCTACCGAGTACTGTATTGACTGTTCAGCACCGAGGGCGGGCGTATTTTGATCAACTCACACTTAGAGGATGGATATGAAATTTAGCGTTACGATCAGCCGTGACGAAGACGGTGTCTGGGTTGTCGAATGTCCGGCAATTCCAGGCTGCGTCAGTCAAGGGCAGACCAAGGAGGAAGCGTTGGAAAACATCCAGGATGCGATTTGCCAGTGTCTCCAGGTACGAGCGGAGCGCGGTTTGCCTTTGACAATCGAGACCCGGCAAGTGGAAGTGGCAGTCTGATGGCGCCTCCGCTTCCCGTCCTTAGCGGACGCGAGGTGGTCCGCGTCTTCGAGTTGTTCGGATGGCAAGTCGCGCGCCAAAGCGGAAGCCACATCGTCATGGTCAAAGAAGGCGAAATGGCGACTTTGTCGGTTCCCGACCATCGCGAAGTCGCTAAGGGGACACTACGCAGCCTCATTCGCGCGGCGGGCTTGACGGTAACCGAGTTTGTTTCAAAGGTTTAGCCTGTTGGGGCAGTAGTGCAGACTCATTGGCTCGCCCTGCCCAACCTGGGTTTCTAGCCAATACTCGCGGTTCGTGGGCTGTTCCCGGAGGGAACCCGCAACGGATGCATTCGTTGCGGCGCTTGATTCCGCGATTCGGCCAGACAACATTGGCCCATGTCCAGGCGACTACGACTTCCCGGCGGCTGGCTCTTCATTCCAGCCGCCTGCCCGATTCTCACCGGGCCGGGACGTCGATACGTGATGCGCTTTGGAAACGTCACCACTTGACCAAAAACGATACGATGCATGTTTACCGCGCCCATAATATCCCTGTGGCCTTTGAATCCACAGGCAGTGCATCGCCAGTTCCGCCCCTTGGGCTTGTGGCGATGGCCGCATACGGGACGCCGGCTGGACGTACCTCTTTCGTCCCCCGTGAAGTACACGATGCGGTCTTTTTCCGACTTTTGCTTCAGATAGTCGATGTCCTTTCCGTACTCCCACTGGCTCATGCGCTGGTTGTGGTGATGACCCCTGCTCTTGCGTCGGACGCCGTCCGGGTTTCCGACAAAAAGTGCTTCAATGCCACGGTCCTTGCAGAAGTTCACCACCGCCCGGATACCCTTGTGGCGCAGGTCGCGGACGCGGCGTTTATAGCGCAGGGTGAGCTTTGCCCGCGCTAGACCAAGCTTGCGCCAGCGCCGCGAGCCCTTTTTGCAGCGGGAGCGCTTTTTCTGGATTTCGCCGAGCTGCTTGCTGTGCAACCGTTTCAAGGAACGAATCCCACGTCCGGAGATGACCAACGCTTCCCCCTGATTAGACACCACGGCGGCCTGGTGGATTTGCCCCAAGTCCACCATCGCGTGTCTTTTGGTTGGCGTCGCAGCCTTCGAAAACTCCCACTCCTCGGCGAGCGTAACGTGGAGTTCGTT
>NZ_BAAHXK010000031.1:0-1542 GCF_054656915.1 Methylothermus subterraneus
ATGAACTACTCCCGCCAACCTAACGGTATGGCGGGGGTTTCGCGCTTCCACGGGAGCGCCGGTTCGCCCGGAAGGCTTAGGTCTACCTCCCTCCACGCCTCGGCCGGTTCCCGGCCGCCAATTCTTTCCATGACCCAGCCCATAAGCACCCTGGCGGCGTTCTCATCGCGTGAACAAGATACACCGCAAGGACAATCGTGCCAGCGCTGCGACAAGGGCTTTTTTTCCTGCCTGCCGCAGCGGTGACAGCGTTGGCTGGGTTTAAGCTGCCGGGGGTCGGCTTCTATCGCTAAGGCACCAGCCTCTTCCGCTTTGTACCTGAGCATCTGATGGAGCATGCTGCCTGCGGCATCGAGAATGCTGCGGTTCAAGCCGCGTTTATACGTCCCGCCCTTTGCCGTCATGCGCCGGATGTTTAATGCCTCCAGCCCCAAAACCGCAAAGGTGGCGATCAGCCGGGCGCTGGTTTTATGGAGAAAATCCCGGCGCTGGTTGGCCACCTTTTCATGCACCCCGGCCAACAGGGCGTATTCCTTCCTCAAACGCTTGGAGACGGGAAAGCCTTTTTTCTTGCCGCTAGCTTGTTTCGCCGCTTCCTCCTTGCGGGAGATGCGTTTTTGCAGAGCGCCGATGCGTTCCAAGGAGCGCTGTAAATGCCGGGGATTTTCGATCCGTTCTACCCCTTCCGCTGAAGCGATGGTGGCCAGCGTCTCCACCCCCCAGTCCAAGCCGCCGATCCGCTCCCCGCCCTGTCGTTCAGGCTCACATTCAACCGTGACCGAAGCATACCATTTGCCGCAGCGGTGCAGAATCTCGCAGGTCTTAGGCGTGCCGACCGTCCGGGCCTTGCCCCGGATGCGCACCTCGCCCACCCCAGACAGGCGCAACTTGCCATGTTTCATCCCAGGGCCGGAAAGCAGCTTCCAGCCATCTCCATGCTTGCTGTAACCCCACCCTTTGAAACGATGCAGCGGCTTGAAACGTGGGTACCCCGGCGTCTCACCGCGCTTCACTCGGCGGAAGAAGTGCTGGAAGGCCAAATCCAGACGCTTTAGCGTCACCTGTTCGGATTGGGCGTTGACCGACCGCAGCAGGGGCGATCGGGACCGCCAGCCGGTCAATGCCTTGCACTGATCAGAGAAAGACAAGGATTTCTGCTGGTAAGCCCAAGCTCTGCGGCGTTCGTCTAGCGCCGTGTTCCACAGCAGGCAGTGAACCCAGCGCAACCGCTCCAGCGCCTCGATCTGGCGCGGGGTGGGATATAACCGATAGGTGACTTTGCGCTGGACCATGGCTTGGATTATACGCTGATCCGCAAGGAGTTCTCCGATCATCTGCGGAAGTACTATTGGCAAAAGCCAGTCTTCTGGAGCCGCAGCTACTGCATCATCACCGTGGGCGGTGCACCGCTTACGGTCCTGAAACAATACATCGAGGGGCAAAACCGCCCAGAGTGATCGCCCTGGCAGGCGATGCGCCGCTTCACCACCACCTAAATCGCTTCGCGATTATAGGTGGAGCACTGCGGCGCAGGTTTGGTAG
>NZ_BAAHXK010000032.1:0-1436 GCF_054656915.1 Methylothermus subterraneus
ACCTCCCCTACCCGCACCCCCAACAGCTTCCCTTGCGGGTTGCCTGCCCTTGTGGGCGGAGATACGGGCTTACCGTGTTCCGCGTAAGTAACATGGAAGGTTAGGTGCTGACTATTTCCCGGAAGGGTCCCGTCTCTGCTTGGCTAACCCTCAAAGCCAAGTCCACCTTCTTACCATTTTGGTTACAGCCTATCAGCATCTTTGGCTGTTCGGAGATGTCGGGATTTATCGTCAGTTCGCTTTCGCTCACCTTACTTCCAGCCTAGCTCCCTAACCGCCTTGATGCTGGCAGTTTTGCTTCAACCTCACGGTTTCAGCTTCACTCTTTCGAGAAGGGCTGCATTGTCAGAACAGCTTCACACAGAGCAGTTGCCCGCCCTGCATGTGTTCCTAGGCTACTACTGAGAGAACAGCAGGTTTAGTCAAAGTTTCCTCTGCTAAACAATCACTTAGAGCGACCTCACGTCGCACGGGGGTCCTCTCCCAAAGAGGCCTAAGCTTCGCGATCCGGTAACCCCCCGGATCCGGTATCCAATGGGCTGAACCCCCTGGCACGCCTTCTCCCGCAAAGGCGGGCCAAAGGTTTCGGAACTTATGCATTCCCGTGGTGACGCTCGCGAGGCAAACCCGCGCAGGCCCGCCCCGGCCATACAAGGGCCGGCGGCACCGAGGAAAAGTCCCTCTCCGCCTCACACACAAAATTTCGATACGCCCCAAGATTGCGGTCAGTCCTGCGAAAAACGCCTATCCCAACGCAAACCATTGCCAACTCAACGGGCCTCGCCATTTCCCATGTTCACAGTTCTACGCCCATTCCCGCGCAATCTTCGCCAAAGCCAAGCTAGGCCGCCGACAGCCAGTATTGCAATCAACACGATCTCTTCCACTCGCTTGAGATCTTTGATGAGTACATTGAGCGCGAGCCCGAACGCATAACCCGCACCAGACAAGGCAATCGCCCACAGGGCCGCGCCAATCAGGTTCAGCACGACAAAACGAAGCATCGGCACACGGCTCGATCCCAACAACAGCGGACCAGCGATGCGGAGTCCATAAAGGAAACGGACGGTGAGAATAGCCAAGACCGCATGGCGCTCCAGCAAGCCGTGAACGCGACCCTGATGCTTTTCCAAGACGGGAAACCGTTGAATCAACGCATCGCCCTTCCAGCGCCCGAGCACAAAAAACAACTGGTCTCCGAGGGCACCTCCGATCGTTGCGGTCAAGGCTACCAACGGCCAATCGAGCAGCCCGCGATGCGCCGCAAAACCCGCCGCGATCAGAATGGTCTCGCCTTCAAGAAGCGTACCGGCAAAAACCGCCAGATAACCATACGATGCAATGAAGCTGCTGATCACCGGGTCAGCCTCTGCCGGTACTCAAAGATCAAGCCTGGGCGATCGTCCCGATTTCTTAGATAGTGTCGTCACGAGATA
>NZ_BAAHXK010000033.1:0-1221 GCF_054656915.1 Methylothermus subterraneus
AATCTTGTGACGACACTATCTAGGAAGCACCGAGGTCAATCAGCATAATCCTTTAGTAGATGTCAAGCCCCGTGACATTATCTACCCTTGAAACGAACAGCTCTGGTCGCTCGGTTTACCACCTTCGGAGTTTCTCAATGGGTGTCCTGTGGCCCAAAGCGCGTTGAGGAATGCGGTGATGGTACGCCCAGAGAGAGCGTGTGAGCGTTTCTTGCAGGTCGGCTGCCGAGACAAAGCGTTCCGAGCGCAGAATCTCGGCAATGCGGCCGTTGAATCGCTCCACCCTCCCATGGGTTTGCGGGTAGCGAGGTTGGATGAGCCGATGGGCAATGCGCTTTTCCGCACAGAGTGGATTGAACGGATGGCGTCCCGTGGGGGGCGTTCGCCTGCGGCGCAGAAGCGGTCGGTGAACTCCTTGCCGTTGTCTGTGAGAACCGTACGCACCACAAATGGAGCGTTGGCAAGGACGTTCGCGAGAAAGCGTGTCGCGGCTTCCGCGCTCTTATCTTTGTGGATTTCCAGAGTAACCCCGCGCGTTGCCCGATCGATCGCCACAAAGAGGTAACGGCGCTGCGCCTCATCGGGCATTTGCGGGAGCTACTTGACGTCGATGGGGATGAACCCAGGTTCGTACTCTTTGAACTGCCGCGGGGTGGTTTTCGAACCCCCTTCGATGGTTTCGCGTTCCTTTTGCAGTATCCTGAGGTTCAAGACCCCGTGGCGACGCAGGTAGCGTCGCGAGCGGCTGAGGTTGGGGTTGAGAAAGGTTCGGGCAAGGACCAAATTTCGCCATTTCGCTATGGTGTGCCGATGGATCCCGTAGCGCCTAGCAAGCTCGCGGTGACTGACCAAAACCGGTGCTTGTTGAATCTCACGGCGAATCCAAAGTGTTGTTCGGGCGTTGGCGTGAATTCGGGGCATGGTTACGCTTCTCCCTTGGATGCTTTCCGGTCTGGCAACAGGCGTTTGAAGAGCCAGTGTGCTTCAAAAAGTTTAGCACCGCTTCGGGGAATATGATGGTGTGGGACCGGACACTTAATCCCTTTTTCATTAGGTCGATTTCTAGGCAGTTGGAGAAAAAGGGCTGCTGAGAACAACCTGTACTTTCCCATTAAAGGCTCTTTTTGGTAAAGTTAAGCTTCTTCGATCTTGCCGTTCCAAGGGTTATGAGCCAGGTAATTGTTCTGCCCCAACCATCGAAAATGGGAAAGTTGCCGCCCA
>NZ_BAAHXK010000034.1:0-1196 GCF_054656915.1 Methylothermus subterraneus
TTATGTCCAAGCAGAAGTTTGAGCGCAAGAAGCCGCATGTGAATGTGGGGACGATTGGGCATGTAGATCATGGGAAGACGACGTTGACGGCGGCGTTGACGAAGGTATCGGCGGAGCATTATCAGGGGGCGGAGTTTGTGCCGTATGATCGGATAGACAAGGCGCCGGAGGAGCGGGAGCGAGGGATTACGATTTCGACCTCGCATGTAGAGTACGAGAGTGCGAAGCGGCACTATGCGCATGTAGACTGTCCTGGGCATGCGGATTATGTGAAGAACATGATTACGGGTGCGGCGCAGATGGACGGGGCGATATTGGTGGTATCGGCGGCGGATGGGCCGATGCCGCAGACGCGGGAGCACATTTTGCTGGCTCGGCAGGTGGGGGTACCGTATATTGTGGTGTACATGAACAAGGCGGACATGGTGGACGATCCTGAGCTGTTGGAGCTGGTGGAGATGGAGGTTCGGGAGCTGCTGAGTCGGTACGAATTTCCTGGGGACGAGGTGCCGGTGGTGGTAGGGAGTGCGCTGAAGGCGTTGGAGGGGGATCAGAGCGAGATTGGGGTGCCGTCGGTGCTGAAGCTGATGGAGGCGATGGACGAGTATATTCCGGAGCCGGAGCGGCCGGTGGATCAGCCGTTTTTGATGCCGATTGAGGACGTATTTTCGATTTCTGGGCGTGGGACGGTGGTGACGGGGCGGATTGAGCGTGGCAAGGTGAAGGTTGGGGACGAGGTTGAGATTGTGGGGTTACGTCCGACGGCCAAGACCACGGTGACTGGGGTAGAGATGTTTCGCAAGCTCCTGGATGAGGGGGTAGCTGGGGACAATGTAGGGGTATTGTTGCGTGGGACGAAGCGGGACGAGGTAGAGCGTGGGCAGGTGTTGGCCAAGCCGGGGAGCATTACGCCGCACACGCATTTTGAGGCGGAGGTGTATGTGTTATCGAAGGAGGAGGGGGGTCGGCACACGCCGTTTTTCAATGGGTATCGGCCGCAGTTTTATTTTCGGACGACGGACGTGACGGGGGCGGTGGAGTTGCCGGCTGGGGTAGAGATGGTGATGCCTGGGGACAATGTGCGGTTGACGGTGAAGTTGATTGCGCCGATTGCGATGGAGGAGGGTTTACGGTTTGCGATTCGCGAAGGCGGTCGCACCGTCGGCGCCGGCGTCGTCTCCAAAATCATTGAGTAA
>NZ_BAAHXK010000035.1:0-1069 GCF_054656915.1 Methylothermus subterraneus
TGGTGGTAAAACTCCGGGAGCCATCGGTCTAACTTAGGCATGGAGCCTGACACCCTCCAGCGTCCGCTGCGCTCCCGCTTCCGGGCGCGGCTCATGCCTGGCGTTACATGCGTATAAATACCGATAAGGAGTAGCTGTCGCATCCCGGACGATGATATAGTATCCTCGCGCCACGGTTACCTGCTCGCGCGCAGCGTTCTGGCTGAGCTTTTGGGCCCGCGCCGCGGCAGCAGGGCTGTCTGATACCAGGAGTCCCACGCATGATCACACGACTGCACAAGTGCGCCCGCACCACACCGCGCGTGCGCGCCGAAATCGCCGCCAGCAGCGACTCCATTGCCACACTGGCACAGCGCTAGGGTGTGTCGCCCATGACGGTGCTCAAGTGGAAACACCGCACCGACTTCGAGGACCGGCCCCACACGGCGCACAGGCTGCAAACCACCCTCACACCGGCGCAGCAGGCCATCGTCGTGGAACTGCGCAAGACCTTGTTGCTCTCGCTCGACGATTTGCTGGCTGTTACGCGCAAGTTCATCAACCCGGATGTCGGGGCTGGATCGCTGCCTGAGCCGCCATGGCGTGAGCAACCTCAAAGCACTGCGGCCGCCAACGCCCAAGCCTGCGCACAGCCCGTTTGCGGCGTATGAGCCGGGCTTTGTGCACATCGATGTCAAGTACCTGCCCCCGATGGCCGATGAAACCAGGCGCCGCTCCCTGTTCGTGGCCATCGAGCGCGCCACGCGCTGGGTGTTCGTGCAGGTCAAGCCCGCCAAGACAGCGCGCGCGGCACGCGCGTTTTTGGCCGCCCTCGTGTGCGCCTGCCCCATCCGAATCACCAGATGGGAGCGTTTTGGGTGCACGGCCTGGGCGGCCGGGAGAAAGACCTCTTTTTCCCCATCGCCCACTCGGAAGGTCATACGTTCATCGTGGGAACCACAGGCGCCGGCAAGACCACCCTGTTTCGTTTGTTGATTGCCGTTGAGTCGCCGCCTTCTTATTCATCGCCCCGTCTCTGGGGGCGATGGACAGGATGAGACTCAACCAGCCTCAGCCAGCACGGGAGAAT
>NZ_BAAHXK010000036.1:0-954 GCF_054656915.1 Methylothermus subterraneus
CATTGTACTTGACTTTGTTATGTAGTATCATCGTGACTACAAAATGAATGCTTGAACGGCTCCTGGAGAATGACCATGAGTACCGCTGATACCTATGTCCGTGCCCGTATCGACACCAAAACCAAAGAGCGCGCTGCTGATGCGCTCAAAGCAATGGGACTGTCCATTTCTGACGCCATCCGCTTGCTGATGCTGCGCATTGCTGAGGAGCAGCGGCTGCCCTTTGAGGTGAAGGTTCCTAACGCAACGACCAAGAAGGCCATAGCCGAGCTTGAAGCGGGAAAAGGCAAACGCTTTGCTAGCGTCGATGAGCTGATGGCGGACTTACGTGCGGACGATTGAGCGTTCCTCAGCGTTCAAGCGCGACTACAAGCGGGAGGCCAAGGGCCGACACCGCACAACGCTCGATGATGAGCTCACGCAAGTTCTGGTCGCTCTGGCCACCGATCAACCCTTGGATGTGCGCTACCGCGACCACGATCTTTTCGGTGATTGGGCGGGCTACCGTGAATGTCACATCAAGCCCGACCTGCTGCTCATTTACAGCAAACCTGACCCTGATACCTTGCGACTGGTACGGCTTGGTTCGCACAGCGAACTTTTCGGCTGACGCATGGCGAAGAAGGCAGCGTACCCTGCTGAAATCGGTTTTGCAGTACAGAAAGAACGACTAATCCGTCCAAAACCTCTCAAACCGCCCGGCGCTCAGCTCGGTGTAGCGCACCGTGTGCTGGATGTTTTTGTGGCCCAAGTACAGCTGGATCGCCCGCGTGTCGTGGCCGGCGTTGGCCAGGTAAAACCCGGTGGCGTGGCGCAGCATGTGCGGGTGGACGGGAAACGGCACGCCCGCCTGTTGGCCTGCGCGGGCGACGATCTTGCGCACCGTTGCCGCCGTCAGAGGCCCTCGGCGCTCGGACACGAACACGTACCCACCGTGGTGGGGGTAGTTCCTTT
>NZ_BAAHXK010000037.1:0-899 GCF_054656915.1 Methylothermus subterraneus
CCGCGGCCCAAATCAGGTGGCGCAAAAACGGCTCGCCTGCGTATTTGCGGGCGCCTGCCGAGGCTTGCATGATCACCGGGCTGTCGACTTCCGCCGCCGCCTCCATGATCGCGTGGACCTGCTCCATGTTGTTGACGTTGAACGCCGGAACCCCATAGCCGTGTTCGGCGGCATGATCTAAAAGTTGTCTTAAGGTAATCAGTGCCATTGAAGTTTTCCTCAAGTTAAAAAAACGGCTCCGGAACTCATCCGGAGCCCGACAGACTGCTGTCTTTCATCGAACCCTGGGGTCCAATTCTCCCGACGCGTAGCGCTTGACCATTGCCTCCAGAGAAATCGGCTTGATCTTGGACGCTTTACCTGCACAGCCAAAGGCCTCATAGCGGGCCTTGCAGATGTCCTTCATCGCTTTGGTGGCGGCGGCGAAGATCTTGCGCGGGTCGAACTCTTTTTTGTTTTCCGCCAGAAGCTTGCGCATCGCGCCGGTGGAGGCAATGCGCAAGTCGGTGTCGATGTTGACCTTGCGCACCCCGTGGCGGATCCCCTCGACGATCTCTTCCACCGGAACGCCATAAGGCTGGCCGAGATCGCCGCCGTATTCGTTGATAATCTTGACCCATTCCTGGGGAACCGAGGAAGAGCCGTGCATCACCAAGTGGGTGTCGGGAATCCGGGCGTGGATCTCCTTGATCCGCTCGATGGCCAAGATCTCGCCCGTGGGGGGCTTGGTGAACTTGTACGCGCCGTGGCTGGTGCCGATGGCCACCGCGAGGGCGTCGACCTTGGTCTTCTTGACGAAATCGGCGGCTTGCTCAGGATCGGTCAGGAGCATTTCCTTGCTGATCGCCTCGCCCTTGTCGGTGACGCCTTTCTCCAAAGATCCCAAGCAGCCGAGCTCG
>NZ_BAAHXK010000038.1:0-830 GCF_054656915.1 Methylothermus subterraneus
CTAGATACTGTCGTCACGAGTTTATTAAGATAGTGAGCGTCGGTTTGGACTTGATCACAGGACCTGTGCCATGACGACACCTGCACACCGGCGCCACGATATTTCCGACCGGGTTTGGGAGCTGTTGGAACCACATCTTCCCGGACGCCGAGGCGCCTGGGGCGGGGTGGCCAGAGACAACCGGCAGTTCATCAATGCGGTGTTCTGGATTCTGCGAACCGGGGCACCCTGGCGGGATCTGCCCCCGGAGTACGGGGATTGGAAGAACGTGCATCGAAGGTTCTGCCGCTGGCGGGACAAGGGGGTGTGGGAGAAGGTTCTCAAGCAGTTGATCGACGAACCGGATTACGAATGGTTGATCATCGATGCCACGCATGTCAAAGTCCACCCTCACGCCACAGGCGCCAAAGGCGGCAACCAGGACATGGGGCGCACAAAAGGGGGCTCAACACTAAGATACCTCTGGCCGTGGATGCGCATGGTATGCCGCTCCGAAGGGTTATCCCAGCCGGTACCACCACAGCGGATTGCACCCAGGCGGCAACCCTGATCGAGGGAATCGATGCAAAGTACCTGTTGGCGGACAAAGGCTACGACAGGGATGCCCTCATCGCCCAGGCCAAAGAGCACGGGATGGAGCCTGTCATCCCATCGCGCAGAAATCGCAGACACCGGCGTGCATGCGACAAGCACTGGTATCGTCTGCGCCATCGGGTTGAGAACGCCTTTTTGCATCTCAAGCGTTGGCGAGGTATCGCTACGCGCTATGCCAAAAATACGGCTTCTTTCCTTGCCGCCGTGCACATCCGCTGTATCGCCATTTGGGCATC
>NZ_BAAHXK010000039.1:0-828 GCF_054656915.1 Methylothermus subterraneus
GCATTTCACCGCTACACCGGGAATTCCACCACCCTCTACCGAACTCTAGCTGGCCAGTATCGAATGCCGTTCCCAGGTTAAGCCCAGGGCTTTCACATCCGACTTAACCCGCCGCCTACGGACGCTTTACGCCCAGTAATTCCGAGTAACGCTCGCACCCTCCGTATTACCGCGGCTGCTGGCACGGAGTTAGCCGGTGCTTCTTCTTGGGGTAACGTCAAACCTTTAGGGTATTCGCCTAAAGACCCGTCGTCCCCCACGAAAGCGGTTTACAACCCGCAGGCCTTCTTCCCGCACGCGGCGTGGCTGGATCAGGCTTTCGCCCATTGTCCAAGATTCCCCACTGCTGCCTCCCGTAGGAGTCTGGGCCGTGTCTCAGTCCCAGTGTGGCTGACCACCCTCTCAGGCCAGCTACCCGTCGTCGCCTTGGTGAGCCATTACCTCACCAACTAGCTGATAGGACGCAGGCCCATCCCAAGGCGCCAGGCCCTAAAAAGGGTCCCCAGCTTTCCTCCTCAGAGAATATGCGGTATTAGCCCGAGTTTCCCCGGGTTATCCCCCACCTCAGGGTAGGTTCCTACGCGTTACTCACCCGTCCGCCGCTCGTCAGCACCCAAAAGGGCCTGTTACCGCTCGACTTGCATGTGTTAAGCCCGCCGCCAGCGTTCACTCTGAGCCATGATCAAACTCTTCAGCCAACTCAATCCTTCTCTCACCCAAATGACTCACAAGAGCCCACACGGATGATCCGACTAAACTGTCAAAGAACTCTCAACCCCTCACCAAGGAGAAAAACTATTCTAAAAAAATAAAAAAAATTGTCAAGAG
>NZ_BAAHXK010000040.1:0-512 GCF_054656915.1 Methylothermus subterraneus
GGCAGCCGCGTGTGCGCATAAATCATCGACGCATACCCAGTAATAATGTAAATCGGGTAGCTCAAATAAAACTCAATAATGTGACTGGGCGTAAAGTCCGTGTCCCGCACAATCGTCTGGTGCCAGGTCCCATCCTGCTCCGTAAAATAACTGGCCCCCCAGTAAAGCGCCCACGCATACGCCACCAGCCAAATCAAATGCGTCATGTTCCGACGCAGCTCCTCCCGCGGCGCCAACGCGTCCAAATTGCGGTCCCGCGTCTTCCATAAATACCCCCACAACAGCGCCGCCGTCGTCACCTCCAAAACAATCTCCGTGTATAAGAAGTTCATCCAGTACTTCTCAAACTCCGGCGCAAACGCGTCCAACCCCGCACTCCATCCGTACACTCCCTCGTACCAACGAACCCATAAGTAAAATACCGTGTAAATCCCAAACGCAAACGCTAACCAGCGCTTGTCCAACAAGGGCGCCTCACTCACCGCACCCACCGCTTGTGTCGTCGCAGCCAT
>NZ_BAAHXK010000041.1:0-352 GCF_054656915.1 Methylothermus subterraneus
GAGTTATCGGTTACCCGTTTTACAGCTAAAGCCTTGCCGTAAAACGAGTGGGTTAGGAACTCACCTTGCCCCAGCGTCCTTCCCGCGTCGCCTTTGCAATACGCATTTGCAGCCTTCTAACTTCAAGGCGTGCCTTGGCCCAGTCGATACCGTGCCAGTTCACTTCCTTGCAGCCGGAGGCCGCACCAACTACAGTTGCAGTCGTCATTTGCATTTCCTCCGTTCAGAAGGTTCTCCAAACTCTCTTGCAATGAGAGACCCGCAGGAAGTCTGCCCCCTTTCGGGTGGGATCATATCGGGTTGCCCCTCAATCCCTATCCAGCTCATTACAAGCTGGCATTCGCTTTTTCCT
>NZ_BAAHXK010000042.1:0-327 GCF_054656915.1 Methylothermus subterraneus
CCGCAAGCGCACGTCCATTCGCGAACGGCAAGCGGCATCTTCTCGGCAAGGGCCCCACACGCCGAGCAAATTTTCGACGATGGGAACCAGCGATCCGCCACGATGACCTTGGCGCCATAGAGCTTGGCCTTGTATTGCAACTGCCGCCGAAACTCGGACATCCCGATGTCGGCGATGTGCCGCGCCAATTTCCCGTTTGCCAGCATCCCGCGCACGTTCAGGTCCTCGAGGCCGAGGAGACTGAAGTTACGTACCAGCCACGTCGTCGTTTTATGAAGCCAATCCTGGCGAATGTTGGCAATACGGGCATGAAGGCGCGCCAGTTTC
>NZ_BAAHXK010000043.1:0-323 GCF_054656915.1 Methylothermus subterraneus
GTTGGGGTATCCTAAGGCGCACTGGATCGATGCAGCCTGCGTGGGCGAGTCCGGTAGCGACGTTCGACTGAACCCCGACCTAAAGCCCCTGACCATCACCGCCGTCGGTCGAGGCACCCGCCAGGTGGTGAAGATGGACCGCTATGGCTTCCCTAGGACCTCCGCGGGACGGATCAAACGGGTACATGGCTTCCAGACCGGCGATCAGGTGAAGCTGGTGCAACCCAAAGGCAAATACGCCGGGGTTCACGTGGGGCGGCTTGCCGGAGTGCGAGCCGACGGGCGCTTTGATCTTCAATGCGCCTGCGGCAAAATCACCGCCC
>NZ_BAAHXK010000044.1:0-294 GCF_054656915.1 Methylothermus subterraneus
GCCTAGATTCTTGATCGCCTGCTGCGGTATGCGTTTGGGCACCCGCAGCATCCAGGGAAACTCTTTGCGCTTGATCGCATTCAACTGGCGACGTAACGCCGCTTCGGTGGGTTTAGGGAGCGTCGGGTCGGCTTTCCATGCCTCATACTGGCGCTTCCACTCCGCGAGCGCCCAGTTGTAGGCAAACCGCGCCACACCCACCGCTTCCCGCAGGAGCGCCTCTTGCGCTACGGTGGGGCGCAGTTCGATTTTGTGGGTGAGGATTACGCGCACGATTTACTACTCTTCCCTAGC
>NZ_BAAHXK010000045.1:0-291 GCF_054656915.1 Methylothermus subterraneus
TCACTCCGGCCAGGTCGCCGCATCGCCCCCGCGATACACGGCTTCCCCACACAGCTCCCGTCCCATCAGGTTCGCAAAGCTGGCAAAGACCTGAAGCAACAGCCCCATAATCGACAGCGCAAACCAACCAAAGAACACAAACCCATAGTGCAAAGGCGCCACAAACAGCTCCTCCATGAACCAGAACGTGTGCCCCCACTCATTCAACCCCACATTGGGCAAAATCATAAAGGGACCTACCACCGTAATCAAATACGGCAACGACAGCCCCTTCTTCCGATAGTCAAAATA
>NZ_BAAHXK010000046.1:0-282 GCF_054656915.1 Methylothermus subterraneus
GGCGCGTTCCCAACGCCCACCGCCGCACCCGGGAGTACCTGACTGCCGAGGAGGTCGAGCGCCTGATCGCCGCCGCCCGCAAAACCGGCCGCCACGGCGAACGCGACGCCGCCCTGATCCTGTTGGCGTTTCGCCACGGGCTGCGGGTGTCGGAGCTTGTGGGACTGCGCTGGGAGCAGGTGGATTTGAAGTCCGGTCTGTTGCACGTGCGGCGCCGAAAGCGCGGAACCCCTTCCACCCATCCCCTGTGGGGGCCGGAAATCCGCCTGCTTCGTGCCCTGG
>NZ_BAAHXK010000047.1:0-258 GCF_054656915.1 Methylothermus subterraneus
CCGTTCACTATCATTTTGAAGGATCGGGACGATGGGCAAGTGCAGCCTATGCGCCTTAAGCTCGATCCGGGCAGCAAAACGACGGGCATGGCCCTGGTAGCCACCTTTGCCCGCCGAGGCGAGACGGTGATCTGGGCCGGCGAGCTGCATCACCGGGGCCACCGGATTCGCGCTTCTCTGGGGCAGAGGCGAGCGATACGCCGGAGTCGGCGTTACCGCAAAACCCGTTACCGGAAGCCGAGGTTTGACAACCGGCGG
>NZ_BAAHXK010000048.1:0-258 GCF_054656915.1 Methylothermus subterraneus
CCGCCGGTTGTCAAACCTCGGCTTCCGGTAACGGGTTTTGCGGTAACGCCGACTCCGGCGGCAAGCCGCCCGTTGCGCCAGCCGCTTGCGAATCCGGTGGCCCCGGTGATGCAGCTCGCCGGCCCAGATCACCGTCTCGCCTCGGCGGGCAAAGGTGGCTACCAGGGCCATGCCCGTCGTTTTGCTGCCCGGATCGGACTTAAGGCGCATAGGCTGCACTTGCCCATCGTCCCGATCCTTCAAAATGATAGTGAACGG
>NZ_BAAHXK010000049.1:0-244 GCF_054656915.1 Methylothermus subterraneus
TCCTGTGATCGGGCTACGTTACCGACGGGCACTCCGGGGTGCTCCACCAGCCCCGGACCATTGCGAGGCCGGCGTTAAACCGCACGATGCGGCATACGGCTGTGCGTCGGCCAGGGAAGCCTCGGATAACGTTGGCGAGGTGGCCATGACCGCCTTCGGGCGAGACTGTAAGAGGTAACGACGATATGAAACAGAATAGGGTGTTTGTCCTGGACCGTAATCTCAAGCCGCTGATGCCCTGCCA
>NZ_BAAHXK010000050.1:0-231 GCF_054656915.1 Methylothermus subterraneus
CCATCACCGCCGTCGGTCGAGGGAAACGCCAGGTGGTGAAGATGGACCGCTACGGCTTCCCTAGGGCCGCCGCGGGACGGATCAAACGGGTACATGGCTTCCAGACCGGCGATCAGGTGAAGCTGGTGCAACCCAAAGGCAAATACGCCGGGGTTCACGTGGGGCGGCTTACCGGAGTGCGAGCCGACGGGCGCTTTGATCTTCAATGCGCCTGCGGCAAAATCACCGCCC
>NZ_BAAHXK010000051.1:0-214 GCF_054656915.1 Methylothermus subterraneus
CCTTCCACCGAGACCCCGCACGCGTGCGCCATCTCGACCACTTTGGCCGTGACCTCGACGTTGTACTCGTAAGTGGAAGGGGTTTTCATGTCCGGCATCAAGGACCCATCCATCATCACCGAGGTGAATCCCGACTGGATCGAGCGCGCGCACACGCCCGGGTCGGCTCCGTGGTCCTGGTGCAGGACGATGGGGATGTCAGGCCACTGTTCCA